>NZ_AEVT01000063.1 GCF_000189275.1 Vibrio sinaloensis DSM 21326 | reverse complement strand
AAATATAACTACATTCCTCCCGATTACAGAAGAACCTGAGATAAATATTACTTTTAATATCATGGTGGGAAGTAAACACTGTCATCAATTTTGGCTGATAAAGATATTGAAGAGCAATTATCATACTGAGTTAACCTATATATAGTTACTAAATAGAAATCTAATAAAAAAATTAGTATGATTTGATAAACTCCTTAACGTTGAAAACCTCAATATCGTTTTATTAAATAACAAACCTATCATTACACACCTTAATAAACTAACTACAAGCTGGTCATGTTCAACCAGTTTTCTTTTACTTCAATTCTATTCACAAAATTTTGATGAGCTACTAAGACAACATTAATGTCGGCTTCTTTTCTAGCAAACTCTAAATCGACTAACTCCACGCAGCCAATGCACTGGGGAAGGCGAATAATATTCGGTTCAACAGCAATCACGCGCCCAGTATGCATTTCTGCAATTTTTCGTGTAATCGCCAGTGCTGGACTCTCACGCAAATCATCAATATCCGGTTTGAATGCTAAGCCATAACAAGCAACGGTGACTTCTCGTGCAGTTTTATTTGGGTTAGCTTGCAAGAAGTCTACAATCGCCAGTTTAACTTTGTTGATCACCCACTCTGGTTTGCCATCATTCACTTTACGTGCGGTGTGGATAATTTGTGCCTCTTCTGGCGTTTTAGACACGATGAACCAAGGGTCTACCGCGATACAATGACCGCCTACGCCAGGACCAGGTTGAAGGATGTTTACTCGTGGGTGACGGTTCGCGAGTGCAATCAACTCCCATACATTGATGTCTAACTTGTCACAGATGATAGATAGCTCGTTAGCAAAGGCAATTTGTACATCGCGAGAGCTGTTTTCGGTTAGCTTCGCCATTTCTGCTGTGCGAGCATTGGTCACCACACACTCACCTAAAACAAAGGTTTTATACAATTCAACAGAGCGTTCTGAACAACGAGTCGACATACCGCCAATAACGCGGTCGTTTTCTACTAGCTCGCGAACAACATGCCCCGGTAGTACGCGCTCTGGACAGTGCGCAACGTTAACATCCGCATTATCACCGTGCGTTTGTGGGAAAGTCAGATCCAAGCGAGCTTCTGCTAACCAAGCCGCCATTTGCTCTGTCGCACCGACAGGAGAAGTAGATTCTAGAATTACTAAATCGCCTTTTTTTAGCACAGGGGCAATAGCTTTGCTTGCTGCTTCTATGTAAGACAAGTCTGGTGCTGGTACTTCGCCCTCTTCACAAGGTAAGAACGGGGTTGGAACGGCAATCAAAAAGGCATCCGCTGGTTCTGGGGTAGTGGTTGCTTTAAGGTAGCCTTCTGTAACCGCTGCTTGGACGATCATATCAAGATCAGGTTCTACAATATGGATTTTACCTTGGTTGATGGTATCCACTGCGTGTTGGTTTACATCTACACCAATCACTTTCTTTTTACGAGAAGCGAACATCGCGGCAGTAGGTAAACCAATGTAACCTAAACCAACAACTGAGATTGTTTCAAAAGACATTTTCATTTCCTGAGGTTGTTATTTTGCTAATTCGTCTAAAATTCTTTGGCATGCTAGGCCGTCACCGTAAGGGTTGTGCGCGAAGCTCATTGCTTTATAAGCCTCTTCATCTTTTAACAACACTTCTAAGCCTGAGACGATCTTGTCGACATCTGTTCCCACTAGTTTCACGGTGCCAGCTGCAACAGCTTCTGGCCTTTCTGTGGTGTCACGCATTACCAACACTGGCTTACCTAGTGAAGGCGCCTCTTCTTGAATACCGCCAGAATCGGTAAGAATAATGTGCGCACGGCTCATCAAGTAAATAAAAGGAAGGTATTGCTGAGGCTCGATAAGATGCACGTTATCCACGCCGGATAGAATGCGATTTACCGGCTCTCTTACGTTTGGGTTCAAGTGAACTGGGTATAGGATTTGCGCAGCAGGGTTGTCTTTTGCTATACGTGCCAGTGCTTCACAAATACGCTCGAATCCACCGCCAAAACTTTCGCGGCGATGTCCAGTGACCAAAATCAACTTTTTATCTTCTTTTAGCATTGGGAACTGAGCCGCTAGTTGCTCGTTCAGTGCTGCATCATTGTCGATTTTGTCTTTCACCATCAGTAATGCATCGATAACTGTGTTACCGGTGATACAAATATCCGCTGGATTAGTGTTTTCTTTAAGTAGGTTACTTTGAGAGGTGTCGGTTGGCGCAAAATGATACTTAGTAAGTGCACCAGTTAACTTGCGGTTTGCCTCTTCCGGCCAAGGCGAATAGATGTTACCAGTGCGTAACCCCGCTTCTACATGGCCAACTTCAATTTGCTCGTAGTAAGCTGCAAGGCTAGCGGCAAAAGTAGTGGCCGTATCACCATGAACAAGTACCACATCAGGCTTAAATTCTTGCAAAACAGGTTTGAGCTCTAACAAAATACGTGCAGTTACGTCATTTAGTGATTGCCCTGACTTCATCAAGTTCAAATCATAATCTGGTTTGATCTCAAACAGTTCAAGCACTTGATCAAGCATCTCTCGGTGCTGAGCAGTAACACAACACTTTGCATCAAATCGTTGGTCATTTTCAAGAGCGTGAACAAGAGGTGCCATTTTGATAGCTTCAGGGCGAGTACCAAATACCGTAAGAATTTTTTTTCTAGACATCATTCTATTTTCTATGAAGAGAAGAATTACGTAGGATTAGTATAGTTCGAGAAAATGACACGCTACCGCCCTTGGGTTTAGCTCCCAAAGGCAAATAGGTAGACATCCAAGCTGTCGGGGTAATCCCACAAATGTGCTGAGTATACCGAAAATAATGGCTGAGATAAAAAACAATCTATTACTTAATTGCACCATTGATAAAATTGGAATTAATACTCTATTTTTAAGTGCGCTTGATCTAAATAAAAGCAAACTATGGTAAACCACTCGCTGTAGACTAAGCAGTGGGTATCTCTGGCTTGTTACGGATTGAGGTCAATTTTACGTTATTTTCACTACAAAATTGCAGAGTATGTTACCATCGGCGTTCGAATTTTTTTAGGTAATGTAACGTGAGAAAACTGCTACAGAACTCGATGGTTTGCCATTCTATCGGTATCTTCGGTACCATTTTTTTGCTTCATCTGATTACAGGGTTTAGAGCAAGCCTACCTGTCACCGTCATTAATAGCTTTTGGCTGGTAAGCTGTGCTTATGTTGCTACCTCTGTAACTATTCCCAAAATTACTAATTATTTACTCGTCGACCGTAAGTACTACATCTTGCCCGTTCTCGCATCAGTCTACGCTTGTGCTATGGTGCTTATCCTCTTACTTCGGATCGATTACTCTCGAGAAATTCTCATTTACGCCTTTTGCATGCATTTGATGTGGATGTACTTTTCTGCCGTCTATAGAAAAGAGAATACAAAGTTAAACCTTGGTGCTATCAATAACTTCGATATCGACAGCTTAGACAGTCAACATACTCGAATTCATTTAACGACACTTAGTGACCCTCTTACCATGGCAGATGTAGAAGATGGCCTTGTGGTCGATCTACACAATAAGCTGACTCCTGAACAAGAAAAGTTTGTTGCGGATTGCAGTATCAACAATATTCCTGTTTTTCATTCGGAAAGCATCAGAGAAATGATTGAGGGTAAAGTTCAAACAAGTCACCTATCCGAGAACGCAATAGGCTCTCTCGTACCCAATCCCATTTATCACAATGTAAAACGAGCTTGGGAATCTGCACTTATCATCATTAGTTTTCCGATTACGTTACCCGTAATGGCAATCACCGCGCTATTAATAAAAATAGAAAACCCAGGACCAGCCATGTTCATTCAGGAGCGCGTAGGTCAAGGTGGCAAGGTATTTAAGATCTACAAATTCAGAAGCATGACAGTGAAACAAGCTGGTGCGGAAGATAAATTTGCGACAGAAGAACAGTCTCGAGTCACTAAAGTCGGAAAGGTAATTCGAAAGGTTCGGATTGATGAGCTCCCACAGTTTTTCAACGTGCTTAAGGGAGAAATGTCTTTGATCGGCCCTCGTCCGGAGCAAGAAAGCTTTGTAAAACAGTTTGAAAAAGAGATTCCATTTTATGGCTATCGCCACATGGTAAAACCGGGTATTACAGGTTGGGCGCAAACGGTGCAAGGTTACGCTGATGACACTGACTCTACGCGTGAAAAGCTAGCCCATGATTTGTACTACATTAAACATTTATCTTTCTGGCTAGATATGAATATTGTGCTTAAAACTCTTAAGACGATGATGACGGGGTTTGGTGCGAAGTAGTCGAGTTAAGTGTTCTACTCTAGTTCACTACTTTACTATAAGTTAAAATCTAGCAACTTTTCGAAGTTCGCCCCTAAACACTGGTAGCCAAACAGTGGCATGAACTCACTCTAACTGGGATACAATTCTATGGCTCGTAAAAAAGTCCTTACCGTATTTGGCACTCGACCAGAAGCAATAAAAATGGTGCCACTTGTCAAAGCATTAGAAGCTGATGACGATATTGAATCTAGAGTATGTGTAACTGCACAACATCGTGAGATGCTTGATCAAGTGCTCGACATTTTCGATATAGAGCCAGATTACGATCTTAACTTGATGAAATCGGGCCAAACTTTAAATGATGTCACGGCCCAAGTTCTACTAAAAATCAAGCCTGTACTCCAAGAGTTTCAACCTGATGTTGTCTTAGTACACGGCGATACCGCCACAACCTTTGCGACAAGCCTTGCCGCCTACTATGAGCAGATTGCGATTGGCCACGTGGAAGCGGGTTTAAGGACTGGAAATATATATTCTCCTTGGCCAGAAGAAGCAAATCGAAAGCTAACCGGAGCTCTTGCGCATTTCCATTTCGCTCCCACAACCAACTCTCGAAATAACCTCGTGGAAGAGGGTTACTCCCCCGACAAGATTGTAGTAACGGGTAATACCGTAATCGATGCGTTGCATCTAGCCATCAACAAAATCGACAGTGAACAGTCTCTACAACAGAAATTTGAGGCGCATTTTTCATTTTTGGATGCAGACCGTAAGTTAATCCTTGTTACAGGTCATCGACGTGAAAACTTCGGCCAAGGGTTTGAGCAAATTTGCCAAGCGCTACATCAGTTGGCGACGGACTTTCCACAATCTCAAATTGTATATCCGGTCCATTTAAACCCAAACGTACGAGAGCCCGTAAATAGATTGCTCTCAAGTGTTAACAATGTCCATTTAATCGAACCTCAGCAATACTTACCGTTTCTATACTTAATGCAGCGTTCAGATATCATCCTGACTGATTCTGGTGGTATCCAAGAAGAGGCTCCCTCATTAGGCAAGCCGGTTCTAGTGATGAGGAACACAACCGAGAGACCTGAGGCTGTTGCTGCTGGCACCGTAAAACTAGTGGGAACTGGTACGGAAAAAATCGTCGCTGAAGTAAGCCAATTACTTACTGACACTAAAGCCTATGAGAAGATGAGCAAAGCTCATAACCCATATGGCGACGGTAAAGCTTGCCAACGTATCATCCAAGAATTAAAGAAATCATAGTAGGTACACCATGTCATTTGAAACAGTTTCTGTTATTGGTTTAGGCTACATTGGCTTGCCAACAGCAGCAATGTTCGCTTCTAGAAAGAAAAAAGTTATCGGCGTTGATGTGAGTGAGAACGCCGTAAATACAATAAACAGTGGCAAGATTCATATCGTAGAGCCTGACCTTGATATGTTAGTTCAAGCTGCTGTCACAGAAGGCTTTTTGACTGCGTCGACATCAGCTCAACCGGCTGATGCTTTTCTAATCGCTGTTCCTACGCCGTTTAAAGGCACTTCAAGCGATGGTATACCCGAGCCAGATTTGAGCTATATAAAAGCAGCAAGTCTTGCGATTGCACCTATTCTCAAGAAAGGGGACTTGGTTATCCTTGAGTCCACTTCCCCTGTCGGAGCAACAGAGCAAATGGCAGCATGGCTGGCTGAGGCTCGTCATGACTTGAGCTTTCCTCAACAAAGTGGTGAAGATGCGGACATTAATATTGCGCATTGCCCTGAACGAGTGCTACCGGGTAAAGTGGTACGAGAGCTGGTTGAAAATGATCGCGTAATTGGCGGTATGACTCAAAGGTGCTCAGAGAGAAGCATTGAGCTATACAAGACATTTGTGCAAGGTGAATGCGTAACCACAAATGCAAGAACCGCTGAAATGGCTAAACTGACCGAGAACAGTAGCCGAGACATTCAAATCGCTTTCGCCAATGAGCTGTCCGTTATTTGCGATAGGCTTGATATCAACGTTTGGGAACTCATCGCGCTTGCGAATCGCCACCCTCGAGTAAACATATTACAGCCGGGCCCTGGCGTTGGTGGGCACTGCATCGCTGTCGACCCATGGTTTATCGTAGCGAAAACACCAGAACAAGCTCAGCTAATTCATACTGCTAGGCAAGTTAACGACCGCAAACCACAATGGGTTATCGATAAGGTTAAAATAGCAGTCGCCGATTTCTTACAAGCAAATCCAAGTATGAGCACAAGTGATACTACTATTGCGTGCTATGGATTAGCATTTAAACCTGATATTGACGATCTCCGAGAAAGCCCAGCTCTAGAGATCACCAAACATATTGCCCTACACCATGCTGGTAAAGTTATCGCTGTAGAGCCAAACATAGATGAGCTCTCATTAAACAACGTTAACTTAGTTAGCACAGAAGAAGCGGTAGATAATGCAGATATTCATGTCCTTCTTGTGGATCACAAAGAATTCAAATCTATATCCGCCCCTTCTGTTTATACAGTAGATACAAAAGGCATTTGGTAAGGCGAGTATAATGAAAAAACTGCTCTATGTATCAGACAGCTTTAGAAGCCTGTCCGTCTTCGAAAGCCAAGTACATACACTCTGTAATAAACATTCAAAGCAATATGATGTTACTTTACTCGCTTTATGTAAGCCTAGTGAGATGTCTTTGCCTGGTTTGCCAGATGCAAACTACAAGCTTGAAAAATTTAAAAAGCTCCCTAAATTTTTTAGCATGCTCTCTCAGAAGATCGCCGTGATGGGATTTAACCAGCCATCGCTGTTTGAACAAGCAGATATCATTCATTGTCGCGGCCATATTGGTACTTTATTTACACTGTTAGTATGTAAGAAATACCGTATTAGTAAGCCAGTTATAAGTGATATTAGAGGCGTCGTTCCTGAAGAGTTTCAATCACTCAATATCCCACTATCTAGCGTGTACTCCAAACTCGCCGATCATGTTGAATCATATTTATTCAAGCATATAGAGCAATTCTTTTTTGTAAGCTCCAATATGGAAAAGCATTATCGAAAAAAATATCGTTGCGAAACCTTTTCTTCAGAAGTTTACCCAACCATAGTTAACGATGAACTCTTTTTCCAAGATGATGTAAAGAGAGAAAAGAAAAGGCAAGAGCTAGGTTACGCAAGAGAGAATAAAGTTTACTGCTACGTAGGTAATACCGCATCATGGCAAAAGTTAGATAGCATCTTGACAGCATTTGATAATAAATCGCAAAAGAACGATGAGCTTAGATTACTAGTAGTCACGACAGAGCCAGACTCCGTAAGAGAGATGCTTCAAGACCTGAGCATAAAAAATCCACATATTACTGTTACTTCGAGTGATTACAAAAACGTACCGCACTTCTTAAACGCTGCGGATTACGGTCTCTTAATTCGAGACGACAATGTGATAAACCGAGTCGCATCCCCAACAAAGCGTAACGAGTATGCCGCGTGTGGTCTACCTATCATAACAAACTTGGCAGACATCGATAATTCTAACCAAGATGAGAGTCTTTCTGATTACAAGAGCTTGAAAGAGATCTCTTACCAACAGAGCCTCTGCTATAAAAGACTCATTGAACAATCGTAGTAACTAGAAGCTAGCACAGGCTAGCTTCAGTTATTGCTTCGATCTAAAGTCTTGGATATTTGTTCTAATTCTGTTGGCAACTCGATCCAGCTGCTTCTCAGTATAGCTAAAGCCGGCTCCGTGAATGCTGTATTCATACTTTAAGTAATGCAGGAAGCCACGACGACTGTTCACAGATACGGGCTTAGGAGCCGACAGAGCGCTCGAGAGCTCATCCAAAGACGTTGGTTGACACACATCTTCACGGGCAAAAAAAGCTCTCCCCAATACAAACAGAGGCTTATCCGTTTCAAGTGCTTCCATACAGACAGTCGAATTTACGGAAACAATAGAGGCCGCCCTATCAACTAACTTAGTGGTATTCGCTTTGGTAAAAATGGTTTCCTCTTGAGCTTCATAACACCCTAAGTCATTAGGGTGGAGCTTAACTACAAGCTGATGGCTGGTTGCCAAGTCTGATTTGTAAAACTCTTTTTCTACACGTCTTAACAGTTCTTGATTCGAACTAAAATCACTATGGATAAGAAACTGCGTATCATTTTCCAATTGCATAGGAAAAAATACATATGGTCTGTCTGGTAACGTATCCAAGGCATTATTCGCCGTGTGTACTCTGCTTTTTACACTTTGCTGCCAAAAGCGTTTCAAGTATGGACGAATTCTAAATGCGTTATGCAATATTGGAGAGTTTCTTCCTAGTAACCCACCCAGCTTACTAAGGATAAGAAAGTAGCCAAAGTTTAACTTAGATGTTTTACTCTCGTGGCCATGGTAAGAACTAGGAATATCAAACTGCATTTCGTCTAAATTAGCAAACTGAGAAAAATCCACATCCAACGTCGCCACGCTAGAATTTGCATTCACGCCATGAAAATCTAATGTCGTTGTATAGGGGCGAAATAAGCCCAACTCACTGACACAGAAAGGAACCCCTTCTTCCAGGCATATATCTCTAGCAATAGAGTGCTGCCATCTCAGATCGTTATGCATCATAACAAAGTCGATGTGATGTTCACGGAGGTAATGGCGAAAGTAGTTCGCGAAAGACGCAAACCAGGCTAACTCTTGCTGAGTAAGCTCTCGACTCTCAAACTTACGAACGTATGCTGAGTAGTGATTTGTTGACGCAGAGACTAACTCCAGATCTCGATCACTATAATTTGTATGACCCCGTAAAATAGAACCGAGATACTCACAACGATCACCCTTAAAGAAGTGCTTATAGCCCGCTTTGGAGAAAATAGCGGTAAACGTCTCAACTTCAGGTAACCTAGCGACTATTAATGAGAAGAAAGGAGAGCAAGCAGTATCTAAGGTCAAAATATTCATAGTAACGTTCGGAATTGTTCCAGCCAGAGGTCAATTATAGAGGCCTTACTGAAGCGCTGGCGGTTGGTGAAAGCATTTTCAGACAACAAACTTCTTTTATCTCCATCATTCGCTAGCGCTATTAATTTGTCGGCAAAAAGCTTTGTATCGTACGCTGGAATCAAATACCCATCTTCGCCTTCTCTAATAATTTCAGACGGCCCAGTTTCACAGTCAAAGCTAACCACAGGTAGACCGTGCGCTTGAGCTTCAAGTAACACCATAGGAAAACCTTCATTGCGAGACGTTAGAATGAATATTCCTGATTTTTGATACTCTACGCTGATATTTTCTGTGGGTTCGTTGACTTCCACAACATGACTCAAGTTCATTTTTTGGATTTGTTCTAAGAGCCACGCTTTGCGCTCCCCCTCTCCATAGAGGGTAAATTCCCACCCAGGGCAGTGTTTATGCACTAAATTAATTATATCGACTAAATAGTCGACCCCTTTCATGTCGTTGTACCGACCAACGAAGAGGACTTTTTTGTTGTGGCTGTACTCCGCATCTACACTAGCAAAATTGGTAAAATTCGGGATAACAGCAACATTTTTTAGGAATTTGTCATAATAACGATGCTTGTCTGCATGAGTGAGGCATATCAAACGCTCTAGCTTGGGGTAACGCCATCGTTTAAATACTTTCCTCAATGCACCATAGTGGTTATGGGCTAAGTGTTCCGCCCCCCACAATCTAGCACTACGAAAACGGCAGAAACTCGCAAATAGCGTCATCGCGGTTCCAACAGCAATCACCAGTTGGTAATCGTGCTCATTGACATAAGTCTCCACCTCTTCACGAAGAGATGCGTACCAACCTAACTTACCTAAGGTATTTAACCCATGTAATGCGGGCATATCGAGATAGTCGATATTAGAGTGCTCAACCTTATCAAATTTTGCAGCAGCTGATAGTGCATGGACCTGATATTCACTATTCAGTGATGAAAATTCATCAACTAGATTAATGGTTACTCTCGATAACCCACCAGGCATGGTGATGTCATTGATAAGATATAAGACCTTCACATTATTTTCTCGCAATCACAGTGTAGCCATAACATTCTAATTCAGGGCGTCTATCGAGCTTGTCTAGATAGGGAGCAGACTTTTGTCCCAACCACCAAAAAATACTCAGGAATAACTCTATTGCTTTTCTTACTATTTTAGGGCCCTTAATGAAACGCAGAGAAAAGTAGTTCCATTTCATGACTTGAGTGGTAAAAAATCCGGAAGACGCTTTTACTTCAATCTGCTTGAACCCAGCCTTTTCTAGCATGTATTTCAAGCCATAAGGTGTATAACGGAAAAAATCGTAAGGGGCTTCGTGAATCCACCACTGCCAAGGAACTTGTAATACTAACGAGCCTTCAGGTTTCAGCACACGATAGGCTTCATTGAGCATATTCTGAGGTTCACACAAGTGTTCGAGAACAGACATTGAAATAATTGTATCTGCTGAGCTTGACTCTATGGGTAAAGGTTTATTTAAGTCTGCAATTATTTCTGGAGCACTGGAATGATAACAGTTACTCCAATCCACACCTATATAATTATCAGCACTACTTAAAATAAAACTTTTAAGCGGAGATTCGCCACATCCAAAGTCATATACCTGGCCTTCAAATAAGTGCTTATTGGCGCTAAGAAAATCATCCATAATGTCATACACGAGCCAATTATACTTTTTCTTATTCGTTGCTTTATACACTTTTGACAAAATTAACCTCAACAATCACAAAGATTCCAACTTAGGACTTGACT
>NZ_AEVT01000064.1 GCF_000189275.1 Vibrio sinaloensis DSM 21326 | reverse complement strand
TTGAAAACTTAGCTTCCTTGCCTCTCGATGATCTTCAGTTGGCTTAAACAACTTTTCCTTACCATTTATGTCCACATAGTAGGCGCCGTCATACCCCAATATAAACAATTCTTTAGCAATAAGTTTAGTTACCGCAGTGCGCTCTTGGACCGAAATCTGGGTGTTACTTCTTGCTTCAGTATAGAAATGAACACTCTTCTGCCAATTGCTATCTTGTAGCTCTAAATAACGATATAGCTGGAAGATAGAAAAGGATGAGATACAAAGATTTACGGTTAGTGCAGCTACTAAAAGAAACCCAATTATTTTCATATCACACCTAACCCATTGAATCTTTGAAGCATATAACGCCGCGTTAAGTGGTGAACAACGCCATCCACCAAACCTAAACCATTGTGACGTAAACACTAAAGCTAAATCAAACTGAAAATGCCGAGCGTTGTGAATCCGTCTTAAACGCTTTGTTATAAGGCGGGCTCAAGGACAATATCGTGACCATCAACTTCAATTAGTCCAAAGTCACCTTCTAAAGAAAGGGAGCCTTGCAAATAAGATGCTCCTTCAACTTCACCTAATGTTGGAATGTCATTTATAGTCGTCTTTCTAGCAGATAGCTGCATTCCCTTAAAACGAACAGTTATCGCTTTACCTTGCTTATTACTGACAAATAATTTGACCTTCTGATCAGACTCAAGAAGGAATAGCATTTCGATATAGGTATCATCAAAACTTTGATTAAGCGAGAGTAACTCTGAATCAATTAGACAATTTAGTTCCATATTTCTCCAAGCCTTATAACGCCCAATTAAGGTGTGAAGCACGCGATCACAGAACTTGATTTGACCACCGTAAACACTGAACTAAACTCAAACCAAAAATACCAAGCGTGCTGAATCACTCTTAAATTGTTTGTTAAGTTTCTTTACCTACGGACAAACTGTTCCCTGTAATGCTCCAATTCCAAACATTTTGAGCATTCTTCACTTTCACGGTAATAAACCCTTTTACGTCCAACGGTCATTTGTACACGCTCAACAACACTGTCTCCCTTGCCTTTAAGTTGAACAACTTGCAGCTCGGGCTTACAGCACCGAAGAATCCCTTGTAATAGTTCAACTGTAGAAGGTGGCACTTTTGGTCCGAGTATTAATTTTTTCACTGCAATCGATACATATATGTCCGATGTGATACAGCGAAACTCTTTCTCATATTTCCAACTCGAATCTTTATATTTTAAGATTTCTATCGCTTTGTCTTTTGTTAATTGATTTTTGGAAACCTTTGGCTTGTTGCGATAAGAAACTTTAACTGGTTCCGAGTTTTCTAGCAGTTCAAACTCGATGGCACAACCACGCCCACCATCTGCATAATGTGCCCACATCAATGTGTTTGAATCGTCAGGAGTAAAACAACACACTCGCAGATCTTCAAGTACGTTTTTCCATACTTCTTCTAGGTCATCAGGGATCGTACCGTCAACCTTAATGACTCCCTCCATAGGGTCATTAAGCTCATTATATTTACTGGCATACAACCTTTCTCGAAGCAATATGTCCAATACAAACTCAAAATTACTTAGTGATTTATATTTGTAAAATATATTTTTGTTCATTTGAACTACCTGTTGAAACTTAACGCCGCGTTAAGTAGTGAGCAACGCCGACCACCTAACCTAAACCTTTGCACCGTAAACAATTAACCCAACATCGAATGCAAAACGCCAAGCGTTGGGAATCTGCCTTAAACGCCTTGTTATGTGTTTCTAACACTCACCCCTTTAGCCTCTATAGTGTTTAAGAATTCCATTAAAGACTGTTGCTCAAACAGTATATAGGCACCTTCGCACTTCAATGTTTTTCCACAGCTTAAAGTAAACTCTACATATCTTCCTAAACGTATCGATTTTAGTTTTTTAGTGGTATGGATTCGTCTAGCACCTTCCATCCAGACCTACCTCTAACGACAATATCATCGTCGTCAATTTTTAGACTAGAGCGTCTGTATATATTAATTAGAAAGTAGAAATATGCTCCTAAAAGCAAACTAAACATAAAACTACCCACTATCTCATCATATCTATAAGCGTCGCTATAGCCTAAGAGAGCGTTCAAGATGAGCCATGAAACTAT
>NZ_AEVT01000065.1 GCF_000189275.1 Vibrio sinaloensis DSM 21326 | reverse complement strand
TATCGAACTTTACAACCAAGACGGTGTAACTGTTGACCTAACTGGTGACGTTGAAATCCGTTACAAGAAAAGCCTAGCTGAAGACTCTGAACTGAAGCAAGAAATCGACGATGCAGACTTTGGTTTTGACACTCGTTACGCAGTTAACGACGATCTACAAGTTGGTGCTTTCCTAGAGTTCTCTGGTGACAACAGTGACCGTGCTACAGGTAACACTTCTGTAGGTAACGTATACTTCGGTTTCTACCACAACGAATTCGGTACTCTAAAAGTTGGTAAACTAGATACTCAACTTGACGATGCTGGTATCGGTTCTGACTACCTATTCGGTGTTCAGTCTTTCTTCCAAGATGCTGATTTCGGCGGTGAAGAAGCAGTACGTTACGACCTAGACAAAGGCAACTTCTACTTCGGTCTTGGTCTAATCCAAGACAAGCACAACGCTAAAGCTATCGGCGAAGACGGTCGCTTCTTCGACCTTAAAGTTGGTGCTCGCGTAGCAGACTTTGACTTCACAGCATTCTACGGTAACGCTGACCTACAAGGTACTAAAGACGGTAACGCTCTAGACGCAAAAGAATCTATCATGGCTCTAGAAGCGCGCTTCGCTGGCATCGAAGATCTTAACCTAGAAGCTGGTTACTACCGTACTGATAACGATCCTAAAGCTGGTGACAAAGAGAACACTGATACGTTCGCAATCGCTGCTGACTACACTATGGGTAAAGTATCTTTTGCTGGTGGTGTGAGCAACACTTCTTACAGCAAAGATGGCGTAGATTCTCACTCTGACTGGTTCCTAAACACTGGTTACGGTATCGCTCCAAACACTACTGTTTACGCAGAAGTTGGTGGTACTAGCGAAGACGGTAAAGAAACTGGTTACGGCGTAGGTATCAAAGCTTCATTCTAATTGATGCTTAACTACTAAGTACAGACGAGCCACCCTTAGGGGTGGCTTTTTTTATACTAAGTGTCTTAAAACGTTATGTATTTTCTGATGGCTGACTGTTACTATCGGAAAGTAGAAATTGGAACTTCTAGAGAGTGTGAATATGAATAAGTGGTTTTTGGCTCTTTTGACCTGCACAAGTTTTGGTGCGAGTGCTGCAACTCTGAGCCCAGAAAAAGGATTATCAATCCTATACGTCAATGGGCAAGAGAGTGAATCAAGCATTTCCTCACAAGAGATTCCTGATGGGCAGGTACAAGTTGTTCTGCGAACAGATAAAAAAGTAGGCCGTGGAAACTCTGCAAAAGTATTTACCTCAGACCCGTATGTTGTCTCTTTCAAAGTCACTGGCGATGAAGTAAAAATTAAAAACCCGCCTGTTCGCAGCTACCAAGAAGCCGAGAAGTCATTTAAGGGTGAATCACCAGCATGGGTCATTTCACAAGATGGTGTAGAGCTAAACTATGAACAAGAAAAGCTTCCGTCCAAGTCTACGGTATTCCCTTATCTTGCGATTGATAGCTTAGTTACTGAGTACAACATCTCAAAAGGTATTTACTTTGATAACGGTGTATTGGTTTCTGCACCAGTCGCTGTTCAAGTAGCGACACAGGAAACAGGAGTATCACCTGCGTCTGAAGTCGCCAAAGCGACCACGCCAAACACTAAAGAGGCGCTGACACCTGATGTCTCGAGTGTCGAGCAGCTTAAAGCTTGGTACTTAAAGGCCTCGAAACAAGAGCGTAAAGAATTCCGTCGTTGGATGATTGATCAAGAATAGTCAAGGATCAGTCTTTCAATAATAAAGAGCGAAGTAATCACTACTTCGCTCTTTTTGTTTGGCGCTTAATTAGATTAATTACCGCTAATTAATAAAGCATTCTGATTGTTTTAGCGCAGCCTCGATCGCTTGAACCAACTGCTTGATGTTCTCTTCACTGCTGATATACGGTGGCATCATATAAATCAGTTTGCCGAATGGACGAATCCAAACCCCCTTTTCGACAAATAGCGCCTGTATAACTTCCATGTTGACCGGTTTGTGGGTTTCGACCACGCCAATGGCACCTAACCAGCGAACATCAGCGACGAGAGGGTGAGCCGTTAGCTCAGGTAACAACCTTGAAAAGGTCGTTTCAATCTGCTGTGTCTGTGTTTGCCATTGGTTGGTTGCCAGCAGCTCCATACTTGCCGTTGCGACAGCGCAGGCGAGTGGGTTCCCCATGAAGGTTGGCCCATGCATAAAGCAACCTGCTTCTCCACCACACACGGTATCGGCTACCTGCTTAGAAGCCAGCGTGGCTGATAAAGTCATGTAACCACCCGTTAACGCTTTACCAACGCATAGAATATCAGGTTGTATGCTGGCGTGCTCACAAGCAAACATTTTGCCGGTTCGGCCAAATCCGGTGGCGATTTCGTCCAAGATAAGAAGTATGCCGTATTGGTCACATAGCGATCTGACACCTTGTAAAAATCGCGGGTGATAGATGCGCATCCCACCAGCACCTTGCACTATCGGCTCAAGGATGACGGCCGCAATTTCATCATGATGCTGCTCGAGTTTTGCTTTGAAGTCGTCTAAGTCTTTTTCATCCCACTCCTGCCAGTACCCCGTTTTTGGTGATGCGGCAAAGATATGCTCAGGGAGAAAGCCTTTATAGAGCGAATGCATTGAATTGTCTGGATCGGTAACCGACATCGCTGCAAAGGTGTCACCGTGGTAACCGTCGCGTAAGGTTAAAAACTTAGGCCGCTTTTCTCCTTTAGCATGCCAATACTGCAGTGCCATTTTCAGACTGACTTCCACTGCAACCGAACCTGAATCAGCAAGGAAGACATGCTCTAAGTTGTCTGGTGCGAAGGCGAGCAGCTTTTTACACAGCTCTATCGCGGGTGTATGAGTAATACCACCAAACATAACATGAGAGACTTGATCGATTTGGTTGTGAGCGGCTTGATTTAGGTGAGGGTGATTGTAGCCGTGAATGGTTGACCACCAAGACGACATGCCATCAACTAGCTTAGTTCCATCTTCAAGTTCTAGTTCAACACCGTGTGCAGCACGAACGGGGTAGCAGGTCAGAGGTGTCAAAGTGGAAGTGTAAGGATGCCAGATATGGCGGCGATCAAAGGCGAGATCCATTGCGAAAGCTCCGTAGTAAATTGGTTAAAAATAAACCAATTGTAAACTTTTGTTTTTGTAAGTTGTTGACAGTCTACATGTCGCGGTTAGACTAGCCAAGTAACAAATCTAATAACGAAAGGAAAGCACGTGGAAGTACGTCACAATTGGACTGTTGGGCAAGTTCGTGAGCTCATGGATAAACCCTTTATGGACTTGCTGTTTGAAGCTCAGCTAGTTCACCGTCAATACCAGCAACACAACCATGTTCAAGTCAGTACGCTGTTGTCGATCAAAACAGGTGCTTGTCCGGAAGACTGCAAATATTGTCCGCAAAGTGCGCGCTACACGACGGATATCGAGAAAGAGCGCTTGATGGAAGTCGAACGTGTTTTAGATGCGGCGCAAAAAGCGAAAAATGCAGGCTCGACGCGATTCTGTATGGGTGCTGCATGGAAAAACCCTAAAGCCCGCGATATGCCTTATTTGCGAGATATGATTTCTGGTGTCAAAGGTATGGGTCTTGAGACTTGTATGACGTTAGGTATGTTGACCTCGGATCAAGCAAAAGAACTGGCTGACGCTGGCTTGGACTACTACAACCACAATCTGGATACCTCTCCTGAGTTTTACGGCAGTATCATTACTACACGTACGTACCAAGATCGTCTAGATACCTTGTCACATGTTCGTGATGCGGGTATGAAAATTTGTTCTGGCGGTATTATTGGTATGGGTGAGAGCGCTAATGATCGAGCCGGTTTATTGGTTGAATTGGCGAACCTTCCTACTCATCCTGAAAGCGTGCCAATTAACATGTTGGTAAAAGTGAAGGGTACACCACTTGAAAAGGTTGATGATGTTGAGCCATTTGATTTTATTCGCCTAATTGCGATCGCGCGCATTATGATGCCTAAATCCGCTGTGAGGCTCTCTGCGGGTCGCGAAAATATGAACGAGCAAATGCAAGCGCTGTGCTTTATGGCGGGCGCGAACTCAGTGTTTTACGGCTGTAAACTTCTAACCACTCCAAACCCTTCTGAAGATAAAGATATGATGCTGTTTGATAAACTCGGTATCAACAGCCAGCAAGTTTCGCAAAAACCGGACGAAATAGAAGAAAATGATCTTCTTGATCGTGTTGTCGAGCGTGTGGCCGCTCGTCCGGCGAAGGACGATCTATTCTACGATGCCAGTGTTTAAGCGGCGCATTGACGATGCGCTATCGCAGCGACAGACCCAAGGACTAACGCGAAAACTGAATTGTTTAGCCAGTGCTAATCATGTTCAATTTCGCGCTGAAGATCAGTCATTTATTAACTTTTCGAGCAATGACTATTTGGGGCTCGCGAGTGACAAGTCATTAGGGAAGGCGTGGCAGCACGGCATTGATCTTTATGGCAATGGCAGCGCGGCGTCTCCCTTGGTGACCGGCTTTTCAGTTGCACATCAAGAATTAGAGTCTGCCTTATGCGAATGGCTAGGGTTTGAACGCGCGATTTTGTTTAGCTCTGGCTTTTCCGCTAACCAAGCCTTGTTGTTTAGTTTGCTTGAAAAAGGAGATCTTCTGCTTCAAGACAAGCTGAATCATGCTTCTTTGATGGAAGCGGGTATGCTATCCCCAGCAACAATGAAACGCTTTAAGCACAACGACATTCGTTCTTTGCAGATGATGCTAAAGGAGAATGCATTGGTTGTGACGGAAGGGGTGTTTAGTATGGATGGAGATCTATCTCCTCTTCGGGATATCCAAGCGACTTGCCAGTCCAAAGCATGGCTTATGGTTGATGATGCTCATGGTATCGGGGTTTTAGGCTCTGAAGGGCGAGGAAGTTGCCAGCACGCTGGAATTAAGCCCGACGTATTGGTCGTCACTTTTGGCAAAGCGTTTGGCTTGTCTGGTGCAGCGATTTTATGCGATAGCCAAGTGGGTGACTACCTAACCCAATTCGCAAGGCATCATGTTTACTCTACGGCGATACCACCCTCGCAAGCGCATGCGCTGGCCCACGCTGTTGGTATGCTGCGCACAGAGCAGTGGCGTCGAGACAAGTTAGCTGAGCTGCAAAATGCTTATCGCGCTGCGTGTGGACCCCTTCCTGGCTATGTTGAAACGCAGACACCGATTAAACCATTTATTATTGGCGACAGCGCAAAGTCTCTCGATGTAGCTCAACAACTGAAACGCCAAGGGCATTGGGTGACCGCAATTCGTCCTCCAACGGTGGCCAAGAACACAGCGCGTTTGCGGTTTACCTTAACAACAAACCACACCGTAGACGATGTGAAAGCATTGGGTCAAAGCTTAACGAGATTGTTAGAGGGGATGGAGTAGTGGAACGAGCTCTAGATGTGGATCTTTTCTCACAAAATGATAAGACGGCGATCGCTGATGCGTTTGGCAAAGCAGCGGCAACCTATGATGCTCATGCGGCTTTCCAGCGTGACGTTGGTCATCGACTGCTTGACTTAATACCGTTAGACCTTACGGGAAGAACAGTGCTCGATCTCGGTTGCGGTACAGGCTATTTTTCGCAAGTTTTGCAGCAGCGCGGCGCTAAGGTGACGTGTGTTGACCTATCGGCTGAGATGCTGCAAGCCGCTAAATCTCGTTGTGGTACAGACAATATGACCTACCAACAAGGAGATGCTGAGCAACTGCCTTTTGCATCTGGTCGTTTTGACTACGTGTTCTCTAGTCTTGCTTTGCAATGGTGTGACGACCTTTCCATTCCATTGAAGGAAATGCGTAGAGTGACTAACGAATCAGGACGTATTGTTTTTTCAACGTTGCTGGACGGTTCGTTGTTTGAGCTAAGACGTTCATGGTCGAAAATTGACTCATATCAACACGTGAATGATTTTATCACCACCAATCAGGTAAAAATTGCGTTAGCGCAATCCGGGTGTAGTAACCATCGACTAGACTTGCCCTCGATCACAGTTTGGTATGACACGGCATTCTCTTTAATGCGTGATTTAAAAGGCATAGGAGCGAACCATGTTAACGGGCGCTCACATGGCTTGACCAGTCGGAAAGCTTTACTCAACTTAGAGCGCGAATACCAAACGTTCAAAAACCATCAGGGTCTTCTACCTGCAACATATCAGGTTTGTTTAGGGGTTATTAATCGATGATTGATGCATTTTTTATTGCTGGTACGGATACCGATGTTGGAAAAACAGTTGCTTCTAAAGCAATTCTAAACGCTCTTGCTACCAAGGGTTTAAAAACGATTGGTTACAAACCAGTCGCAGCGGGTAGTGACAAAACTGAATTGGGATTTCGCAATTCAGATGCACTGTATTTACAAAACGCTTCCACCGTTGAAGTTGCGTACGATGACGTCAATCCATACGCACTTGAGCTACCTGCTTCACCGCATATTGCAGCGCGACATGAAGGTGTTGACATCCAATACTCGGTGTTGAGTAACAAGTTGGATGAACATAAGCAAGATTCAGATATCGTTTTGGTCGAAGGCGCTGGCGGTTGGCGTGTGCCTGTGTCCGATTCAGACTGCTTGTCTACTTGGGTGCAGCAAGAAAAGCTTCCTGTTGTGCTAGTGGTGGGCATCAAACTGGGGTGTTTAAGTCACGCGATGCTGACATACGATGCGATCAAATCTGATGGTCTTGAAGTAGTAGGCTGGGTGGCAAACCGAATCAACCCAGGTACCGAGCATTACGCCGACATCATTGAAATGCTAGAAAGCAAAATAGATGCGCCTAAGCTGGGTGAAATCCCTTATGTGCCTAGTGTCAAACGTAAAGATCTCGCCAAGTATATCAACGTCGAACCGCTATTAAGTCGTTAATAGAACGAATTAGAAATGGAAAAGGGCAGCGTCAGCTGCCCTTTTTTGTTTGTTTAATCTAAGCTTACTTCTCGCTACTTAGACCAACCATTGCCTGCTGCATTTCATTAATGTGAGTTTGCGTCGTTTGCTCAGATGAAATACCCAGTTGTTGTTTTGCTTCTTCCTCTGAAATACCAAGGTGACAGCAAAGTAAATCAATAGCCATTTGATAGTTGCTAGTTTCAACCATGATGTTATCCCTTATTCCCATGGATTTTTAATCTAAGCAAAATCTAGCAGGTTTGACATCAGGTGCAATAAGACCAAAGTCTAATGCTTTTGTTTTACTGTTATGCATTAGGTTTCTTTTATTGATAAGGTCAATCAGATGTCTTAATTTGGCAGAAAACTGACGCTAGAGAAAACAAATGTTTCAATTTGCGACTTAACCTTGTTTTTAAACAAGTTAGACTATATCTATAGAGTAACTAATCAGCGTTGGTGACTGTGTCTCCAACGCAAAAATATAATAAGCTTCCAGTTTCGGAGGAAAGTAATGAAGCGTGTAATGTTGTTCCTCGCAACAAACTTAGCCGTTGTTTTAGTGCTAAGTGTTGTTCTAAATATTGTTTATGCTGTCACGGGGATGCAGCCAGGTAGCTTATCTGGACTTCTGTTAATGGCGGCTGTATTTGGTTTTGGCGGTTCGTTTATTTCGCTGATGATGTCAAAGAGTATGGCGCTTCGCTCCGTTGGCGGTATGGTCATTGAGAGCCCGCGTAACGAAACTGAGCATTGGCTACTTGAAACAGTCCGTCGTCAGTCAGAGCAAGTGGGTATTGGTATGCCTACGGTAGCGATCTACGATTCTGCTGACATCAACGCATTTGCAACCGGCGCCAAACGTGATGATTCATTAGTGGCAGTGTCTACTGGCTTGTTGCACAACATGACTCGAGATGAAGCGGAAGCCGTTCTTGCGCATGAGGTAAGCCACATTGCAAACGGTGATATGGTAACGATGACTTTAATGCAGGGTGTTGTGAACACCTTTGTTATCTTCCTATCGCGTTTTATCGCCAATATTGTTTCTTCTAATGGTGATGAAGAGGAAGGCGGCAGCAATATGATGGTTTACTTTGGCGTTTCCATTGTACTTGAACTGGTGTTTGGATTCTTAGCGAGCTTTATTACGATGTGGTACAGCCGTCATCGTGAGTTTCATGCTGATGCCGGTGCTGCCCAGTTGGTTGGTAAACATAAGATGATAGCCGCCCTTGAGCGCTTAAAAGTGAGTCACGAATCTCAGCTTGAAGGCTCTATGATGGCGTTTGGTATCAACGGTAAGCGCTCGATGGCTGAGTTGCTGATGAGCCATCCACCACTCGACAAACGTATCAATGCACTGCGCAATTCATAAGCTAATTGCTAATTAATTGAAAAGGCTTGGTTTAATACCAAGCCTTTTTTGATCCAACTTTTCCCTATCCCCGTAGAAGCCTTCAACAGTTTTACACAATTTTTATTTGTACAACTTTTAGAGTTGTTCTATCTTAAATGTTGTACATAAAATATTTATGTATAAGTTTTCAGGAGGCGGGAAATGGATGTTGAGTCGGTTGGTACCATTTACCAGCATTTAAACAAGGCAAATCTATACCTCCTTGATGAGGTCTATCATCAGGATGTGGTATTTGAGGACGCAGCGCATCGCTTAGAAGGTTGGGATGCACTACAGAAATATTTTGAGACCTTGTATGCCAATGTGAAGCGTTGCGATTTCATAATAAAAGAGCACCAGCAAGTGGGTGACAGTGGTTTTCTCACTTGGACCATGAATCTTGAACACCCTAAGTTGCAAAAAGGGACCCAGGTGCAAGTCAATGGTGTCAGTCACCTTAAGTTTCATGAAGGAAGAGTCATTTATCATCGAGATTACTTTGACTTAGGCGAAATGCTGTATGAAAACTTGCCCGTTCTCGGCGCGGTGATTAAATCCATCAAGCAGAGGTTAGGTCAATGAGCTGCGTATTTATCACAGGTGCAACGTCAGGAATTGGCCTCCAACTCACAAAAGATTATGCCCAAGCAGGTTGGCACGTTATCGCCTGTGGGCGTAATAAAGATAAGCTTAAAGAGTTGCAAGACACCCACCATACTGTCACTGGGCTAGCATTTGATGTGACTGACCTAGATGCAGCCAAAGCAGCACTAAAGGATCTATCCACCGAGCCACAATTATGGATTCTCAATGCAGGTGACTGCGAATACATAGATGATGGCGTCATTGACGCGGCTCTGGTTAAGCGAGTGTTTGATATCAATGTTATCGGGCTCGTGAACACCATCGAGGCATGTCAACCACGTTTCAGCCCAGGGCATCGAGTCGCAATTGTTGGCTCCATCGCTAGTGAAATGGCACTTCCAAGAGCGGAAGCTTATGGTGCTTCAAAAGCAGCGGTAAGTTATTTAGCGCGTACATTGCAGGTTGACTTACGACCAAAGGGGGTCGAGGTTTCTGTGATTTATCCAGGCTTTGTTGCTACTCCTCTCACCAATAAAAATACGTTTCCTATGCCGATGATGGTCAGTGTAGAACAAGCCTCGCAAGCCATCAGGTTGGGGTTGAGTAAGGGGAGGCCACACATTTACTTCCCGGCAAAATTTACCTCCATTTTAAGACTAATCGGTTTATTGCCATACCGCTGGCAGAACACAATCGCAGCTAAGCTAATGACCAGTTAAAGGAATTGATGATGAAAATTGCAATTATAGGTAGCGGGATATCGGGTCTGACTTGTGGCTATTACTTGTGTAAAGAGCACGACATTACTCTGTACGAAGCAAATGATTATATTGGTGGTCACACCGCAACTGTCGATGTTGAAGTCGATGGTCAAAGCTATGCGGTAGACACGGGCTTCATCGTTTACAACGACAGAACGTACCCTAATTTCATTGCCATGATGAACGAAATTGGTGTGAAGGGGCGACCTACTCAAATGAGCTTCAGTGTTCGTAACGATGAGAGTGGTTTGGAGTATAACGGTCATACTGTCTCGACCTTGTTTGCTCAGAAGCGTAATTGGTTTAATCCAAAGTTTTATTCCTTTATCTTCGAGATTCTGCGCTTTAATAAACTGGTTAAAGAAGTGGTAGAGCTTGGAGAGGGGCAAGGTCAGACTCTCGGGCAGTTTCTCGAAGCAAACAGTTTTAGCGATTATTTTTGTGACAACTACATCATGCCGATGGGGGCGGCCATTTGGTCATCAACCCTGGCGGATATGCGAGCTTTCCCACTCGGTTTCTTTGCGCGGTTTTTCTTAAACCATGGCTTACTCGATATTACGAATCGACCACAGTGGTATGTGATTGAGGGTGGCTCGCGGGCTTACATTGAACCTTTAACTCAGCAGTTTAAAGATAAGATCATGTTATCAACCCCGGTTGAGCGAGTGACTCGAGACTCAATGGGGGCAACGGTGTACACATCCGACGGAGCGCAACATTATGACCATGTGATTTTTGCCTGTCATAGCGATCAAGCGCTCGCGCTCATCGATGATGCTTCGGCTCTTGAGTGTGAGATTCTCGGCGGTCTTGAATATCAAGAGAATGAAGTAATACTCCACAGTGATGAACGTTTGCTGCCCAAGCGCAAAGCAGCGTGGGCATCTTGGAACTACTGGCTAGATGGCGGTGAAGGAGAGCAGCAATCACCACCAAGACTCACTTACAACATGAACATACTGCAACACATAGAGAGCGATACGACGTTCTGCGTTTCTCTTAATAGCTCTGACTCTATTGCAGAAGACAAAATCCTGCGTCGCTTTCATTATCATCATCCGGTTTTCAACCAGACGTCACTCCAATCACAACAGCGTCGCGAACAAATTAACGGCATTAATCAAACTTGGTTCTGCGGTGCTTATTGGTACAACGGCTTCCACGAAGATGGTGTGCGTAGTGCTTTAGACGTGGTGAAAGGACTAAGTAGTCTTGTCACTCAATATCCTCAGAAAGGAGCGGCATGATGAACCCGAGCGACGCCAGCAGTCTATTGGTTGGGGATGTCAGGCACCGACGTTTATCCCCCATCAAGCATGAGCTCAAATATCCGCTTTTTATGCCTTGCCTCGATTTAGACAGGCTGGAGGAATTAGAGCAAAAGGTGTGGTGCTTTGGGCGTCGTTGGTGGCATTGGGCCCGATTCAAGCGCGAGGACTATGTTGGGGAAGGTGACATCAAACAGGCGGTTATCGATAAGGTTTACGAGCTTACTGGAGAGCGAGTGTCTGGGCGCGTAGAAGCGGTTGTTCATCTGCGTTATTTAGGTATCTACTTCAGTCCGGTCAACTTCTACTATCTTTATAACCAAGAGGGTGAGTGGAAGTATCTATTGGCTGAGGTCAGCAATACGCCTTGGAACGAGCGTCATTACTACGCGATTCCTGCTCGCCATAACGGAGAGTTTGAGCACGAAAAAGCCTTTCACGTTTCTCCGTTCAACCCAGTAGAACAACACTATTTTTGGCGAATAAAGCCTTTAGATAAAAGGTTGTTCGTCCATTTGGAATGCCATAGAGACAACAAAGAGTTTGATGCAACACTGTCGATGCGAAAACAACCCCTCACATCGAAATCTTTATTAAAACAACTGATCGTTACACCAATAATGGCAGTAAAAGTAGTCACTGGAATTTACTGGCACGCATTCAAGCTTTGGTTAAAAGGGGCGCCTTTCTACAGCCACCCAAAATACCAAAATGAAAACAATGCTCAACAAAAGAGAAAGCAAGCCAAGGAGCATAGAACATGATCAATTCTCAAGCCTTACCGTATCCGGGGCAATTAACTACCGGGCAAAAAACTGCTCGAGGCGTCGCCCTAGCGTGCCTGAAAAAGATCAATACAGGTAGTCTCACCGTCGTTGAAGCGTTCGACGACGACGCGCCAGTTCAGCGCACAGTATTTGGCACACCACGCGAAAACGAGCCTAAAGCACTCATTGAGGTTAAGAACCCGGCATTCTATGCGAGATTGTTAACTGGAGGGAGCATAGCTGCGGGTGAGTCTTACATGGATGGTTGGTGGGACAGCCCGGATTTGACCACTTTGATGGAACTGATGGCGCTCAACCTCAATGCTTTGGATTCAATTGAAAATCGCACCAGTTTGCTGTCCAAACTGTCATATAAGGTTGGCCACTGGTTAAACCGTAACACCGTGGCAAACTCGCAAAAGAATATTCACGCCCATTACGATCTGAGTAACGATTTGTACAACACTTTTTTAGATAGCAATATGCTGTATTCGTCGGCAATTTTTGCCTCTAAAACGGATTCATTGGAGCAAGCACAAATAAACAAAATGGAGCGCTTGTGCCAACAGCTTCAGCTTAAACCAGATGACTCGGTGATTGAAATTGGTACCGGTTGGGGGGCAATGGCGATTTATATGGCAGAGACATACGGTTGCCACGTTACGACTACAACCATTTCAGAAGAGCAGCATGCCTACACTAAACAGCAAATTGAACAGCGCGGCTTAACAGATAAGATCACCTTGCTAAAAGAGGACTATCGCAACCTTACCGGAACTTACGACAAGCTGGTATCGATTGAAATGATTGAAGCGGTGGGTAAGCAATTCCTGAACTCTTATATCCAGAAATGCCAGTCGTTACTTAAACCACGAGGTTTAATGGCAATTCAAGCCATTACCATCGCTGACCAACGTTATGACTATTACAGTAACAATGTCGATTTTATCCAAAAATATATTTTTCCGGGTGGTTTCCTCCCTTCAATTACGGCGCTCACCCAAGCAGCTACCAAACAAAGCGACTTGGTGTTAAGAGATCTTTTTGATATTGGTGAGGACTACGCCAAAACACTTAATGCTTGGTATGTCAGATTCAATGCGGCTGAAAAGCGAGTTCGAGAGCTAGGTTTCGATGACACCTTTATCAGAATGTGGAACTACTACTTTTGCTACTGTGAGGGTGGCTTCAAGGCAAAAAGCATCAGTACTGTCCACATGACATTCCAGAGGCCTTAGCATGACGACGCAGCGTTTATTGTTAATCTCTACTTGGTTTCAGATTGTGTGGTTCCTTGCCGTTGTAGGTAGAGAACCTTGGCAACTGTTGACCGCGTCGCTAGTTGCTTTAACGCTGCTAATCAGTGTCCGCTCCACCCATTTTAAACTCGGCCGCTTTTTACTTCTATTTGCGTTTGGGGTGTTTGTTGATTACCTCAACTTGTCGCTGGGTCTATTTTCGTTTGAGTCGTCATCGTTTCCTATCTGGCTAGGAGCGTTATGGGCGATATTCCTCTGGTATGCGTACTATCTGCTGCCATTACTGAACCGTTATCCATTTGGTCTCGTATCAATGTTATGTGGAGTTGCTGGCGCTCTCAGTTATTTCGCAGGTATGAAATTGGGAGCCGTTCAATTCCCGATAGGTGTCGGGGCTACCTTAGCGGTACTGTTCGCCGAATGGGTACTCATCATTAACGTTATAAATAAGGGTTACGGCCATGAAAGTGATCCAGAAAACGATTCTCGCAGCGTGCGCCAGTAGCGTGTTCATCTCACAGGTAGCGCTATCATCGAACGCAGGGACAGAGCAACATTGGGGGCAGTGGCCTTCAGTCGGCCAAGCTCAGCTATCTGTGTTCATTTTTGACGTTTACCAATCTAACCTCAAGACCCCGACTGGGGATTATCTTCAGCAAGATGACGTCACACCACATCCTCTAGCGCTGTCCATTGACTATCAGAGAGACATTTCTCAACGGCAACTGATCGATGCGACAGAAGAGCAATGGCAAAAGCTTGGTTACGGTGACGCTGAGAGGAAGCACTGGATTAGGCAGCTTGATCAAATCTTTCCTGATATCGAGGAAGGACAAAATCTGACCTATGTAACCGATGGACAATATGGTCAGTTTTACTACACAACGGCTTCTCAGACAGCACCCAGTATGATTGGTACTGTTAATGATGAAGCCCTAAACGATGCCTTTTTGTCGATATGGTTATCGCCAAAAACGCAGTACCCTGAACTTCGCTCGCAATTGATAGGAAATGAGTAGTGATAAGAAAATTACGGGTTCTCGTGTTGAGTTTCGTCTTACTATTGGCGGGCTGCTCAGCGGATTTACAAAGCTATCAAAGTGTATCGCCTCGCTTTCAGTTGTTTGAGTTCTTTGAAGGAGAAACGTACGCTTGGGGAATGGTACAAGATTACGCTGACAAACAGACCCGCCGTTTTGAAGTGGCAATCTGGGGCAGCGTCGAAGGTGATGTCCTCACGCTGGTGGAAGATTTTGAATTTGATGACGGTGAAACAGATCAGAGGATCTGGGTGATTACACGCGGTGATGACGGAACGTATGTTGGCACCGCTGACGACATCATCGGTCAGGCGACCGGAAAGGAGGTTGGCAATGCGCTTCAATGGCAATATGACTTTGAACTGCAACTTGACGATAGCTCAGTAGTGGTTACGTTCGACGACTGGCTGTACCGTCAAGATGAGAAACACGTTTTCAACTTAACTAAAATCAAAAAGTTCGGCCTAGAAGTGGGGCAAATAACGCTGTTTTTCCAAAAGCAATGAATCATTTATAGTGTCGCTTTCAAACCAACTAAAACGGGTTAGCACCGGAGTGCTAACCCTTTATTCTATCTATTTTAGAGATTTTTAAAGCTTATCTGTCAGTTCAATCGCTTGACCGATGTAATTTGCTGGAGTCATCTCTTTCAGGCGTGCTTTCTCGTGCTCAGGTAGCTCAAGACCATCGATGAAGTTACGCATTGCTTCACCGTCGACACGCTTACCACGAGTCAGCTCTTTCAGCTTCTCGTATGGTTTCTCGATACCGTAACGACGCATAACGGTTTGTACAGGCTCTGCAAGTACTTCCCAGTTTTGGTCCAGTTCAGCAAGCAGCGCTTCGCGGTTAACTTCTAGTTTGCTGATCCCTTTCAGCGTCGAAGTGTATGCGATGATTGCATAGCCAACACCCACACCTAAGTTACGTAGAACCGTAGAGTCAGTGAGGTCACGCTGCCAGCGAGAGATAGGCAGTTTCTGTGCTAGGTGGCCGAATACAGCGTTCGCAAGACCTAGGTTACCTTCTGAGTTTTCAAAGTCGATTGGGTTAACTTTGTGCGGCATTGTTGATGAACCAATTTCACCTGCAATGGTTTTCTGCTTGAAGTGACCTAGTGCGATGTAGCCCCAAACGTCACGATCGAAGTCGATAAGAATGGTGTTGAAGCGGGCCACGGCGTCGAACAGTTCTGCGATGTAATCGTGCGGTTCGATCTGAGTTGTGTAAGGGTTCCAAGTAACGCCTAAAGACTCAGTGACGAACTCTTCAGAGAATTGGTGCCAATCCAACTCAGGGTATGCAGAAAGGTGTGCGTTGTAGTTACCTACAGCGCCGTTGATTTTCGCTAGGATCTCAACATTTTCGATTTGCTTGAACTGACGCTCCATACGGTACGCAACATTCGCCATCTCTTTACCCATTGTTGATGGAGAAGCTGGCTGGCCGTGAGTACGAGATAGCAGAGGAATGTCTCGGTATTCAACAGCAAGAGCTTTGATAGCGTCAATTAGGTTGCGGATTTCTGGAAGAATGACCGTTTCACGCGCTTCTTTTAGCATTAGAGCGTGCGATGTGTTGTTGATATCTTCAGAAGTACATGCAAAGTGGAAGAACTCATTAACGGCGTGAAGCTCAGGAACATCAGCTACTTTCTCTTTCAAGAAGTACTCGACCGCTTTTACGTCGTGGTTAGTCGTACGCTCAATCTCTTTAATACGGCGCGCGTCTTCTTCCGAGAAGTTAGCAGCAAGGTCGTCTAGGAATTGATTTGCTTCGGCACTAAATGAGGGTACTTCGGCAATTTCAGCAGTCGCTGCAAGCTTTTGTAGCCAGCGGATTTCAACGATTGTACGGTACTTTAAGAGTCCGTATTCACTAAAAATCTCACGTAATGCAATTGTCTTGCTTCCGTAGCGGCCGTCTACTGGTGAAACAGCAGTCAATGCTGACAGTTCCATGATGTTCTCCTGAGTTGAGTTTCTAAATTTCGTGTGCTTTATACCAATATAAGACTCGTTTGTCGACACTATTGCGCAAACGTTTGCGTTGCTTATGTTTTAAGACAAAAAATTTTGGTACAAATAATAAGCTCGCGACAAAGCGCGAGCATACGTAAGAGCTATTACATTCTAGCTAAAAGGATTTGTGCTTGTTCGACCATCTTCTTGCGACCGAAGATAAGGTGACGACGTTTGCCACCAACTTGTCGCCATAGAACAGCGCTGCGAATGCCTGACAGCAATAAAGCGCGCACCTTATGTTGATTCGTAGTTTGCTGTAAAACGGAAGGCGTGCCGGTCACTTGAATTCGAGGACCAATTGGGCTGACAACATCTAAGTAAACGCTAGCAAGGTTGCTGATCATCTGATCGTCTAGCAACTCAAAATGATCAAGCTGGCGCTCAAGCATCTGGATACGGTCGCCTAATTGTGACATGGCATCGTTTCGGCTACCTAGTTTGCGCTCCAGTGCCATCAAACTGATGATGTAACGAGTGATCTCGCTACCGGTTGGTGTGCTATCGATCCCTTTAACTAGGCACTCTAAACCCAGTTTAAGGTCTGACTCGCGACCATAAACACTCACCGTGTTACTCGGATTAGTATTCATGATCGCTTTCAATGAAGTCTCAAACGCGTCGTTGTCGCAGTGACCGTTTTTCGCAACTTGTTGAACCAAAGCAACGGCTTGGCAAATCCCTGCGAATGCGATAGTGCGGTCATATAATGCGTTAGCCACGTAATAGTACTCCTAGTTAATTCGAATTAAATGCGCTTCTCGATGATACCACCACCAAGACAGACTTCATCTTGGTAAAAAACCGCTGATTGACCTGGTGTCACAGCAATTTGAGGTTCGTCGAAAATGACTTTAATGTTTTCATCATCAATTGGGATAATTGTACAAGGAATGTCCGTTTGACGGTAACGTGTTTTTACCGTGCACTTCAAAACATCCTTAATTGGTGTGCGATCTACCCAGTGTAATTGAGAGGCAATCAGACCTTCAGATTTTAGTAGCGGGTGATCTTTCCCTTGTACCGCAATCAATACGTTACGCTTAAGGTCTTTGTCACCAACAAACCAAGGCTCTTCGTTACCGCCACCGCCTTTTTGGCCACCGATGTGTAAGCCTTTACGTTGGCCTAAGGTATGGTACATCAACCCTTGATGCTGGCCGATGACTTTACCTTCTGGTGTTTCGATGTCACCTGGTTGAGCGGGTAGATACTTACCTAAGAACTCAGTAAATTTGCGCTCGCCAATAAAGCAGATCCCTGTTGAATCTTTTTTCTTTGCAGTGATAAGGTCTTGCTCTTCAGCAATACGTCGAACTTCTGGTTTTTCAAGCTCGCCAACAGGGAACAAGCTACGTTCAACCTGGTCACTGCTCAAGGTATACAAAAAGTAGCTCTGATCTTTATTGCTGTCTAAGCCACGTAACATTTGTGCCTTTTCCCCATTTTCAGGGAAGGTACGACGCACGTAATGGCCCATAGCGATATAATCCGCGTCTAAAACCTCGTCTGCAAACTCTAAGAAGGCTTTAAACTTGATTTCTTTGTTACAAAGGATGTCTGGGTTAGGGGTTCGACCCGCTTTGTATTCTGCTAAGAAATACTCAAAGACATTGTCCCAGTACTCAGCAGCAAAGTTTATGGTGTGGAGGTGAATGCCTAACTTATCACACACCGCCTGAGCGTCAGCCAGATCTTCAGCTGCTGTGCAATATTCTTCGTTGTCATCTTCTTCCCAGTTCTTCATGAACAAGCCTTCTACTTGGTAGCCTTGTTGTTTTAGAAGATAGGCAGAAACAGATGAATCAACCCCGCCGGACATTCCGACGATGACTTTCTTTTGGCTGTTGTCAGACATTACTAAACACCACTTAATTTAACTGGACGCAGATTTTATCAGAAAGCGATTCAAGGGGACAGATCCGCGATCGAACTCACACTTCGAAAATTGTCGAAGTTTTGCTCGGTTAATCACTATATCTGCGCTTTAATCACCCTAGAGTGTCTATATGTGGCATAGTTAGCCAAATTCAAGACCAAAGAGAATCAGATAATGAGTGAAGAAAACCAGATCTTCGAAGAATCGCAGTTGATTGAAGTAGTCGAAAACCAACTTGAAGACGGTAACCCATTAAAAGTTAAAGAAACTTTGATGCGACTAATGATGACAGGCACAACTCGTGACGAGGCGGTTGCGATGATGGCCTGTGCGATGTCAATTGAGATATTCGACGTGATGAAAAACGAAGGGGAGTTTAACCTAAAACGTTATTCAGACAATCTTGATCGTTTGCCAGACTTGAGCTTTATGGAAGGCGAATAACCCCTCTTATTTACTACTTGATGAATAACGATCAAATTAATTGCCAATGTAATCGTTTGCTATACTTCAGATTGTTGCCGCGCTAGTGACTGCGCGGTAGAATCCGGCATCTTTTCATCCCTTATTCAGAACAATTTGATATGAAATTTCCTGGTCAACGCAAATCGAAGCACTACTTTCCAGTCCATGCTCGTGATCCGCTTGTAAGCCAATCACAAGAAAGCAAGAAAATGTCTCGCACTCACATCATTGGTATTGACCAGACATTGGTGGATATTGAAGCGAAAGTAAGCTCCGAGCTTATCGAGAAGTACAAGTTGAGTAAGGGGCACTCTCTAGTTATCGACGATGAAACGGCGGAAGCTCTATATAATGAGCTAAAGGAAAACGAGCTGATTACCAACGAGTACGCTGGCGGTACCATTGGTAACACATTACATAACTACTCTGTACTGGCTGATGATCGCTCGACCTTATTGGGAGTAATGAGCCAAGACATTAAGATTGGCAGCTACGGTTATCGCTATCTATGTAACACTTCGAGCCGTATGGATCTGAATTATCTTCAGGGTGTAGAAGGGGCGATTGGCCGTTGTTTTGCGCTGATTACCGAAGACGGTGAACGCACCTTTGCGATCAGTGAAGGTCAAATGAACCAACTTCATCCTGATAACATCCCAGAAAAAATCTTTAAGAATGCTTCAGCCTTGGTCCTAACGGCTTATCTAGTTCGTTGCAAGCAAGGTGACCCAATGCCAGACGCAACAATGCGCGCAATTGAGTATGCGAAGAAGCATGATGTGCCTGTGGTATTAACACTAGGCACCAAATTTGTAATCCAAGATGATCCTGAATTCTGGCAGGCTTTCTTGCGTGATCATGTTTCTGTTGTCGCGATGAATGAGGATGAAGCTGAAGCCTTAACTGGTGAATCTGACCCGTTAGCGGCATCAGATAAAACGCTTGAGTGGGTCGATTTAGTGCTATGTACTGCTGGGCCTGTCGGGCTGTTTATGGCCGGATACACTGAAGATGCGGCTAAGCGTGAAACTTCGTTACCTCTGCTACCAGGCAGCATTGCAGAGTTCAACCGATTTGAATTTAGTCGTCCTGCTGTTAAAGATAACTGCGATAACCCAATTAAAGTTTACTCGCATATTTCCCCATACATGGGTGGACCAGAGAAGATCAAGAACACAAATGGTGCTGGTGATGCGGCACTATCTGCACTTCTTCACGATATGGCGGCGAATAAATACCACAAAGAGAATGTGCCAAACTCAAGCAAACACGCGCATGCTTATTTAACTTATTCTTCGTTCTCGCAGGTTTGTAAATATTCGAACCGTGCAAGTTATGAGGTGTTAGTTCAGCATTCTCCACGTCTTTCTCGAGGACTTCCGGAGCGTGAAGATAGCTTGGAAGAAGCGTACTGGGAGAGATAACCCAGCAGAGCAGCCCCGTGTATTAAAGGGCTGCTTTTGTTTATCAGGTAATAAAAAAGCGCCTCTAAAGGCGCTTTTTTGTATTCCATGTTTCTTATCGTTAAATAAGAAAATCATCCAAAGATTTACCTGCGTCTAGCTGCTCTTGGATTGCTGAAGGTGTACGACCTTGACCAGTCCATGTTTTTGTTTCGCCGTTTGCATCAACGTATTGGTATTTTGCTGGGCGAGGAGCACGCTTAGACTTAGTTTTAGTCTTGCCTTTCTCACCAGCTAGTGCAGAAATAAGTGCTTCTACATCAATACCATCTTTGGCAATTTGCTCTGCGATTGCAGAAAGTTTCGCTTCCTGTTCAGCCGCCGCTGCACGCTCAGCTTCTTCAGCTTCTTTACGCTCCGCAACAACCGTTGACAGTTTGTCTAGCGCTTCTTCAAGTTGTTCCAGAGTTAATTCACGCGAAAAAGCACGTAGGCTGCGAATGTTTAATAGTGTTTTTGTTAGTTCCGACATATTCCAATCTCACTTGTATAAGGAGTGCCTAATATGAAGATAATAATCTTGTTTTCTGATTATTACAATATATCAAATGTAAATTTAGTTAAATCCTTACAAATATAGAGCAAGTAAAGTAATTTGCTATTTGTATTAAGTTATTTTCGTTGAGCACGAAGACTTTTCTGTACGTGTTTAAACCATTTTAGTAAATAACCACTTACACTAAC
>NZ_AEVT01000066.1 GCF_000189275.1 Vibrio sinaloensis DSM 21326 | reverse complement strand
ATGTGTTCTTTGCTAATAAAAGCGAAGAAATACATTTTCTAAAGATTCTTAGACGGTCGAAAACTCCAACCACGTACGTTTTACTGAAGTGGTTTGGAAATCCTAATCCAAAAACATTTAGAGAATGGTGGGCGATACCGGGCTCGAACCAGTGACCCCCTGCTTGTAAGGCAGGTGCTCTCCCAACTGAGCTAATCGCCCACATAAGTTTTGATTCTTCGTGGAGAAG
>NZ_AEVT01000067.1 GCF_000189275.1 Vibrio sinaloensis DSM 21326 | reverse complement strand
ACCGTTCTTTCGAGAATCGTAACCCCATACTGTTTTTCTAAGTAACCATTAGGGCTGTCTTCCGGCTGGCTTGTAAGACGGATATCCATCTCAATCTGCTTGCCTACCAGCTTAGTTAAGTTCTCTTTGGTTGGTCGCATTCAACTCTCCCTTTATGAATTCACCAAGATTAACCGTCTTATAAAGTCTAACTAGCCATTATTCAACATCGATTCCAAAATGATGGGACAAGGGTAGAATTTCCAGAAACTACTGAGTGCAAAAGAAAATTTAGTGCTACGCGATACAGTAATAATGGAGAATGGCATAAATTGATATTTAGCCAAGCAAAAACATTGCACACAAAAAAGCCCCTACAAAGAGGGGCTTTAAATAATGCGAAAAGCAATTAAGCGTAAACAGGAAGACGCTTACAGATTTCCAGTACTTTCGCTTTGGTTGCTTCGATAACTTGCTCGTTGCCGATGTTATCTAGAACGTCACACATCCAGTTTGCTAGTTCAGTTGCGTCTGCTTCAGTGAAACCACGGCGAGTGATTGCTGGAGAACCTACGCGGATACCTGAAGTAACGAATGGGCTACGTGGGTCGTTTGGTACTGAGTTCTTGTTTACTGTGATGTTTGCTGCACCTAGTGCTGCGTCTGCATCTTTACCTGTGATGTCTTTATCGATGAGATCAACTAGGAACAGGTGATTTTCCGTACCGTTAGAAACGATTTTGTAACCACGCTCTTGGAACTGAGCAACCATCGCTTTTGCATTCTTAACAACGCGTGCTTGGTACTCTTTGAACTCTGGTTCCATTGCTTCTTTGAACGCTACCGCTTTACCTGCGATTACGTGCATAAGTGGACCACCTTGACCGCCAGGGAATACTGCTGAGTTCAGCTTCTTGTACATCTCTTCGCCAGCGTTAGACAAGATTAGACCACCACGTGGACCTGCTAGTGTTTTGTGCGTTGTTGTTGTCACAACGTGCGCGTGTGGTACTGGCGTTGGGTAAACACCTGCCGCGATAAGACCAGCAACGTGAGCCATATCTACGAATAACCAAGCACCTGCTTTGTCTGCGATTTCACGCATGCGAGCCCAATCAACGATTTGCGAGTAAGCTGAGAAACCACCGATGATCATCTTTGGTTTGTGCTCTAGAGCAAGTTGCTCCATTTCATCGTAGTTGATTTGACCAGCTTCATCGATACCGTAAGGAATAACGTTGTAGTGCTTACCAGAGAAGTTTACTGGTGAACCGTGAGTCAGGTGACCACCGTGTGCAAGGCTCATACCTAAAACGGTATCGCCTGGGTTAAGCAAAGCCATGTAAACAGCGCTGTTAGCCTGTGAGCCTGAGTGAGGCTGTACGTTCGCGTATTCACATCCAAACAGTTCACACGCGCGATCAATCGCAAGAGCTTCAGCTTTATCTACGTACTCACAACCACCGTAGTAGCGCTTGCCTGGGTAACCTTCAGCGTACTTGTTTGTCAACTGAGAACCTTGCGCTTCCATTACACGTGGGCTGGTGTAGTTTTCAGAAGCGATAAGTTCAATGTGTTCTTCCTGGCGAAGAGTTTCTTCCTGGATTGCTGCGAACAGTTCCGCATCGTAATCTGCGATGTTCATATCACGCTTAAGCATCTGTATCTCCTGACTCAGATTTAGACTGAAATTGGCGAAAAACCTGTTTATGACACTAACGCAAACGTTTGCATCAAGCTAATGACGCGCATTCTACATAAATTGATCTAGCTCATAAAGAGAAAAATTCATTTTTTCTCATGCAGATTTTTCATGATGTCTTTCGAGGATTGTCATAATAACCCTTTTTACGACTCTGTGCGTAGCAAGTGTCAAATCTGACCTTTACACCCCGTAAAACGATAATTACATAGGTTTACCTTAAATTTGCCCTTCAAGCTACCGAAATCCTTATTTTTTAAATAGTATGCACGCCATTATTTACTAGTTAAATTTCAAATTGATGGAAAAACACTCACGACGAGAAGATTGGGTTGCCATTTTAACAGGTACGTTTTTAGTCACCCAAGGGGTCTTCTTTTTACAATCAGCCTCACTGCTCACCGGAGGAACGACGGGGTTAGCTCTACTAGTCAGCCAGTTTGTCTCAATTTCGTTCGGTACCCTCTATTTTATCGCGAATTGTCCTTTTTACTTGTTGGCGTGGAAGCGCTTTGGGGCGCGATTTGCGTTTAATAGTGCGATTTCAGGAGCATTGGTGTCGATATTTGCCGATCACCTGTACCTAGTGATCAGTCTCGACACCATCAATGAAGTGTATTGCGCAGTCGCTGGGGGCTTACTCATGGGATTGGGTATGTTGATCTTATTCCGTCATCGCTCAAGCCTAGGCGGTTTCAACGTGCTGTGTCTCTTTATTCAAGACAAGTTTGGCATCTCAGTTGGTAAGTCTCAGCTGGCAATTGATATGTGTATATTGTTCGCTTCTTTCTTCTTTGTTTCGCCAAAAGTGATCGGACTATCGATTCTTGGCGCGATTGCATTGAACTTAGTATTGGCAATGAACCACAAGCCGACGCGGTACAGTGTCAATTACGGCTAATAATGAAAAACAAAAGGGTTGGTAGTGAGTACCAACCCTTTTTCGTCAGAGTTCCTATACGGCACTATCTCTGCCGTTCATTATTAGCTAAGTTCTCCATGCGACGAGCGCGCTTTTACGTCGTGGCTCAGCTCTCGATTCAATTCAGCTTCTACATGGCCCGGCGCTTGCGTACTGGCCGAAATCAAGCGATACATCGCAGGGATAACAAACAAGGTCACCAAGGTAGCGAACCCCATTCCAAAGAAAATCACCGTACCCACAGCCACTCGGCTCTCATAGCCAGCCCCTGTAGAAATAATCAGAGGAATGGCACCAGCCAAGGTAGTAAATGCCGTCATCATGATTGGACGCAAACGACGTGCAGAAGCATCAATAATCGCTTTTTCAAACTCTATACCTCGGTCGCGAAGCTGGTTGGCAAACTCAACAATCAAGATGCCGTTTTTGGTCACCATGCCAATCAACATGATCATACCTATCTGGCTGTAGATATTGAGCCCCTGATTCATAAAGAATAAACCAAGGAACCCGCCAAATACGCCCATAGGAACCGTAAACATCACGACCAATGGGTTGATAAAGCTTTCAAACTGAGCGGCAAGAACAAGATAAGCCACCAGTAATGCCAGTGCAAAAACAAGCAGAATACTCGACTGGTTTTCTTTGTAATCCTTCGATTCGCCCGAGTAACTCACTGAGATATCGCCGGGTAACAACTCGATGGCTTGCTGGTCAAGATAATCGAGCGCTTCACCCAATGTATAGCCATCTGAAAGGTTGGCCGTGATTGTCACCGCCTTCTGCTTATTGTAGTGAGACAAACGGATGGAAGACGCTACCTCTTCTATCTTGGTAACAGCATCGAGAGTGACCAGCTCGCCAGACGACGTACGCATGTAGATCTGACTTAAATCCGATGCGTTATTAAAGCTGTCTTCATCACCACGAAGGTAAACGTCGTACTCTTCACCACGCTCAACATACGTCGTTTCACTCTTACCGCCCAGCATGATCTCCAAGGTGTCTGAGATGTCTGACACACTGATTCCTAGCTCCGCTGCTCGTTGCTTGTCAACGGTCACCACCAGCTCAGGTGTTTTCTCTGAGTAGTTGATATCCGCACCTTCCATAAATGGAGACTCTTCCGCTAGCTGTTCGAGCTTTTCCGCCCATTGTTTTAGCTCTGGATAATCACTGCCTCCCAGAACAAACTGAACAGGCTCACTTGAGCCGCCTCTAAAACCTGGCATGAAAGGAATCACACGGACATCTGCCATTCCAGAGAGCGCTTTTCTTACTTGGCCTAATGCCTGTTGAGCCGTAACATCGCGATCATTCCAGTCCTCCAGAATCATTATAACGAATCCCGTTTGGTCACCTGCATTGCCACCAAATGCCGGAGATTGGATGCTGAATGACTTTAAGAAACCTTGGCCTAACAACGGCATCAATCGCTCTTCAACGATATCCATATTCGCGGCCATTCGGTTGTAACTGGTCGCATCCGCTCCTCGAACAAAAGCAAAGATAACGCCTCGGTCTTCAGACGGTGTGAGCTGAGCAGGGACTTGCTGCATCAACCCCCAGCTTCCGCCGATACAAGACAAAATAATAAGTGGCGCAGCCCACTTCCATTTCAGCGCACCCGCCAACATTTTTCGGTACGCCTTTTCCAATCGACCAAACATGCGATCCACAAAGCGATTGAAGCGGTTAGGTTTCACATTCGCTTTAAGCAATTTACTGCCCAGCACAGGGGTGAGCGTTAATGCGATTAAAGAAGAAAAAATCACCGACATCGCAAGCAATACCGAAAACTCGGTAAACAGCAAGCCAACCATTCCATCCATGAAAGAGATCGGTAAGAACACCATCACCAGGACCAAGGTTGTCGCGATAACCGCGAAGCCGACTTCTCGAGTTCCTTTGTAGGCCGCCAGCAGAGGCTTCTCCCCGTTTTCAATATGATGGAAGATGTTCTCAACCACCACAATGGCATCGTCAACCACCAAGCCAATGGATAAGATCAGCGCCATTAGTGTGATGAGGTTGATCGAAAAACCAAAGTAGTAAGCGGCAATAAACGACGATATCAAGGATACGGGTACAGTCACCGCTGGAATTAACGTCGCTCGAACCTGACCGATAAAGATGTACAGAACCAGAATGACCAAACCACCAGTGATAAACAGCGTGCTGTACACTTCTGCGATGGACCGCTCAATAAACACCGTTGAATCGTAATCGATGGCTAAGCGAGTTCCTTCAGGCAAAAATTGCTGAATGTCTTCAACTTGCTTATGCACTAAATCAGCAACTTCAAGTGGGTTCGCGTCTGACTGAGGCACAATTCCCATACTTACATTGACGACCCCATCACTTTTAAAGGTCGAATTTTCATTTTCAGCGCCAATATACACATCGGCCACATCTTTTAGATAGATTGGCGAATTGTCACTGCCCCTCTTTACCACTAGGTACTCAAAGTCTTCGGCTTGGTTATAGCTACGCGCAGTCCGAACCGACATAACGATCTGATCATTGCGAACCTCACCACCCGGACTTTCGATGTTTTCGCTGCGCAGTGCCGAAGTAATGTCAGACGTTGTAACACCACGTCCTGCCATTTGATCTGGCTTTAACTTAACGTACATTACTTTGTACAAGCCACCAGATATATCCACTGAGCTGACACCCGATATGAGACTAAATCTGTCCATCAGTACCCTTTCGACATAGTCCGTCAACTGGGTGCGGTCCATTTCTGAAGAGCTTAAGTTGATGTACAGCGAAGCCTCACCGGAACCATTGTTTTTAAATACAATAGGATCGTCGGCTTCATCGGGCAGCGAGCGTTGGGCTCTGGCGACCGCATCTCGTACATCGCTAACTCCGGTGTTAAGGTCATAACCCAGCTCAAAGGTAATCGTGATTCTTGAACTGCTGTTACGCGTAGTTGAAGAGATCTCGTCAATGCCACTGATGCCCGATAACTGGTCCTCCAACACAGAGGTAATCTGGCTTTCGATAATGGTTGCTGAAGCCCCTTCATATCGGGTGCTGATAGAGACAACCGGGCTCTCGATATCCGGCATTTCGCGTACCGCCAGTTTGCTGAACGATACAATACCAAACACACACAACAGTAAACTGAGGACAAGCGCGGCAACTGGCCGCTTCACAGAAACGTCAGACAGCAGCATTATTTATCCGCCTCTTGTTGGCTTTTCGCGACTTTCGGACGGCCATCGCTACCTAGCTCAGCAACCGTTACTCCATTGCGCATATTCACAATACCTTGCACAACGATTTTCTCGCCAATGTCCAAACCTTGATCGATCACAACTTGGTTGCCAACCCTAGCCCCTAACACCACCTGGGTACGCGTCGCGGTGTTGTCGTCACCAACCACGTAAACGTATCGCTTGGTTCCTGAATATTCCAGGGCCTGTACCGGAATGATCGGCGCTTCAATGGCTGGAAAATCCATATCTGCAGAAACCAACATCCCTGGTTTTAGCTGTTGTGTTGGGTTGTCAAAGTGAATACGGACTCTTAGGTTGAGGGTTTCTTGATTGATGCGAGAATCAATGCCGACCACTTCACCTTCAAAACTGGCTCCGGGCCACGCAGCACTGTTTGCAATGACCTTCATTCCACGAGAAAGCTGCGATAGGTAGCGCTCTGGTACTTGTAAATCGAGTTGCATCACAGACAGGTCATCCAGTGACAGCAATTCTGTCCCCGCACTGACCAATTTTCCGCGGCTAAAGTCAATAAACCCTACCGTGCCAGCAAAGGGGGCGGAAATGTGTAAGTCTTTCAGATTGGCATTAGCCGCATCTAGCCTTGCACTGGCAATATCAACGCTGGTTTTCTGAGCATCAATTTCAGTTTGAGTGATCGCGTTACGCTTGACCAAGCGTTCAAACTCTTTCAATTTACGCTGCTCATCTTTCAAATAGGCTTGCGCTTCTGCAACCGCTGCACGCGCTTTATCGTCGTTTAGCTGAATCAACAGTTGCCCTTTTGTCACGTCCTGATTCGCTTTAACCGCGATGACATCGACCTTGCCGGCCACCTCTGGCGAGATAATAACCGACTGCTCAGCTTCAAGCTTTCCGACAAGAGAAAGAGATTGGGATACTTGATGGGTTTGCACTTGTTCGGTAACAACAGTTACCACAGAAGGTCCCTGCCTTTTGGCGATTGCCGTGGGTGTCGCTGCAAGGATAGATAGAGAAAGAAGACTCAGAACAATTTTACTTTTCATGTTGGCATTCTGCATGGATAAACTCGAGTTATTGTAGCCCTTTATACGCAATACAAACGTCAAGTAATGTAAAGAGGATTAAAATTTCTGTAAGCAAAGCCGTTGATTGTTTGAGCTTAATGGTCATTTCCTACCAGCTTTGCCCAAAAAGGCACCATTCAGTTCAAAATTATAAGAAAACGCTTTACAGCTTGAGCGAGTTTGCTATGATTCGCTCCGCACTTGAGAGATGTGTTGGGAAAACATCACTTAAGCTTATTCCACTAGAGAATAAGAAAACACCCTGGAGGGGTTCCCGAGTGGCCAAAGGGATCAGACTGTAAATCTGCTGGCACTGCCTTCGATGGTTCGAATCCGTCCCCCTCCACCATATACAGAAAACCAGCTCATTGAGCTGGTTTTTTTGTATCTGAATTTTGTACCTTAAACTTGAACACGTTCCCCTATTTCTATTGCCTACAAAAAAGCCCCGACAAAATGTCGAGGCGCTAACTAACTATAGGGGGTGTTAGTTACTTAAAAGGATAATACGTGTTTCGTATGGTCGCAAAACTTGATGCTGCGACACCGCCTGCTCAGCAAGGTCATAGTTACCCAATACATAATGCGCACTTGCGCAATCAAACTGCTCAGGCAACACGCACTCGGTCTCTTCGCCGTAATAGTTATTCAGACAGATCAAAGTTTGATTCTCTGATTGGCGCTGATAACCAAATACTGCTGAATGTTGCGGGTAAAGATCCACATAGTTACCAGTGGTGATCACCTCAATCTCTTTACGTAATTTGATCAATCGTTGATAGAAATAGAATACCGAATTCTCATCTGCCACCGCATTGTCCGCATTGATCTCACGGTAATTACTCGCGACCTCTAACCAAGGCTGTCCACTTGAAAAACCAGCGAACTCCGTATCATTCCATTGCATCGGCGTTCGAGAGTTATCACGAGATTTCTGTGCCAGTATCGCGATCATTTCCTCATGATCGACACCTTGCTGATTAACCATGATGTCGTACATGTTGGTACTTTCTACGTCACGATATTGCTCAATAGACGTATAACCTGGGTTGGTCATCCCGATCTCTTCACCTTGATAGATGTACGGCGTACCTTGCATCATGTGTACAGAAGCCCCCAGCATTTTGGCTGCTTCAACGCGATAAGCTTGATCATTTCCGAGTCGACTGACCACACGTGGTTGGTCGTGGTTACACCAGAACAACGCTCCCCAACCTTTTCCATTAAGACCCGTTTGCCAATGATTGAAGATCTGTTTTAGCTGTAAGAAATCGAATGGGGCTTTCGTCCACTTTTCACCATTTGGATAATCCACTTTAAGGTGATGGAAGTTGAACACCATAGATAACTCTTTGTTATCTAGAGAAGAGTACTGCTGACAATGTTCCAGGGTGGTAGAAGACATCTCACCCACAGTCACGCTACCGTACTTCTGAAACACGGCTTGGCTAATCTCTTGCAAATACTCATGCACTCGCGGCCCGTCAGTATAAAAGCGTCGTCCATCACCGATGTCATCACTTGGGAAGTCTTGCTGCTTAGAAATGAGATTAATCACGTCCAAGCGGAATCCGTCTACCCCCTTTTCTGCCCAAAAGCTGATCACTTCTTTAACCTCAGCACGGACTTGCGGGTTTTCCCAGTTTAAGTCGGCTTGCTCTCTGGCGAACAAGTGCAGGAAATACTGCCCCGTTTGTTGATCAAGCTCCCATGCACTGCCACCAAACTTGGATTGCCAGTTATTAGGGACATCGCCCTCGACAGGATCTTTCCAAATATAGTAGTCGCGATATGGACTGTTCTTGTCTCCCAAAGCAGATTGGAACCATTTGTGCTCTGTTGAGGTGTGGTTGACAACGATATCCATAATAATTCGAATACCGCGTTGATGTGCTTGGGACAACAGCAAGTCAAAATCTTCCATGCTGCCAAAATCAGGGTTAATCGCGTAGTAGTCCGAGATATCATAACCATTATCAATCATCGGCGATTGGTACACAGGTGTTAACCAAATCGCATCAACACCGAGCAGTTTTAGGTAATCAAGCTTAGAAATAATGCCTTGGATATCTCCAGTCCCTTGGCTTCCACTGTCGCAAAAGCTCTTAGGGTATATCTGATAGATAGAGGCGGTTTTCCACCAATTTGCGTCGTTAGTGATGACAGTCATTTCTAAACTCACTTACCAAAAAAGGAATCTTAAAAAGAAGTGGCGACTTTATTTGCCGCCACTCAAAAATAGGTTGAATGTTGTTAAGCGTTCGCTGTTTCTAGCTCGCCTTTGGATTCTGCACGTTTGTAGAAGAACAGAGTCAATGCAGCTGGAAGGGCTATCGCGACTAGCATTGCGATGGCATAGATACCCCAGAACTGTGGTTGAATCGATAGGATGCCTGGCAGACCACCAACACCGATACCGTTGGCCATTACGCCAGCACTACCACAAATTGCCGCTGCGATTGCACTACCAATCATTGCGCTCAACATTGGGAATTTGTACTTAAGGTTGATGCCGTACATCGCTGGCTCAGTCACACCTAAATAAGCAGAGATAGCAGCGGGTACCGAAATGTCTCGTTCACCATGCTTTTTGCTGATAATGATGATGCCAACAACCGCCGATGCTTGAGCGATATTTGAAAGTGCAATCAAAGGCCAGATTGGTGTACCACCCAAGTCTTGCATGAGTTGCAGGTCTACCGCGTTGGTCGTGTGGTGAATACCAGTGATAACTAAAGGTGCGTATAGGAAACCAAATACCATTGAACCAATAACGGCGAAATCACCCGTCATTGCTGCTTTCGCGGCGAATGCCACACCATCACCCAGTACGCGGCCAAATGGGCCAATGAGCGAGTGCGCGAGGACAACAGAAAGAATGATAGAGACAAATGGCACAACCACTAGGTAAAGGTACGATGGAACGATGCGCTTTAAGTTCGTCTCAATAAACGCCAACGCAACACCTGCAAGCATGGCTGGAATGACCTGCGCTTGATAGCCAACTTTCTCAATCACAAACAAACCAAAGTCCCACGCCTCAGGTACTTGTTTACCAATCAGATAGGCATTCATTAGTTGTGGTGACACCAGAGTTACACCCAATGTGATACCGAGAATCGGCGTTCCGCCAAGCTTCTTCACGGTAGACCAACACACACCAACCGGTAGGAAGAAGAAAATCGCTTCACCAATTAGCCACAAGAAGCTGTGGACAGTCGCCCAAAATTGGCTGATTTCAGTCAGTGACTGACCATCAAACATCTTGATGTCACCAATCACATTACGGAAACCTAGGATGAGACCACCCGTGATGATCGCAGGAAGCAGTGGTACAAAAATTTCAGCTAAATGGGAGATGCCACGCTCTAGGATGTTCATGTTCTGACGCGCAGCCAATTTGGCTTCATCTTTCGACGCGGCCTTTTGCCCAGTCAGCTCAATCAACACCTTATAAACTTCATCGACTTCGGTACCAATCACCACTTGGAATTGGCCAGCATTGGTAAAGCAACCTTTCACCATAGGCAGAGCTTCAAGCTCTTTCTCACTGGCTTTTTCTGTGTCATTCAACACAAAGCGAAGACGTGTTAAACAGTGGCTTACACTCGCGATGTTGTCGCGTCCACCGACTAACTCAATCAGACGCTCCACATCGTGTTTCGCAATCTTACTCATATCCATGTCCACCCTAATTGGATTCTCATTTTGTCTTGTTCAAATATCAGACTTTTAAACTGACTCGATTCGGTTTCTTATAATTATGGGAATGTTCCCATTTGTGTTCATTATATTGTCAGATCTAATATCAGATAAAAATGGGAACAGTCCCATTAATTGAATGAGATCACAGTATAATTTTAATTCACTTTGAAAATAATGACTTAGTGAAGTACTGGGCGTTGAGTAATATGAACCAGCTCAGACTCGCCATTTATGTGAGAGATCAATAGGTTAGCAGCTCTTTCTCCGGCAGTGGCATAACCGGGGTCGATACTGAATACATTCGGGAAAAGAAACGAGAGCAACTCATTGCCCCCAACACCTGTCACTATCACCTCTTCTCGATCCAACTCTTGAAGGCGTTTAATAACCCCAAGAGCTAAGGTATCACTGGCGCAAACAATCGCTTGGGTACCCGCTTTTAGGACTTTATCAACCAAGGCATAAGCACTTTCATGATCTAAGTGGCCTGTTTGGTAGCAAGGTGTCAGTGCTTTGTGTTGGCACCACTCTAAATAAGCATCGAGGCGAAGTTGCCCTGTCGTTCTATCGCTAGGATCAACCCCGATAAAGGCGATATCCGTTAATGACTGCTGCTCTAAGTGGTCTAATGCTTGGGTGATCACCCCTCTGTTGTCATAGTTGATTGAAGACACCACGTCGGTGTCCATGGCGATCACGACACTTTTGTTCTGCCAGCTTTTCAAACGTTCGATATCGAAATCACTGAAACCAAACACGATTACCCCATCGACATTACGCTTTTTCAGCACTTCGAGGTGTTCATTGGTTTTGCTGCGATCAAACTGGCTCTCCATAATAACAACATCATAGCCGGCGGCGTAGAGCGTATTGAGCATACTGCCAACCGCACGATTTTCTGACGGAGAATCAAGACGAGAAATGATCACTCCAACAACCTTTTGGCTGCCACCACGCATCGCCTGAGCAGATTTAGAGGGGACATAACCGGATTCTTGAATCACCTGCTCCACTTTAGCACGCGTTGCAGGTTTAACTTTCGGATCATTGGTTAGCACCCGGGATACCGTGGATTTCCCAACCCCAGATAGCTTGGCAATATCAAGAATGGTTAATTTTTTACTCATAAATAACGGAGATTCTCGCGATAGTAATACAGAGGGAGCCGCAGCCCCCAGTGGGATGTCGAGTGGCTAATCGACAATTTGACAGTTTTTATAGATCACTCGGCCAAGCTCTAAACGCGCATCCGCCCCCTTGGTAAACAAGGTCACGGGATTAATTTTCTCTGCAGTTCCATCGTCTAGAATGTATTTGGTACCAGAGCCTGACGGAACTTGAATCAGACGGTAACGCGTCTCTGATAACAAAAGTAACGCTTTGTTCTGGGATGGCATATACCCTACTTGAAATGCTTTTGCGGAGTCACACTGATACTGAGTGAACTCGCCCGTAAAGTCGGTGGATTCCAGCGCGGATTGCGAACATCCAAACAGCGTAATGCTTGCAGCGATCAAAAGTAACATACGATATTTCATGGCTACCTCCAAACGTAAAGGGTCGCACTCGGCGACCCTTTCACATTTATTTTGCCAGATAGGCTGGTACTTCTTTGATGCTATCTAATACTGTCGTAGCCAAGGCCTCACCTTGCTCAGTGACGGGTTTACCCGTACGAACTAATATTTTAGTGCCAACACCCGCCGCTTCAGCCGCCATCATATCTTCCGCTTTATCACCAACCATCACTGAGTTGGCCATGTCAATTTTCAGAAAATCACGAGCCGAATTGAACATACCTGGCTTGGGCTTACGACATTCACACTCTTCTTTGTATTTGCCTAAACCATGTTCTGCGTGGTGCGGGCAGTAGTAGATACCATCGAATTCAACACCATTGTCGACGAAATTCCAGTCCATCCATTGGGTCAATGATAAGAAGCGGTCTTCACTAAACTTGCCACGTGCGATTCCGGACTGATTGGTAATTAAAACAAGCAAGTACCCCATCTCTTGGAACTTCTTGGTCGCTTCAAAAACGCCATCAATAAACTCGAAATCGTGCTCGTCATGCACATAGCCGTGGTCGACATTAATCACGCCATCACGATCTAAAAAGACTGCTGGTTTAGCCAAAATTTGCTTCTCTATTTACTGGTTGTACTAAGAATTATTGCACGCTTTATTTCTTTCATCACTATCTAATTACCAATCGATAGAGCAAAATAACCATTTAGACGTCTAGACGTAAAAATATCTATTGACAGAAATCAGACGAAACCATAGCATCATCTACTAAATGAGATGTAGTTCAAAATTATCTACTGCTGCCAAACAAATCTGATTAGCGAGTTTCTCGATGATTGAAATTAATCAAGTCAACAAGGTTTTCTATCAAGGTACAAAGGAAATAAATGCCTTGAAAGACATTAACCTCTCTATTCCTCAAGGAACGATTTTCGGCGTTATCGGCTCGTCTGGAGCAGGGAAAAGCACTCTTATTCGTTGTGTGAACATGCTAGAAGCACCAACCAGTGGTTCGATTGTTGTCGATGGTGTCGATCTGACTAAACTATCCAAGTCTGAACTGAGTAAGACGCGCCGAAATATCGGTATGATTTTCCAGCACTTTAACCTACTTTCTTCACGTACAGTGTTTGATAATGTGGCATTACCGCTTGAGCTAGCTGGTGTAGAAAACAGCAAAATCATCAGCAAAGTGACGGAGCTACTTAAATTGGTTGGCTTGGAAGACAAGCATGAAAGCTACCCTTCAAACCTGAGTGGTGGTCAGAAACAGCGTGTTGCCATTGCGCGTGCTCTGGCATCCGATCCTAAAGTGCTGCTGTGCGACGAAGCGACCAGCGCATTAGATCCCGCAACAACTCAATCGATTCTTGAACTACTCAAAGAGATCAATCGCAAACTCAACATCACCATGCTGCTGATCACGCATGAGATGGATGTGGTGAAAAGCATCTGCCACCAAGTAGCGATCATTGGCGGTGGTGAGTTGGTTGAGAAAGGGACGGTAGGCGAAATCTTTGCCCATCCAAAAACTGATCTTGCCCATCAATTCATTCGTTCTACTTTGGATTTGTCTATTCCTGAAGACTATCAAGCTCGCTTACAGCAAACGCGCGTGGAGGGCAGCTACCCATTGGTGCGTTTAGAGTTTACTGGTGCGACTGTCGACGCCCCTTTGATGACGCAAATTGCACGTAAGTTCAACATAGATGTCAGCATCCTAAGCTCCGATCTTGATTACGCCGGTGGCGTAAAGTTCGGCATGATGGTCGCCGAACTCTTTGGTAATGAACAAGATGACAACGCAGCAATCGAGTTTCTGCGCGAACACAATGTAAAAGTAGAGGTGCTTGGTTATGTCCTTTAATACAGTTGCAGAATGGCTCAGCCTGAACGGTAATCTTCTCCTCGGTGCAACTTGGGAAACGCTATACATGGTTGCGGTTGCCGGAATCGTCGGCTTTGCTGTCGGTATTCCGCTTGGCGTGATTCTCCACACCACCAAAAAAGGTGGGTTACTTGAGAACACCAAACTTAACGGTGTGCTCGGCGCAATCGTGAACATTGGTCGCTCAGTCCCTTTCTTAGTGCTTATGGTTGCCATCATTCCTGTGACTAAGCTTTTGGTCGGTACCTTTATTGGCACGACCGCAGCGATCGTACCCTTAACGATTGGTGCAATCCCGTTTGTTGCTCGCCTTATTGAGGGGGCCTTGTTGGAAGTACCAACTGGCTTAGTTGAAGCGGCCCAATCTATGGGGGCAACGCCACTACAAATCATTTCGAAGGTACTGCTTCCTGAAGCAATGCCTACCATTGTCAACTCTGTAACCATTACCTTGGTTACCTTAGTTAGCTACTCAGCGATGGCGGGGACCGTTGGTGGTGGCGGTCTGGGCGATGTTGCGATTCGCTACGGCTTCCACCGTTACGATGTGGTCATTATGGCTGTAACTGTCGTGATGCTGATTGTGCTGGTACAAATTATTCAATCCATAGGTGACGCCATCGTACGCCGCGTTGACCATAGATAAAAATTACTCGATTTATTACAAGGAGAAAGTCATGAAATTCAATCTTAAAGGCCTATTGGCTATTGCTGCCGCTGCATCGGCACTGGTTTTATCTGGTTGTGGCGAACAAGCTGCAGACAACAGCAAGATCAAAGTCGGCGTAATGGCAGGTGCTGAAGCACAAGTTGCGGAAGTGGCTGCAAAAGTAGCAAAAGAGAAATATGGCCTAGACGTTGAACTGGTTACTTTCACAGATTATGTAACACCAAATGCTGCGCTTGACGATGGCTCTATCGACATCAACGCGTTCCAACATAAGCCATACCTAGATCAGCAAGTTGCTGACCGTGGCTACAAACTGACGATCGCTGGCAACACCTTCGTTTACCCAATCGCTGGTTACTCTAAGCAAGTGAAAGCTGTTGATGAAATTCAAGACGGTGCGCGCATTGCTGTACCAAACGATCCAACAAACCTAGGTCGCTCTCTGCTACTACTTGAGCAACAAGGTCTACTTAAACTGCGTGAAAACGTAGGTCTGCTTGCAACAGTACGTGACATCGTTGAAAACCCGAAAAACATCACTATCGTTGAGCTAGACGCTGCACAGCTTCCTCGCTCTCTAGATGATGTTGCGCTTTCAGTCATCAACACGACTTACGCAAGCTCTATCAACCTAACGCCTCAAAAAGATGGTGTATTTGTTGAAGATAAAGAGTCTCCATACGTAAACCTAATCGTGTCTCGTGAAGAGAACCTAAATGCAGAAAACGTGCAAAACTTCGTTAAGTCTTACCAAACAGAAGAAGTGTACAAGGCTGCCTCTGACATCTTCCAAGGCGGTGTCGTAAAAGGTTGGTAATCACCAACGCATTTAGCGAAATATCAAGGGCTGACGTTTATGCGTCAGCCCTTTTCTTTTTTGCGTTCTGCTCTTAAGCGTTCAAAATAAGCATCAATCAGCGCCTCATACCGCCCATCCTGCTTCATCGCGCGTAACACCTGATCAAATTGATCGCGCAACTCTTGTCGGTTCCTCAACTTAGAAAAAGCGATGTAACTTGGGGTCGCCTCGATAGGTGGAGAAAGAATCTCCAGCTCTTGTTCCATCTCCTCACTGGCAAGAATGCTGCGTGCACCAAAGTCATTATTTACCCAAACATCAGCGCGCTCAGCAATCACTAAACGAGCGCAATCTTCGGCCATGTTGCGCCAAAAAATGATACGAAATCGCCTATCCGCCAATAGGGCATCCATTTCCGGCCCATAGCTCACTCGATTGACGGCGCAAATAGCAACATCAGAGACATCACTTTGAACAAAATCAGCACTGCGGATTTGGCTGCCTCTCTTAACCACTAAACTAATGTTTTGTGTAAACAGTACTTGTTGACTGTAATCGGCAAATTTTTCACGGGAAGGCGTCTTAAAGGCTGTAAAAATGGCATCGGAGCGACCAAACTGGACATTGCTAAGAGCGCGAGCCCAAGGCAGGACTTCAATTGAAACCGCGACACCAAGCTCATCAAACACGCTTCCAACCAACTCTATCGCCACCCCTGATAGCTCCCCTTCTTGCTCAACAACATAAGGCGGATAATCTAACGTCACTAGCTCCAGTGGTTTGGCACTCACCCAAAAGGAAAACAAGACAGTGATGAGCAGAGCGGCAGTTTGGTATTTACACATGCAACACAGACAAAGTGAGTGACGGTAACAAACTTAGTACTACTCTGTTGACAGCATAACGCCCACATTGAACGACCATAACCTCTCCCAGTCACCCTCATTACGCTAAGTAAAGTTCAACCTATCAGGTTGTCAAACTGGGCTCAGCGTCATTTGAAGACATCGCAAACGAAAAAGCCGGAGAAAAGGCTCCGGCTTAACATCTTTATCGCTGTCAGATCTATGGCGTGTAGTACGTTGCCGCACCAGGGCCAACAGGTAGACCGAACACGAATACCCATAGGTAGAACAGCAAGCTCCAACCTACAATAAAGCAGATTGAGTATGGCAGCATGGTTGCGATTAACGTACCAATACCTAGGTTCTTCATGTAGCGAGTTGCCACCGCAAGGATAAGGCCAAAGTAACTCATCATCGGCGTAATAATGTTGGTGGTAGAGTCACCAATTCGGTAAGCCGCCTGAATTGTTTCTGGTGCGTAACCAACCAACATAAGCATTGGTACGAAGATTGGTGCCGTTACCGCCCACTGAGCAGAAGCTGAGCCAATCATTAAGTTAATAAAGCCACACATCAGGATAAATGCGAAGAACAGCATTGGACCAGTTAAACCAATTTCCTGCAGGAAGCTTGCACCCGCTACCGCGAATACCTGACCAAAGTTAGTCCACTTGAAGAAAGCAACGAACTGAGCCGCGAAGAAGACCAGTACGATGTACATGCCCATTGAAGACATTGACTTCGCCATTGCATCAATCACATCACGGTCTGTTTTCATTGAACCAGTAACTTTGCCGTACACAAAGCCAGGAATAGCAAAGAAGACAAAGATGAATGCCACGATACTCTTCAAGAAAGGCGAACCTGCGACCGTGCCAGCGTCAGAGCGCAGCACACCGTCTTCAGGAACAATCGTCCAAGCGAGCAACGCAGATACCACAAGGATAGCGAGGCCAGCCAATTTAAGACCTTTTTTCTCAATTGCCGTCAGCTTGCCCATAGAATCGTTAGACAAGTCTTCCGACGCTTCTTCATCATTATATTTGCCCAATTTAGGCTCAACGATTTTCTCGGTAACAAACGCACCAGTAATCGCAATGAAGAAAGTAGAGACGAACATGAAGTACCAGTTAACCTCTGGGCCAACCGTGTAAGTCGGGTCAATCATTTGCGCCGCTGTTTCAGTAATACCTGAAAGCAGAGGATCAACGGTACCGATAAGAAGGTTTGCTGAGTAGCCGCCAGAAACACCAGCAAATGCCGCAGCAAGACCTGCAAGTGGGTGACGACCTAAAGAGTGGAACAACATCGCTGCAAGTGGAATTAAGACCACATAGCCAAGCTCTGATGCTGTATTAGAGATGATACCAGCAAATACAACGGTAACCGTTACCATACGCTTAGATGCGCCCATGACCATGCCGCGCATTGCTGCAGACAATAGGCCTGAGTGTTCAGCGATCGCTACACCGAGCATCGCCACCAAAACGGTGCCTAACGGTGCGAAGCCAACAAAGTTTTTCACTAGATTGGTAACGATAAGCTGTAAGCCATCAGCATTCAGCAAACTGACAACATGAATCATGCCATCTGCTGCGCGGCCCTTAGCCCCTTCAGGACGTGGGTCAACAACTGAGACTTCAAAATATCCGGCGATGCCTGAGGTTACGAGAATCGCAACACAGAAAATGGCAAAAAGCGTGATTGGGTGGGGTAAAAGGTTCCCCAAATACTCAACGGTATCTAGAAAGCGCGTAAATAACGGCTTCTTTGGTGAATTTCGTTTAATCGAAGCAGATGAACTCATCTGTTCCCTCCTTGTAGTTATTCCTGTGCAATTGTGACAAATATGTCAACAAAGCCTGCGCAGGTTACTCGACAAGCAGTATGAAATGAAATCTAAAATGTTACAAAACGTGTAACAAACCGCATTTTTTAACGCTTTTTGCACATAAACCTAGCAATTATAACTGCCATGAAACTTATAAATAGAATTATAATTCATAGATATACAATTCACAGAGCCAATACTTAAGTGCTATTTTTGCACCGCTTTGAATCTTGGATTGGTTTTGCAAATTACGTATAAACGCCCTCTGCGCTTCACTATCTGACAATCCGGATGACGGTTTTTGGCACTTTTAAGAGATTTGACGACTTTCATTTATTCGCCTCCTTTTGCGAACTGACCAAAACGACGTTTAAAGTTTGCCACACGGCCTTCTTGGTGAATGACACGTTGTTTACCGGTATAGAAAGGATGAGATTTAGAGGAGACTTCAATCGTGAAGTACGGGTATGTCTTGCCATCTTTCCACTCAATAGTGCGATCAGTTTGCAATGTAGAACCAATCAAAAAGTACTCATCGATACTGGTATCGTGAAAAACAACGGTTCGGTATTCTGGATGAATGTTAGGTTGCATAGTTACCTCAATATATAAACTGTTATGTTATAACATTTTAAATGTTAATCATTATCATCTGAGAAAGCTAGCTTTTTTTGTGGTACTTTTGCGACATTAACAATGAGAGAGAGAACAAATGTATTCTGTAGAGCCCATCGGTTTTATTGAAAGCCCTTACAAAGAGAAGTTTGCCGTTCCTCGTCAGCCTAGGTTGGTGCCTGCTGCGCGCTCTCGAGTCAAACTATGTGGTGCAGCTAATACCCCAGAATCCGTCAGAGGCTTAGAGCAGTTCTCTCACGTTTGGCTACTGTTTGTGTTTGATAAAAATCTAGACGCGGGATGGAAACCCACTGTCAGGCCACCTCGCTTGGGTGGCAATGAACGGATTGGTGTTTTTGCTTCCCGTTCGACATTCAGGCCAAATGGCATTGGCATGTCTGCAGTTGAAGTCAAAGGCATCAGCAAGCAAGGCGATCAAATCTATGTGGATCTGGGCAACGTAGATCTTGTCGATGGCACCCCCATCATTGATATTAAGCCCTACATCCCCTACTCAGATTCGGTCCCCGAGGCACAAGGTGGTTATGCCGACGATGAACCCGAAACATCACAGGTCGGCTTCTCAGCCCTCTCATTAGCTACGCTCGCCAAGCGCTGTGATACTGACTATGTTAAAACGGTTATCGAACAAGTTCTCGCTCAAGATCCTCGCCCGGCTTACAAGAAAAACAAGCCAGACGACAAGGAATATGCGGTAAATTTGTTCGATCTGAACGTTAAGTTCACGGTATCGGATAACTTAATAACAGTAACTACCATTGAATGCTTTTGACAAAGCCAATTGGCTGATATTATAAGCGGCTAACCATTTTCCCTCCGGGGACTTCCTACTCGGGTCCACTCAGGCTTGAGTTATTAACTTTAATAAACGGATAAATTTAATGCGTACCAGTAATTATCTTCTTTCTACTTTGAAGGAGACTCCAAACGACGCAGAAGTAGTGAGCCACCAGCTCATGCTACGTGCAGGTATGATCCGTAAGCTGGCTTCAGGTCTTTACACCTGGCTACCTACTGGTCTACGTGTACTGCGTAAAGTCGAAAACATCGTTCGTCAAGAGATCGACAATGCAGGCGCAGTCGAAACTTTGATGCCCGTTGTTCAGCCGTTTGAACTATGGGAAGAGACAGGCCGCAGCGAAAAGATGGGTCCTGAACTGCTTCGCTTTACTGACCGTCATACTCGTCCGTTTGTTCTTAGCCCGACCGCTGAAGAAGTGATCACTAGCCTAGTGCGCAATGAAGTGAGCTCTTACAAGCAGTTGCCGCTAAACCTGTACCAAATCCAAACTAAGTTCCGTGATGAACGTCGCCCACGCTTTGGTGTAATGCGTGCTCGTGAGTTCTGCATGATGGATGCGTACAGCTTTGACATCGACAAAGACGGCCTACAAAAGTCTTACGACGCGATGCACGATGCTTACTGTAAAGCGTTTGACCGCATGGGTCTTGAGTACCGTCCAGTATTGGCTGACTCTGGCGCTATCGGTGGTAGTGGCTCGCAAGAGTTCCACGTACTCGCTGAAAGCGGCGAAGACCTAATCGCCTTCTCTACTGAGTCAGATTACGCTGCTAACATCGAAAAAGCAGAAGCTGCTGCGCCGACTGAGGGCCGCGCTGAGCCGACTCAAGAGATGACGCTGGTCGATACGCCAAACGCGAAGACGATTGCAGAGCTCGTCGAGCAATTTGAACTGCCGATCGAGAAAACGGTTAAAACTCTATTCGTTAAAGCATCTGATGACGTCGATGCGGACATCATTGCGCTTATCATCCGTGGTGACCACGAGCTAAACGAAGTGAAGGCAGAGAACCTTCCTCAAGTTGCCGCTCCTCTTGAAATGGCAACAGAAGAAGAAATTCGTGCTCTAATCGGTGCAGGTCCTGGCTCACTAGGCCCAGTCGGTCTTAAACTGCCATTCATCGTAGACCGTACCGTTGCCGTAATGAACGACTTTGGCGCAGGTGCTAACGTCGATGATAAACACTACTTTGGCATCAACTGGGGTCGTGACGTTGAGCTTGGCCAAATTGAAGATCTCCGTAACGTGGTTGAAGGCGATCCTAGCCCATGTGGTCAAGGCACAATCATGCTCAAGCGTGGTATCGAGGTTGGTCACATCTTCCAACTAGGTAAAGCTTACTCAGAAGCAATGAACTGTGGTGTGCTTGGTCCTGACGGCAAAAACGTTATCCTAGAGATGGGTTGTTACGGCATCGGCGTATCTCGTGTTGTTGCTTCGGCTATCGAGCAGAACCACGATAAATACGGCATCATCTGGCCAGATGCACTTGCACCTTTCCAAGTGGCTATCGTGCCAATGAACATGCACAAGTCAGAAGAAGTAAAAGAAGCCGCTGAGAAGCTGTACGCTGAACTGACCGCTATGGGCATCGAAGTGCTATTCGACGACCGTAAAGAGCGCCCAGGTGTAATGTTCTCTGATATGGAGCTTATCGGTATTCCTCACACTATCGTGATTGGCGATCGTTCAATGAAAGAAGGTAACTTCGAGTACAAGAACCGCCGCTCAGGTGAGAAAACTGCAGTAGCGATGACAGATATTGTTGAGCACGTGAAAGCGCAGCTTACTTAAGTTATCACTCAGAAATGCAAAAGGCCGATGGAAACATCGGCCTTTTTTATTGGGTTAACTGCGTTCTCGAAGAGGTAGAAAACCGACTACTATTCCAATGGCTCTGTTGGGGCCTGGCTTGCGACTTTTTTCGGTGCGTAAGCTACATCAAGCAATTCATCTGCGTTGCCATCAATTAACTCACCAAAATGGAAAATGCCAAATTCGCCGGGCTTCATTCGGTGCCAGGTTTCATTTCCAGTAAGAGGTTGAGTGGCGATCACTGACACAATGTCGTTCGGCGTGGTTTCTTCTTGGAAGTTAATTTCGACATCTTCGTCAATCAGGGCCGCTTTGCCAAACGGTGCACGACGAGTGATCCAATACAAATGGTTAGTGCAATAAGTCACAACGTATTCGCCATCGGAGAGCAGCATATTAAATACGCCTTTTTCGCGTAATTTGTCACAGCACTCAGCAACAAAACGGAACACGCCAACCATATCTTGGGGCGGCTCTGGGTATTTATCTTCCATCTGTTTGAGTAACCAACAGAATGATAGCTCACTGTCTGTTTGACCTACCGGACGATGACGACCCGTTTGCAGATCCTGATAATCAGAGAGTTGACCATTGTGAGCAAAGGTCCAATAACGTCCCCATAATTCACGAGTAAAAGGATGTGTGTTTTCGAGGTTGACTCCCCCCCGATTGGCTTGCCGGATATGGCTTACAACGGCACAACTTTTTATCGGGTAATTTTGCACCAGCTCAGCGATCTTTGAATCGCAGCTTGGATTTGGGTCTTTAAAGGTTCGAAAACCTTTTCCCTCATAGAAGGTAATTCCCCAGCCATCACGATGTGGACCAGTGTTACCACCACGTTGCATCAAACCAGTAAAGCTAAAACAAATATCTGTTGGCACATTGGCGCTCATTCCGAGCAATTCACACATTCTTCAACCTTCTCCCTAACGCTCACTAGCGTAATCAAAGCCCACTCAGTTTCGATTACGGCTCGATTAACCCTGTGCTTCCATTTCTTTTTCAATCAACTGAATCACGATATGAATAATCTTGATATGGATCTCTTGAATGCGGTCTGCATAGCCAAAATGGGGAACACGAATTTCAATATCAGCCAATCCGGCCATTTTACCGCCGTCTTTACCCGTCAGCGCGATGGTTTTCATGCCTTTCGCTTGAGCCGCTTCAATCGCCTTTAAGATGTTGCCAGAGTTACCCGATGTGGATAGACCAAACAGCACATCTCCCTTAGCGCCAACAGCTTCGACATAACGAGAAAATACATGATCGTAACCAAAGTCATTACTCACGCACGACAGATGGCTTGGGTCAGAGATAGCAATACCAGGAAAACCCGGGCGATTTTCGCGGTATCGACCTGTAAGCTCTTCAGCAAAATGCATCGCATCACAATGAGAGCCGCCGTTTCCGCAAGAGAGTACCTTGCCACCTTGTTTGAATGAATCTGCGATCATTTTTGCAGCAGCTTCAATCTGAGCAATGTTGCTCTCATCACTTAAAAACTTATTCAGAACGTCAGCAGCTTCAAGCAACTCGCTTTTAATCAGATCTTGGTACATAGGGCTATCTCTAATTATTGTTTGTAAACAGGCACGCTAACGCGTCGCCAACCTTATTTGATGAGTTTACTCAAACAATTCTCACTGTCGATAGCTGTTGGTTAACAAATCGAGCTTTCTTTTCACTCTCTGCTCATAAAAACAGCACCACTCGTCATTTTTAGAATTTTCACTCTACTTAGATCACTTTTTGCACACTTGCAGGTTTTACAATTTATTAATATTTTGATTACACTTGACTGGTAGGACCTCTTACTAGATACCGACGTATAACAGCTATAAAGCGTCGCATAAGGATAACAAATATGGACATCTTGCTCTCTATACTCGGCTTTACTGCAGTGTTAGCCACTTGCTTGTACCGCCGTAGCTCTTTAGTTACTTCTGTTGCAGCCCTAACTGCAACAATGGTCGTGCTGTCTCTGTTCGGGACTGCGGGAACCATTGGCTGGTTGCTGTATGTCGCCGCCGTCATCGTACTTTGTTTGCCGTCTGTTAGGCAGTCTCTGATCAGTAGAAAAGCGCTGAGTTTGTTTAAGAAAGTGCTTCCTGCAATGTCGCAGACAGAAAAAGAAGCGCTCGATGCGGGTACCGTTTGGTGGGAAGCTGAACTGTTCAAAGGTAAACCTGATTGGAACAAGCTGCATGACATCAAAGCACCAAGCTTAAGCGCTGAAGAACAGGCTTTCTTAGATGGTCCTGTCGAAGAAGTCTGTGCCATGGTCAATGATTACCAAGTCACCCATGAACTTGCTGACCTTCCACCGGAAGTGTGGCAGTACTTAAAGGACAACAAGTTCTTTGCCATGATCATCAAGAAGAAATATGGTGGCCTTGAGTTTTCAGCGTACGCTCAGTCATTGGTACTACAAAAATTAACTGGCGTTTCAGGGGTTCTATCCTCAACCGTTGGTGTACCTAACTCACTCGGTCCGGGTGAACTGCTACAGCATTACGGTACCACCGAGCAGAAAGATTACTACCTGCCACGTCTAGCAGAAGGGAAAGAAATACCGTGTTTTGCTTTAACAAGCCCTGAAGCGGGTTCAGATGCTGGCTCTATTCCAGACTACGGCGTTGTTTGTAAAGGCGAATGGCAAGGTGAAGAAGTACTGGGTATGCGCTTAACGTGGAATAAGCGTTACATCACTCTTGCGCCAGTCGCAACCGTATTAGGTCTCGCTTTCAAATTGCGTGACCCAGAAGGTTTATTAGGCGACAAGCAAGATCTTGGCATCACTTGTGCCTTGATCCCAACTGACCTAGATGGGGTTGAAATTGGCAACCGTCACTTCCCACTGAACGTTCCTTTCCAAAATGGTCCAACACGCGGTAACGATCTTTTTGTTCCGATTGACTTTATCATTGGCGGCCAAAAAATGGCGGGCCAAGGCTGGCGAATGCTGGTGGAATGTCTGTCTGTTGGCCGTGGTATCACCCTGCCCTCTAATTCAACCGGTGGCATTAAAACCGCCGCATTAGCAACAGGCGCTTACTCACGTATCCGTCGTCAGTTTAAGCAACCTATCGGTCATATGGAAGGTGTCGAAGAGCCACTTGCGCGTCTAGCGGGCAACGCCTACGTGATGGATGCGGCAAGTAACTTAACCGTGGCTGGTATCGACTTAGGAGAAAAGCCATCGGTCATCTCAGCTATTGTGAAATATCACTGTACCCATCGTGGCCAGCAGAGCATCATTGATGCAATGGACATTGTCGGTGGTAAAGGTATCTGTATGGGGCCGTCAAACTTCCTTGCCCGTGGCTACCAAGGGGCCCCCATCGCTGTGACCGTGGAAGGGGCGAATATCCTGACTCGCTCGATGATCATCTTCGGACAAGGTGCCATCCGTTGTCACCCTTATGTATTGGAAGAGATGAATGCCGCCTACTCGGACTCTTCTGATGCGTTAGATAAATTCGACGCCGCCCTTGCCGGCCATGTTAGCTTTACAATGAGTAATCTCGTGCGCAGCTTATGGCTTGGCCTGACTGACGGTCGTTTCTCACAAGCTCCAGTGAAAGATGCAACTGCTCGCTATTACCAGCAGCTTAATCGTTACAGTGCGAACATAGCGTTCCTTTCCGATATCTCTATGGCTGTGCTTGGCGGTTCACTCAAGCGTAAGGAGCGCTTATCTGCACGTTTAGGCGATATTCTTAGTCAGCTTTATCTCAGTTCGGCAACACTGAAGCGTTACGAAAGTGATGGTCGCATTGCTGACGACTTACCACTCGTCCACTGGGGCCTTCAAGACAGCTTGAAGCAAACAGAACATGCGATTGATGAATTCCTAGCTAACTTCCCGAATAAGTGGCTTGGTAAAGTGCTACGTGTTCTGATTTTGCCATTCGGTCGTGTACGCAAAGCGCCAAGTGACAAATTAGACAGCCAAGTGGCCCGCATACTGCAAACCCCATCAGAGACCCGTTCGCGTATTGGCCGTAATCAGTACTTCACAGCAAGCGAGTTCAACCCAGCGGGTAAAATCGAACAAGCGCTCAACGTGATACTCGAAGCAGAGCCGGTGTTTGATAAAGTCTGTAAAGCAATCGGCGAACGTCGTCCGTTCTTGCGCTTAGACTTAATCGCTGAAATCGGCCTAGAGAAAGGTTTAATCGACAATAACGAAGCGTCATTACTGCGAGATGCTGAAGCGCAGCGCTTGTACGTAATTAATGTCGATGATTTTGAACCACAGGAGTTGGCGGCAAAGCCACAAAACGCAACTTTGCCAAGCATGGATGAAGTTGCTTAATCGCCAGAAAAACAAAAGGGCCGCAAATGCGGCCCTTTTTAATGCGCTAAGGTCACTATTTCTTCGGCATTTCTAATTGCATCTCAGGTACTGCCTGTTTACGTGCTCTCAGCTTACCAATCACAAACCAAGCCACCAGCGCCAGGATAATAACCACCACGTTACCAACGGCTATCATGATCATGCCGTTAGTTTTCTTCTCTTCTCGCATCTCAAGTAAGCGCATTTCTTCCATGATTTTTTGCTGTTTTAGGCGCTCTTCTTCTTGCAAGCGTCTTGTTTCTGCAATGTCTAACTCTTCAACCAAGCTGTAGGTGTGCTCGTTTAGCGGGAACACCAGACCTCGTCCTGAGCCCATCTCCGTTGCGTAAACTTGCCCCGTCCAAGAGTAGTTACCCAATGCATCGCTATAAGGGATCGTCAGCTCAAGTTTGGTGCTCTCTTTGTCTGCTGCACCTTGAACATCCGTTTGGCGCTCATCAGGGTCAAAGTGTTCAACGAACGCGGCCAGCGATCCCGGTTCGATCATTCCTTGCTCTCCTGACATCACCACTTTGTGCTCTTCTTGCTCGCTGCGCGATTGAATAAACGTGACTTCAATTGGCGATGGGTAAACCAGAACTTCTTGCTCCTGTGCGCGCAGAAAAATGCCGTTACCTGAGGTGATTCGCACGCGATACTTACCCGGCGCACTACTGATTGGAAGCGACACGGTAAACACACCGTCTCCGGACACTTCATCAAGCCCCATACCGTCATCGGCAAATTCGCCGATCACCTCTGCCAGAGGTCGAGCTTCTTTGATCAAAGCTTCCTCATTTTCGACATATTTCGTGAAGGTGACCTTTAACTTCACGCGATCAAGAAAATCTCTTAAAACTAGAGGCTTACTATCTGAGGTTAAACGCGCGGTAAACTTGATCGATTCACCTTGGTAAAGGCGATTAGGCAAAGCATCTGTTGAAAGCTCCAAATGAGAGATGAGCTTGATCTTGTTTTTCGGCGTGACTTTACCAACGGCTTGCCAAGGACCAGGCATAGGTTCATCAATAGAGATGATGTCCATGGACGACTCTTGATACCAGCGGACGTTGTCCGGGCTGCGCCAGGCGTAATACTTCTTACCGTCTGGGCGAACCAACACCACCGGCTGGGAGTTTTCAGCTCGATAGATAACAAAGGTTATCTGCTGGATAGAAGGATCAACTCGAAAACGATTATCGAGTAGCGTCATTGATGACTCTTGCGCTGCGATACTCACAGAGCTCAGCAATACGCTGAGTACCACTAACCAAATCCTTAACATCCTCTCTCCTACTGACGCCAGAGGCAGCTTCCGCTCTTCTCGACGATATCTAATCTACTTTGATGCGCTTCTAATTCATCGGCACTTGCACGGATAACCTTTAGCGCTTTTCGTCCACTTGCGACACGTTTTATTGATTCGCCTCCCACAGCATCGCTGTCTGAGGCCCCCGGATTGAATTGCAATGATGTTTGGCCACCCGTCATTAACAGGTAAACATCTGCTAGGATCTCCGCATCGAGCAAAGCGCCGTGAAGGGTACGGTGAGAGTTATCGATCCCATAACGTTCACACAATATGTCGAGGTTATTTCGCTTACCAGGGAAGATCTTCTTCGCCATGGCCAGCGTATCGGTTACCTTGCAGTAATCTTCTGTTTTACCAATTTGAGCGTTGAGCATCTCAAACTCGTAATCCATGAAGCCAGTATCGAAGGGCGCGTTGTGTGCAACTAGTTCTGCCCCCTTGATAAATTCAAGAAACTCTTGATGCACATCTTGGTACTCGGGTTTATCGACCAGGAACTCGTCGGTAATACCGTGGACAAGAACAGCTTCGGGCTGAATTTGACGATCAGGCTTGATGTAGACGTGAAAATGACGGCCGGTCAGCTTACGGTTGATGATCTCTACTGCACCGATTTCGATGATGCGGTGCCCTAAGTAATGCGGTCCGCCTTCTTGGTTCATACCCGTGGTTTCGGTATCGAGTACGATGATGCGATGTTGAGTGGAATTGTTGCTAGTATTCATAACAAATTGTGTGTCAGACTATGCCAATAATGTGCTTAACCCAATAGTATCAAATCATGACGAAACAGGTGGAAATTTTCACAGACGGTTCTTGTTTAGGTAATCCTGGCCCTGGGGGCTACGGCATTGTCCTTCGTTATAAGCAAACCGAAAAAACACTAGCGAAAGGTTATACCCTCACCACCAATAACCGCATGGAAATGCTAGCAACCATCGTTGCGCTGCAAGCACTCAAAGAACCGTGTGATGTCATCTTAACGACCGACAGCCAATACGTTCGCCAAGGTATCACTCAGTGGATACACAACTGGAAAAAACGCGATTGGAAAACCGCTGACAAAAAACCAGTAAAAAATTCCGACCTATGGAAAGCGCTCGACAGTGAAACCGCGCGCCACAATGTAGATTGGCGCTGGGTAAAAGGTCACGCAGGGCATCGTGAAAACGAAATGTGTGACGAACTTGCTCGTGCGGCGGCAGAAAACCCAACCGAAGAAGATACCGGTTACGTCGCTAGTTAGCACTGCGACGTTTGTCTGAAAGCTTGTAATTGACGCCAATCGGCGTCAATTTTCGTTTCAGCTTCCAGTGTGGCTTTATTGGCTTTAACGGATAAGTGCGTTTTCTGGCGACGATAAAATAGAGACTTCCCATGGGAGACGCCCAATCACCGAGACTGTTCTCAAACCAAGTCCACATGGTGCGATACTTCTGCATCGGGAACAACGCATAGCTGTCACACTCGACAACCTGATAATTGAGTACACTCAACCAATCTTTGATTCGATTAGGCGTAAACATGCGTCCACTCCAAGGTAAATTATTCTTACGCCAAGGCAGTAAACGAGCGATGCCAGTTAAACTGACCGGATTAAACCCCGTAATAATAATATACCCGTCATCAATCATGACACGGTCTACTTCACGCAGCATTCGGTGAGGGTCATTGCAGTAATCTAATTGATGCGCCATGACCACAACATCAAAACTTTTCTCCAAAAAGGGCAAATCGTAACCATCTGCAATAACATTATGCAACGGGTTCTGGATATCGAGATTGACTTGATGTTGAATATTGCAGGCAAAGCTGGTTAACTCGCAACTGAGGCCGCCTAGCTTAAGCATATGGTAACCAAACAGTTTCGGGCACCACTCATCCAATCGGGTTTGAATTGATTCACTCACCCATTGGCCATTTTTAAGCTGAGACCATGAATGAGGCTTTTCAAGCTTTTTGCTGCTACGCGCTGGTTTCATAGATAACCTGCTTCACTCTGGAGACACAACCATGTTAGATATCAAAAGCATACCTGCATTTAATGATAATTACATCTGGCTGATAAAAAATAGCGATCAGCGTTGTGCCGTGGTGGATCCAGGCGACGCTGCTCCGGTGTTGGAGTATTTACAACAACACGATCTAAGCCTAGAAGCGATCCTAATCACCCACCATCACAATGATCACATTGGTGGTATCGCAGAGCTAGTAAGACAATTTCCCGAAGTGGACGTCGTTGGTCCCGCTAATGAACCCGTCCCTACCCTTACTCATCCTGTAGAAGGCGGTGATCAAATCGAGTTGTTTGGTGAGATTTTCTTTGTCTTAGGGTTAGAAGGGCACACTCTGGGTCACATCGGTTACGTTGGGGATGGCAAACTATTTTGTGGTGACGTGCTTTTCGCTGCGGGCTGTGGTCGAGTATTTGAAGGCACCATGGAGCAAATGCACACTTCGCTAAGTAAATTAGCCGCCTTACCCGAAGAGACGGAAATCTACTGCGCCCACGAATATACCGCAAGTAATGTGGCTTTCGCGCTTGCCGTTGAACCCGATAACGAACAACTACAACAATTTCGTGATGAAGTGATCCGCCTCCGTGCGCAAAACCAACCCACTTTGCCGACAACCTTAAGACGCGAAAAGTGGATCAACCCTTTCTTGCGAACAGACCAGCAAACCGTTATTCGCTCAGTTGCAACCCGCACTCAACAAACCGACTCACTCGCCATTTTTACCGCGTTACGTGAGTGGAAGAACGAATTTTGACGATTTGATGCTTGTCACTATCCTCCTGAGACAAGTATCATCAGCAGCCAAGTTATAAAAGGGCTGTGCAATGCGATTAAAACACAGCTGGGTTTTAGCACTTTTACTTACAGGATGTCAGCTAACCCAGCCTAGCGATTCTGGAGAAAATCCTTCTCCAGAGACCGAGAATTCCCCCGCGGTGACCAAGACCGAAGCTCCGGCGACCATGAAGATTGAGCCAATCGCTCAACCATCTAAACCTACGGCAAAACCAAAGCCTGTAGCAACCCCGCAATCTCAAGAAGATGTGTGGCAACGAATTGCTATGCAACTCAAGATGCCGGTACCGGATCACAAGAAGGTGGATTACTATCGAACATGGTACCTAAAGCACCCAAATCATCTCAAAACAGTCTCTGAACGTGCCGAACCTTTTCTTTACCTGATCACGGAAAAGATTGAAGAACGCGGTTTGCCGCTTGAACTTGCACTCCTTCCAGTGGTTGAAAGCTCGTTCGATGCATTTGCCTACTCACATGGCAGCGCTGCGGGTTTATGGCAATTTGTTCCTGCGACAGGCAAGTTCTATGGGTTAGACCAAAATTTCTGGTATGACGGTCGCCGTGATGTCATTGCATCCACTGATGCGGCACTGGAGTATCTCATCGCTCTCAACAAACGTTTCGATGGGGAGTGGACTCACGCAATCGCCGCCTACAACAGTGGTGGCGGCCGCGTTTCGAGTGCCATTCGTAAAAACAAAAAATTGGGCAAGCAGACAGACTTTTTCTCACTCGACTTACCAAAAGAGACCAGCAGCTACGTTCCAAAACTCCTTGCACTGGCCGATATCGTTGCCAATCAAAAAAAGTACGGCATCAATATTCCAAGTATTGCGAACAAACCCGCCGTCACTCTGGTTGAACCTGGTGAGCAGTTAGATCTGGCAATCGCAGCGAAATACGCAGGGATCTCGGTTAAGGAACTGCAAGGGTTAAACCCAGCCTACAATCACGGAGCGACCGCACCGACTGGTCCACACTCACTACTGATTCCTTTACAAGCCAAAGACAGCTTCCAATACCAAGTGGCGAAAAACCGCGGTAAGGGGATGAAGCTGGATCGCTACAAAGTGAAGTCTGGGGACTCATTGAGTGTATTAGCCAAACGCTACAACACCACAACAAAAGTCATCCAACGAGCGAACGGGTTGAGTAACAGCAACATTCGCGTTGGCCAATACTTGATGATCCCAACGGCAGCAAAAGATGCGAATGTCTATGCGTTAAGCGCCTCAAAACGCCTAGAGAAAACTCAGAGCCAACCTCGTGGCCAAATAAAGCTGACGCATACTGTCCGCTCTGGAGATAGCCTATGGAGCATTGCAAAAGCCAACCAGGTCTCTCATAAGTCGTTAGCCAAATGGAATGGCATGGGAGCAAAAGATACGCTACGTGTTGGACAGAAGTTAGTCATCTGGAAAAACAGCTCTGAAGGAGCCGTCATTCGTACAGTGTTCTACAATGTGCGTTCTGGAGACACCATCAGCGGCATCGCAAGTAAGTTCAAAGTGAAGTCTCGTGATATCGTCAAATGGAATGACCTAAGCAAACAGAAATACCTCAAGCCGGGTCAAAAACTTAAACTGTACGTAGATGTAACTAAGGTAAGTGTATGACGCCTTCAAGTAACCCTTTAATCATGCTAGTGGACATCTTCCGTTCCCCTAGCGCATGTTTTCTAGCCCTTTACCAACGCGGAGCTTGGGGTTGGCAGCCTTATATTTTCTTGGTGCTTTCACCCTTTCTATTCTGGGGTGCGTATTTTGACCTAGTCAACTTCGAATGGTTAAAAGAAGCGTTAACGCTTCAACTAGCTCAAACAAACCCACAGCAACTGGAATTACTCGAAGCCAATACTTTGATGGCTAGCGAAATCATCAGTGATGTGGTCGGGCGTACACTCACAATTTTGATGCTTGCGTTCTGGTTTAATCTGGCCACCAAACCGAGCCAGCACCAGCACGGTTTTTGGAAGTGGTTTGCAGCCAGTGCAGTGGTTACCTTCCCCGCATTAATTGGTGATCTCGCGAGCTACGTCAGTGTGTTGCTCAAGCATGGCCAGGTTATGGTCTACGCAGCGGATCTAAACAGCCTAAATGGTTTGATGAAGCTACCACTGACGAATGAATGGTCTCAGTTTGCTAGCTCGTTCCCGCTACTTCTGCCATGGTATATCGCTCTAGGTTACGCCGCGGTTGGTACGTGGACAGAGTTCGAACGTGGACAAGCACTGGCTATTTCAGCGCTACCATGGTTTGCTTACTATCTAATTTGGGCGCTCTATATCCTTATTTTTTAAGCGAAAGCGCATCTCTATAGGATTATGATCAGAGGCGTCAGTAACTGGCGCCTTTGCCGTTTCTACCACCAAGTCGCGATAAAAAACATGGTCGAGAGCCAAGCCAGTCATGAATTGAGTTCGATTGTCTGGTTGATATTGCGCTTCTTTTAGCCCCAGCTTATTCAACGCCTGCTGCATCACTTTCATTCTGGCGTCACTCCAACTGTTAAAATCGCCAGCAACGATAATTGGTCCTTGATGCTTGAGAAGTTGATCCACCAGCACATCCAATTGACGTCGATATTCTGTTGTGCCGTAAGTAAAGTTCACCGCATGAATATTAACCACAGCAAGCGCTTGCCCATTTGAAAGCGGGTAAGTCGCATAGAGAGCCGATTTAGGTAAGCGAAGCCAAGGCTCCAACTCAGTATAAGCACATGCCAGACTTGGCGTCGGCTGGCTTAAATTTAACACCCCAGCAGTAGTGTCAAACGCTTTAAAGGCATCAACTTGGCTACCAAACCATTGCTTGCTTTGAATCCACTGTCTTAGCTCAGCCGTCATGCTGGCTTCCTGCAGCAGAACCAATTGCTTGCCTTCACTGAGGCGTTCAAGCTCCGACTGCCAGTTTGCCCTATTTTGCTTGTAGATATTCCAAACCAGTACGCTCACCTGCTGGTTGTCATCAACCACACTAGCGGATGCGTTACGGTAGCATTGCAATGAAAGCTCTAGCTGCCCCTCTGAGATTGACGACAACTGAGGCTGATTAGGCAGAGTAAACACCGTTTGATAGCTGGCTACGCCAAGCAAAACCAGCAGTACAGGGAAGAGCAACAACCATCTCTTTTTCATCACAACCTTCTTTAAAGCAAAAAAGAGCCAAATGGCTCTTCTCTATATAGTAGTTTAACGGGCGGCGCGACAACGCTTAAATTGCGTCTTCATCCTCTTCGCCAGTTCGGATTCGAACAATACGCTCAACATCAGTGATAAAGATTTTACCATCACCAATCTTACCTGTTTGTGCAGTCTCAACGATAGTATCCACACACTGATCGGCCACATCATCGGTGACGACGATTTCAAGTTTCACTTTCGGCAAGAAATCCACCATGTACTCAGCACCACGATACAATTCTGTGTGGCCTTTTTGACGTCCAAAGCCTTTTACTTCAGAAACTGTCATACCGGTAATACCAACTTCCGCCAATGCTTCACGAACATCATCAAGTTTGAATGGCTTGATGATGGCTTCAATTTTTTTCATGTTCATCCCTTAAACTTCAGTAATTTAATCCATTATCCCACGTTCAACGGGCAATAAAAAGCCCGAGCTATCTGAGCTCAGGCTAATATACTACTTAAATTTAGCTTATTTCAAACTTGCGTAGTATGCCGCTAGGTTTGCAACATCGGCATCACTAAGCATAGATGCTTGCGCCTGCATGACTGCGGCCAAACCCCCAGTACGCTCTTTGTTTTTGTATGCGTTGATTGAGCTAACGATGTATTGCTCATTCTGCCCTTTCAGATTTGGATACCCAGGGATCACGGCAATGCCATCAGCACCGTGACATGCCGCGCATACTGCCGCTTTTGCTTGTCCAGCGGCAACATCACCTGCAGCCAGTGCCTGCCCTGCAAATAGGCCCATACCTATCGCCATTCCAATTACGATTTTTTTCATTGCTCTTCCTTATAAGTCCACTTTTGAAGTGTGTTTTTTATGCATACGATTTTTACATAAAGCTGGATTACTTGTCCCAGACAAGTTCACAGTCTTGACCTATAAAGTCATGATCAATAAATAAGTTTGCAATCGCGGCTACCTTATCACCACACATAAGAATGGGCATTCTTCTCCGCTGCCAGCTCGGTACCTGATATTCTTGAAACAGCTTTTTCAGTTTTCGGCTATGGCCGCGCTCAGCCGGCCTTGCACTTAAACCTTGTGGTTCGAATATCACCGAGAGTGGTGCCGTTTGCAAAGCTTGGTAGCTCAAGTGACCTTGAGTCGACTTGCGCAGTAATAGAGTTCCTAAATTATCGGGAAGTATCATTGAAGATTCTAGAGCGGCTTGGTGGCTCCAAGCTGACACATCGGCCAAACTCTCCACGAGATAAAGCCGATGATTAAAGCGACGCACCTGACCTTGAGCGAGGTTCAATATCGGATTGGCATCTTGCTGAGCCATCGCTACCTGGGACCAAATCTTATCTAAATGGTCGCGACTCGGCATCAATACCCGGTGCTGACTCAACCACATTCGGATCAATCGCCCGCGCATTAGTTCACTCAACGAGGTCAGTCCGGCAATAGATAAACCATCATCCGCCGCCGTCAACTCGGACAACTTTTCACTCAGCAGCTCATCTAACAAGGCTTCTTGCTCAAAGCATAATTGCGCACTCCTTTGCACGGCGGCCTTGAAATGAGGCCAGCGTTGGTTCAAAGCAGGGGCAACTTGATGACGGATGTAGTTACGGTCAAAGCGGGTGTCTTGATTGCTTTCATCTTCCGCCCATTGAAGCTGATGTTCAACCGCAAACGCTTCAATGGTGCTACGGTTCACCTCTAGTAATGGCCTTAGCATATAGCCATTGGCAAACGATCGGCATTGCGCCATAGCCGACAACCCTTTAGGCCCACTGCCACGCTTAACCGCGAGGAGAAAAGTTTCTAATTGGTCGTCTGCATGTTGCCCTGTCAGCAAAACGTCACCGTGTTCCAAGTGCTGTGCTAACGCCTGATAACGCGCTTCACGTGCACAAGCTTCAATACTTTTACCCTGAGGTTGGAGGATGACCTTCTCTACCACGAATGGCACCCCACGCTCATGAGCCCATTGGGCACACTGCTCTGCCCAGCGATCAGCATTACCACTCAACCCATGGTGAACGTGCACCGCAAGACACTCGCATTGATATTGTTGACCAAATCGCGCAGCCAATGTGAGTAAGACTTGCGAATCAACACCACCGCTAAAGCCAATGACTAAACGACTATGTGGGTTAAGGTGCGCTTGAATTACAGATGCGAAGTGTTGATATAAGTCCATGCTCGATAAGTGATGTGCTATGCCTAGCGCTAGTTTATCACTGCACAATAAAAAAGGCCGAACATAAGTTCGACCTTTCATCATTCAAAGCACTGAGAATTAACAGTAACCGTAGCTCATTAGGCGTTGGTAACGACGCTCTAGCAAAGTGTCTGTATCGAACTGCTCTAGCTCTTCAAGCTGCTTAAGCAGATTCGCTTTCATATTTTCTGCCATTTGAACATGATCACGATGCGCACCACCTAGTGGCTCTTCAATGATCTCGTCAATTAGCTCAAGCTCTTTTAGGCGAGGAGCAGTTAGACCCATCGCGTCTGCAGCTTGCGGTGCCTTGTCTGAATCGCGCCATAAGATTGAAGCACAACCTTCAGGAGAGATTACAGAGTAGGTTGAGTATTGAAGCATGTTAACGTAGTCGCCAACACCGATGGCGAGTGCACCACCTGAACCGCCTTCACCAACAACGTTACAAATCACTGGCACTTTTAGGCCTGCCATCACTTTGAGGTTTTTCGCGATCGCTTCAGATTGGCCGCGCTCTTCTGCACCAACACCTGGGTATGCACCAGCAGTGTCGATGAAGGTAATGATTGGCATGTTAAAACGCTCTGCCATTTCCATTAGACGTAGCGCTTTACGGTAACCTTCTGGCTTAGGCATACCAAAGTTACGCTTTACTTTTTCTTTAGTTTCACGACCTTTTTGGTGGCCGATAATCATAACAGGGCGACCATTTAGACGCGCCATACCACCTACAATCGCTTTATCATCAGCAAATGCACGGTCACCAGCCAGCTCTTCAAACTCAGTAAAAGCATGCTGGATGTAATCTAGCGTGTAAGGACGTTGTGGGTGGCGTGCAAGTTGTGCGGTTTCCCAAGCACCAAGATCGCTAAAGGTCTTTTTCTTAAGCTCTAAGCTTTTCTTTTCTAGCTGTTCGATTTCTTTTTCTAGATCCACACCAGACTCACCGCCATGGCGAGACACATCACGTAGTGCTTCAATCTTTGCTTCAAGTTCTGCGATCGGCTTTTCAAATTCTAAAAAGTTCAGGCTCATCTATAGATCCTTTCTGATTCGGCTTAATGCCAAATTTAGTTAAATTCGAGTTCTACCTGGCTATTGCCAAGTAGTTGTTTTAAATCATCTAATAATGCATCGCTTGGCGTAACTCGCCATTCTGTACCTAACGTTAAACGCGCACGGGCATCGCAGCGTTGGTAGTATACATGGACAGGAACTGTTCCTGCCCGATGAGGCTCTAGTATTTGACTAAAGCGCTCAAAAAACTGGCCGTCTATTTGCGATTCATCTATCGAGACGGATAAACCACGCGCGTATTTTTCGCGTGCAGCGCCGAGATCCATAACCTCGCGCGCGGACATTTTAAGACCACCATTGAAATCATCAAAGCTGACCTGTCCAGAAACGACCAAAATTTTATCTTGCTCTAACAATTCAGCGTACTTATCTAACGCATCAGAGAATAACATGACTTCCATTCGACCGCTTCGATCGTCTAACGTCATCAAGCCAATACGAGTACCACGCTTAGTTGTCATCACCCTAGCGGCAATCACCAGACCAGCAACGGTAACACTCTGATCTCTGCGCGTTGGAGTCGCATCTTTTAATCGACAACTCGTATACTTACCGAGTTCCTTTAGATAGGCATTAATTGGGTGGCCGGTCAAATAAAGGCCGAGCGTTGTGCGCTCACCCTCAAGCCAAACCTTCTCTGGCCAAGGTGGTACTTTGGTGTACTTGTGCTCAACTTCCTCAGGCGCTTCCGTTAACACGCCGAACAGGTCGCTCTGACCAAAAGCTTCCGCTTGGTGATGCTGACTGGCAGCTTTCACGGCATCATTGAGCGAAGCCATCATTGCTGCACGATGTGGACCTAGACGATCAAGCGCACCAGCGTAGATCAATTTTTCAATCACTCGCTTGTTGACCTTTTTGAGATCGATTCGAGCACAAAAATCAAACAGGTCTTTAAAGTGACCATCTTTATTTCGCGCTTCCAAGATCGCATCAATCGGGCCTTCACCCACACCTTTAATAGCGCCGATGCCGTAAACAATCTCACCGTCTTCATTAACATTAAAGCGATATAAACCGGAATTGATGTCTGGTGGTAATACCTTGAGCTTCATGCGCAAACATTCATCGACCAGACCGACCACTTTTTCCGTGTTGTCCATATCGGCCGTCATTACCGCAGCCATAAACTCCGCAGGGTAATGGGTTTTCAGCCACAAGGTTTGATACGAAACCAGTGCGTATGCTGCTGAGTGCGATTTGTTAAAGCCGTAACCTGCGAACTTTTCTACCAAATCGAAGATTTTCATCGCCAGCTCGCCATCGACCCCGTTGGCAACAGCGCCTTCTTCGAACGTGGCACGCTGTTTCGCCATCTCTTCAGGTTTCTTCTTACCCATCGCACGACGAAGCATATCTGCGCCACCTAGGGTATAACCTGAAAGAACCTGAGCGATCTGCATGACTTGCTCTTGGTAGAGGATAATGCCGTAAGTCGGCTCTAGAATCTCTTTAAGTGAATCGTGTTGCCACTGTTCATCAGGGTAAGAAACCGCTTCACGGCCATGCTTACGGTCGATAAAGTTATCTACCATGCCAGACTGAAGTGGCCCCGGGCGGAACAGTGCCACCAATGCGATGATATCTTCAAAACAGTCCGGCTGAAGACGCTTGATCAGCTCCTTCATGCCTCGCGATTCAAGCTGGAATACGGCGGTCGTTTCCGAGTTTTGCAACAGACTGAAGGACGCTTGGTCATCAAGAGGTATCGACTCTATTGCAACCGGGTCTTTGCCTTCACGGGCTAATCGAGGGTTAATTAACCCCAACGCCCAGTCAATGATGGTCAGTGTTCTCAGACCTAAGAAGTCAAACTTAACCAGACCAGCGGTTTCAACGTCATTCTTGTCAAACTGAGTAACCGGGAAGTGACCTTCAGCATCGGCATAAATTGGCGCAAAGTCAGTAATCGTAGTCGGCGAGATTACAACACCACCAGCGTGTTTACCCGCGTTACGTGTACAGCCTTCAAGGATGCGGCACATGTCGATCAGTTCTTTGACTTCTTCGTCAGCCTCATACAACTCTGGCAAAGCGGGTTCAGCTTTGAACGCTTTTTCTAACGTCATTCCAGGATCAGGCGGCACCAATTTAGAAATTCGGTCAACAAATCCAAACGGGTGTCCTAACACACGGCCCACATCGCGGATTACCGCTTTTGCTGCCATGGTTCCGAAGGTGATGATCTGTGATACCGCATCACGACCATACATTTCCGCAACGTGGTCAATAACCTGATCTCGCTTATCCATACAAAAATCGACATCGAAATCGGGCATGGAAACACGTTCAGGGTTCAAAAAACGTTCGAAAAGCAAGTCATATTCAAGCGGGTCCAAATCGGTGATTTTCAGTGCGTATGCCACCAAAGAGCCCGCACCAGAACCACGTCCCGGCCCTACTGGAATATCGTTATCCTTAGACCACTGGATAAACTCCATTACGATCAAGAAGTAACCCGGAAACCCCATATTGTTGATAACTTCAAGCTCGATTTTAAGGCGGTCATCATATTCAGGGCGTCGCTGCGCTCGGACTTCTGGGTCAGGGAATAAGAATTCAAGGCGCTCCTCAAGCCCCTCTTCGGACTTCTTGACTAAGAATTCCGTTTCTTCCATCCCTTCTGTCGGGAAGGCCGGTAGGAAGTACTCACCTAAACGCACCGTGACGTTACAACGCTTAGCAATTTCAACGCTATTCTCAAGCGCTTCGGGGATGTCGGCAAAGAGCTCACACATCTCTTCTTCACTGCGCAAATATTGCTGAGGACTGTAATTTTTCGGTCTGCGGGGATCTTCAAGCGTATAACCATCGTGAATCGCGACGCGAATCTCGTGCGCATCAAAGGTTGAGTCATCTAAGATAACAACATCATTGGTCGCAACGACAGGCAACTCTACTTGCTCGGAAAACTCGAGCGCAAAATGCAGATAGCTCTCTTCATCCGCTCGACCAGTACGAGTCAGCTCAAGATAGAAACGATCTGGAAAGTGAGTTTGATAAAATTCGGCACATTCATGAGCTACCTTTTGGTTGCCCTTAAGTAAAGCTTTCCCTATCTCGCCACTTTTACCACCAGAGAGGATAATCAGCCCTTCAGCCAATTCGGTTAACCACTCTTTATCAATCACAGGTTGATGCTGAACATGACCTCGCAAATAGGCCTTAGAAATCAATAGCGTTAGGTTTTTGTAACCCACATTATCTGCAGCTAAAACTGTCAGCTTTGTCAGCTCATCGCCAAATTCGACCGACTGCATCGCGAAGTCTGCGCCTATGATCGGCTTAATACCACAACCATGCGCAGTACCATAAAACTTCACGAGTCCACATAGGTTAGTAAAGTCCGTCAGAGCCATTGCTGGCATCCCCAGTTCAGCGACTTTCTTTACCAAAGGAGGCACTTTAGAAAGGCCATCGACCATGGAGAAATCGCTGTGAATTCGGAGGTGAACAAACTTAGGATCTGACATGAATAGTTCCGCAAATAGTGCTTAATCGGAAAGATAATTGGGATATTTTACGTGATCGTAAATCGCGAATATACCCCATAATTAACAGGTTTCTAGGACGGTAAATCTTTTGAGCATTTTAAGCGCAAACAATACTGTCTAGTCTAGCCCTAAGGCCTTTTTTACTGGCTTAAAACTTTTGCGGTGTTGTTCAATCACACCATGTTTCTCTATCGCTTCAAAGTGCGCTTTGGTTGGATAACCTTTGTGCTTGGCGAAACCAAATTCAGGATGAAGCTTATCTAACTCTTCCATCTCTTGGTCGCGGACCACTTTGGCAATAATTGAAGCGGCACTGATTTCCGCAACACGTAAATCCCCTTTCACCACAGCTTGCGAGTCCATCGCTAATTCAGGGCAACGATTGCCATCAATCAAGGCTAAATCAGGTTTGACTGCCAGTCCGTCAATCGCACGTTGCATCGCGACCATAGTAGCTTGCAGAATGTTCAGTTGATCAATCTCAGTTGGTGAACAACGCCCCACAGACCAAGCAAGGGCCTTTTCTTTTATCTCAGGTAGCAGTGCCAAGCGTTTCTTTTCAGAGAGTTTTTTTGAATCATTTAACCCTTCGATCGGGTTATTAGGATCGAGAATTACCGCCGCCGTGACAACATCTCCCACCAAAGGACCACGCCCAACTTCATCAACGCCCGCAATACGCTGATATCCTTGTGGATACTCAAATGGAGGAAGCGGCTGTTTTTCTTTTGTCATAATCTCTATTACTTCGCAATTAAGTTTAATACTGCTGTTGCTGCTTGCTGATCGGCGCCTTTGCGAATCCAGTGATGCATCTCAGTAAACTTATCGATCATGGCTTGAGTATCACCTTCTAACAACTGAGTCACTTCAGTAAACAGATTTTCTGCGGTGCACTCTTCTTGGAGAAACTCTTTGACAAGTTCGCGCTCCGCCAAAATATTTGGCAAGGAAACATAAGGTGTTTTCAGTAACTTTCTCGCTAAGAAGGCAGTTATCGCATTGACACGATAGCCCACGACCATAGGACGCTTAAGTAACATACACTCAAGCGCAACGGTACCAGAGGCCAATAACACGGCATCAGATGCGGTAATCACATTACGAGCCGTATCATCCACCAACTTAAATTCAAGCTCTGGTGCTAGCTCTTGCCAAGCTTGTTCAAACTGCTCGCGACGTTTAGGGTTCACCACCGCAACAACAAACCCCAGTTCAGGATAACGTTGATGAAGCTTCTTACAGGTTTCGATAAATGGCTGAGATAACATTTTTAGCTCGCTACCTCGACTTCCTGGAAGCACAGCTAGCCATTTTCTATCTTGGTCTAAACCAAGCAGTTCACGCGCAGGTGCTTTATCGTTAACCAAAGGAATCGCATCAGCTAGTGTGTGACCGATAAACTCACAAGGGACATTAAACTTGTCATAAAATGCCTTCTCGAACGGCAAGAATGCCAGTACCAAGTTGGTTGCGGCTTCGATCTTAAAGATACGTTTTTGTCGCCATGCCCAAACGGATGGACTGACATAGTGGACGGTTGTAATGCCTGCTTGTTTGAGATCCAGCTCTAGACGAAGGTTAAAGTCTGGTGCATCTATACCAACGAAAACATCCGGCGGGTTAGAGGTAAAATGCTCCACCAGCTGCGCTTTTACTTTAAGTAATCGCGGTAGGCGCCCTAGCACCTCAACCAGCCCCATAACCGCAAGCTCTTCCATATCGAATAGAGACTCACAGCCTTGAGCGATCATTTTTGGCCCGCCGATACCAACAAATTCAGCATCTGGGTACTGCTGCTTAATCGCTTTGATAAAGCCTTCGCCAAGCGTATCGCCCGACAGCTCTCCAGCAACAATTCCTACTCTAAGTGGTCTATCCATAATCGGTCACTATATAAACACAAAAAGACCGCAACCTAAGGCTGCGATCTTTTTTCTTTAATCACACGAGACGGTTAGCGAATAACACCGCGCTCTGACGTTTCAACAAATTCAATGAAGTGTTTAATTGATGGCCAATCTTCTGCCATCTCTTGCAACACTTCTTTTGCTTCAGCTTGAGTTTTACCAGCGCGATAAAACTCTTTATAAGCGTTTCTTAGAGCGCGCAGCTCTGCTTTCTCAAACCCATTACGCTGCAAACCAACTAGGTTGAGGCCAAATGGCGTCGCGTGGTTACCTTGTGCCAGCACGTATGGTGGTACATCTTTCACCACAGCAGAACAACCACCGATGTAGCTGTATGCGCCTACCTTGCAGAATGGGTGAATGGCAGACAACGCCATGACACCTGCATAATCTTCAACCGTCACATGTCCGCCAAGAATAGCATTGTTTCCAACGTGAGTATGGTTACCAACGATAACATCATGAGCGATGTGTGCATTAACACACAACAGGTTATCATTACCGATCACCGTTGATGCCTTGTCTTGTACTGTGCCACGGTGAATTTGCACCGCTTCACGAATCACATTACGGTCACCAATAACCACGGTGGTGTCTTCACCGCCATACTTCTTATCTTGGTTTTCTTCACCAATGACAGCATGCGGGAAAATTCGGTTGTCTTTACCAATTGTTGTGTGACCTTTGATCACCACATGAGACATCACTTCGGTACCTTCACCAATCTCTATTTTGCCAGAGATATAAGTAAAAGGGCCAACCGTCACGTTTGCAGCGAGTGTCACCTCACCTTCAATAACCGCTGAAGGATGAACTTGAGCCGTTTCATGAATCATATTAAAACTCTCGACGAGCACATTTCAGCTCGGCTGAACATACGATTTCGCCGTCAACTTTCGCCACACCATTGAATGCAGCGATACCACGACGCTCTTTAACAAATTCTACTTCAATAACCAGTTGGTCACCTGGCACCACAGGCTTACGGAACTTCGCTTTATCAACACTAGCAAAGTAGTACAGTTCGTTTTCTGCTGGCGCACCAAAAGATTTGAATGCCAACAAGCCAGTCGCTTGAGCCATTGCTTCTAGAATAAGTACACCTGGAAATACAGGCAGTTGTGGGAAATGACCTGTAAACTGAGGTTCATTCACTGAAACGTTCTTAATCGCCGTTAAGTACTTCTCTTCTTGGTAATCTGTTACACGATCAATCAGCAAGAATGGGTAGCGATGTGGTAACAGTTCCTGAATTTCAGTGATGTTCATCATTTTCGTTTCAGTAGTCAAAGTCATATTCCTATATTGAATGCTAAATATGTTTTCTGGCTGGCATTATAGACGAAAAAGACCCGCAATTCGCGAGCCTTTTTGATCAGAACTGGAATCAAGATTCCTCGTTCTGCTCTAATAGCTTCTCAACCGCTTTAAGACGCTTGTTCATATCGTCGATACGATGCACACGCGCCGCAGTTTTGCGCCACTCTTTGTTTGGCTGCAATGGGATACCAGAAGAGTACATACCCTTCTCTTTAATGCTGCGCATTACCATGCCCATGCCAGTGATGGTGACACCATCGACAATCTCAATGTGACCATTGATGACGGCCGCACCACCGATGATGCAGTATTTACCAATCGTAGTACTGCCAGCCACAATGCTACCACCCGCCATCGCTGTACCATATCCGATCTGTACATTGTGAGCGATTTGAATCTGGTTATCTAGAATCACATTATCTTCAATAATGGTATCTTCCAGTGCACCGCGATCTATCGTGGTACAAGCACCAATTTCAACACGATTACCGATCACAACAGAGCCAAGTTGAGGGATCTTAACCCACTCACCCTTGTCATTTGCGTAGCCAAAACCATCGGAGCCAATCACTGTATTGGCTTGGACTAAGCAGTCATCGCCCAGTTTTACGTTGTGGTAAATACTGACATTTGACCATAACTTAGTGTTGGCTCCAATTTTGGCGTTTTTGCCAATGAAACAGCCTGCACCGATAACAGCATTATCTCCTAGTTCAGCGCCTGATTCGATCACGGCGTTAGCACCAATTGACACATTTTCACCCAGTTGGGCATCCTCGGCGATCACTGCAGAAGCTGCAATCTCGCTTGCCGGCGCTGGAGTGGTATCCAAAGCTTGAGTCACTTTGGCAAAAGCAATGTATGGATCTGCAACCACGAGAACATTGCTAGTGCACGCTGCGCGCTCAGATTCTTTTACCATCACCACCGTCGCCTTACAGTCAGCGAGATGCTTAGCATATTTTGGATTAGACAAGAAAGTGACATCACCTTCTTGTGCTTTATCCATTGGTGCTACCATAGTGACGACTGCATTTGCGTCACCGTGGAGCTCCCCCCCAGTAATAGTTGCCAATTCGGCTAAAGAGATTGCTGTCATAATCGATTATTTTAGTTGTTTGATTACTTTTTCTGAGATGTTGAATTCCGGCTTGCCGTACTGCATTGTTTGAATATCAACAATGATGTCATAGCCTTCTTTCTCAGCAACTTTCTTCACTGCATCTTGAATAACTTTAAATAGCTTTTGCTTCTCTTGCGCTTCACGACGTGCAGACGCTTGCTCTAGAGCTTGTGCTTTGATCTTGTACTTGCTGTCTAGCTGGCCAATCTCAATGCGCAGTTTCTCAATCTGATCTTGACCAAGAAGTTCGCCATCACGCTTTAGCTTCTCAATTTTCGTCTTTGCTTGCGCTTGAATCGACTTCAGCTCATCCGCCTTGTCTTTGAACTCTTTTTGCATCTTCTGAGCAACCACTTCACGTTGAGGTAGAGCTTGGAAAACTTGCGCTGTATTTACATAGCCGATCTTTTGCGCAGCTTCTGCTGCATTCGCAAAAAGAGAAGACGTCATAACTAGAAGGCCAATACCAGCCGCTTTAATTGTTTTATTCACTTTATTTTCCTTTGAACTTAGAAGGTTCTGCCGATTGTGAAAGTGAAGAATTCTTCGTCATCACCTTCATAGATTTCAATTGGTTTCGCAACTGAGAATACCAGTGGTCCCATAGGAGACATCCACTGCAGTGCGACACCATACGATGCACGGTAGTTGGTTGGATCCGAGTAATCCATGTAGTAACGCTGATCTGCATAAGCTGAATCGTAATCAAACTCAGTGTCCCACACACTCGCCGCATCTAGGAACATACTGGTTCGAATTTGACTGCGCACTTCATCTGATGCAAACGGCGTAGGAACAATCAGCTCTAAACTTGCAAGCGCTACCGCATTACCACCTACAGAGTCATCCGTCGCGTTAACACACGAAGAGCCGCTACAGATTGATGGATTGCTGTTCACGGTATAAACCGCTTTTGGACCCGCTGTATTCGATCTAAAGCCACGAAGCGTTGTAAAACCACCTGCGTAATAGTTTTCGTAGAATGGGAACAAGTTATCGTTGCCATCCGTTTGACCGTAACCATTGCCGTAACCTAAACGACCACGCATCAAGAGTGTGAACTCATGCTTCTTGGTCAACGGAATGTACTGGCGAACATCGTATTGCACTTTAAAGTACTGAGCATCTGAACTTGGTACTGTTGCTTTAGCAAATGCACGCTGGTAGTTACCCGCTGTCGGGAAATAACCACGGTTTAGATTGTTACGAGTCCACGAAGCATTCAAGTCGAAGTCGTTGGTAACGATGTCGCCATCCGCTTGGTCAATACTTTGCGCAAACAACTGAGCTTGATCGTAAGTTGGTACGTTACCGATCTTGTTATGGGTATAGCCAACACCGAACTCAAAACGGTTCAATTCATCAAATGGGAAACCCCACGTTAAGCTCGTACCGTAACTTTCGTTGGTATAGTCAACGATACCAGCTTCAGATGCTTCAAACTGGTTGTAGAAAATCTTGCCACCTAAACTCACACCGTCTAAGTTCCAGTACGGATCACGGTAGTCTAAGCTTACGTTTTTCTGGTAATCGTTCATCATGGCACTAATACCAACACGATTACCTGAACCCAAGAAGTTGTCTTGCTGGAGACCGACTTGGAAACTTACCCCTGATTCGGTGCCATAACCGATACCAAAGTTGACGCTACCTGAGTTAGCCTCTTTGACGCTGTAAACCAAATCGACTTGGTCTTCACTACCAGGTACTCGAACTGTCTGAACATCTACTGTTTCAAAGAAACCTAATCGATTTAGACGGCTCTTACCGGTATCGATCGCTTTAGAGTTCAACCAGCTGCCTTCCATCTGACGCATTTCGCGACGTAAGACTTCGTCTTTGGTTGAGTTGTTGCCGACAAAACGGATATCACGAACATAGATACGCTTGCCCGCTTCAATATTCACGACTAACGAGACTTCTTTAGTCTCATCGTCAAACTCAGAAATGGTACGTACCTGAGGATAAGCGTAACCCGCTTCACCTAACTGACGTTTGACACTTTCTTCTAAGCTTGTGACCGCAGAACCATTGTAGAGTTCACCCATTTCGAACGAGACGAGTTTCTCTAACTCCTGCTCGCTAGGAACAAGATCACCTCGGAATTTGACATCTTTAACCGTGTAAGGTTCGCCTTCATCCAAGCCTAATGTAATGTAGACACCTTTTTTGTCAGGAGAAATTGAAACTTGTGTCGAGTCTACTTTAAATTTCAGATAACCACGGTCTAGGTAGTAAGACTTCAGGGCTTCAATATCCCCTGCTAGTACTTGTTTCTGATATTTATCATCGGATAAGAAGTTCCACCAAGCGACATCCACGTTAAGTTCAAAACGACTCAATAGGTCGTCATCACTAAAAACTTCATTACCAATGAAATTAATCTGTTGGATTTTCGCCGAGACGCCTTCAGAGAAGACAAACTTTAGGTCCGCACGATTACGCGGTAGTGGCGTAACAACGGCTTTTACATTGGCGTTGTATTTACCAACGCTGTAGTAAAAATCTTCAAGGCCTTTTTCAATATTCGCCAGTGTCGTGCGATCTAGGGCTTCACCAACACGAATACCTGACGCTTCTAGGTTCTGCTGAAGTTGCTCTTCTTTGATCGCCTTATTACCAGAGAATGAAACACTGGAGATAGTTGGTCGCTCTTTGACTTGTACAACCAGTACATTGTCTTGGCGTAAAACTTTAATATCTTCAAAGTTACCAGACGCATACAGAGCGCGAATGATCTGTGAGATATCTTGGTTATCAATGCTGTCGCCAATACGAACTGGCATTTTTAGTAGAGCTGCACCTAGGGTGACGCGTTGCAGCCCTTCTACTTGAATATCTTGGACAACAAAGTCCTCAGCACCATTTGCACTTACGCTTGTTGCGAGTAGCGTGGCAAGTAGAATCTTTTTCATCGCCATATTTGTTTTAGTTATTCCTTACTACAACCTTTGCCCAGTTATAGACGAGCAAAATCATTGAAAATTGCCACTGCCATAAGAGAGAAGATAATTGCTCCGCCAATACGGAATCCCATTTCCTGAATTTTCTCAGGCACTGGACGTCTTATCACAGCCTCAATAGCAAAAAACAATAGGTGTCCGCCATCCAACATAGGTAACGGCACAAGGTTAATGATTCCTAAGTTCACGCTAATTAACGCTAAGAAGCCAAGGAAATAAACTAAGCCATAATCGGCTGTCGTTCCCGCCCCTTTCGCAATCGAAATTGGACCACTTAGGTTATTAAGTCCTACATCGCCAACAATCAGTTTTTTTAGCATGCTGATTGTCAACTCAATTACTTGTCCGGTTTTTTCTACCGCTTTACCGACTGATTCAATTACACCAAATTGCAAATCGAAGCGATAACTTTCCGGCCATTCTGCGACCTCAGGAGCGATTCCAGCAAACCCCACCTCTCCTTTGCCTTTCATGTCACGACTGTCAGGAGTTATGGTGAGCGCCAATAATTTTCCATCACGCTCAACTTCAAGGGGCAGTGAAGCGTTCGGGTGCTGTTGAATCGCTTCGACTACCTGCTGCCATTCGGAAATCGGCTGACCATCAATCGTCTGCAACACATCACCTGGTTGCAAGCCTGCACGCTCACCAGCACCACCTTCTGAGATAGTCACCAACTTAGTTGAAATCTCAGGCGTAAATGGAACAAATCCAAGCGCTGACATAGCAGACTGCTTTTCTGGATCAAAGTTCCATTCAGTCAAGTCGAATGACAGTGTTTGTTCAACCCCCACACCATCAGAGGGAACCACTGTCATGGTTAAGCGAGCATCACCGATATGAGAAATCAATCCCATGTTCACCGATTCCCAATCTGCGGTTTGGACGCCTGAAACCGATTTAAGTTCCATTCCTTGCTCTAAACCTGCCTCTGCAGCAATAGAATACGGTGTCACTTGTCCGACAACGGGTTTGACAGCTGGTACGCCAATCATGAACACAAACCAGTACGCAACAATAGCAAACAGGAAGTTAAAGACAGGTCCAGCAGCAACGATAGCGCTGCGTTTCCACAGAGGTTTCTTATCAAACGCAAACTCTTGGTCTTGTTCAGATACTTCGTCAACGCGGCCGTCAAGCATTTTGACATAGCCACCAAGCGGGATCATCGACACACTGTATTCAGTGCCATCTTTACCTACCTTGCTCCAGATAGCCTTACCAAAACCAATAGAAAACTTTTCAACACGGACACCGCAACGGCGAGCAACCCAAAAGTGACCATACTCGTGGACAGCAACCAATATTCCTAATGCAACGATAAAGGAAACGAAGTTCCACAAAATACCTGTCATAGCTTACGCTCACTAATCCATTTTTCGGCTAATTCTCTCGCCATTCTATCTAGCTCAAGAATGCTTTCCAAGTCACTGCAGTGCGACTGACTGGTTTGACGGCAGACTTTATCTAATACAGCTTGGTTAACCTGCGCTATATCGGTGAATGACAGGCCATTTTTCAAGAACGCGGCTACTGCTATTTCATTCGCAGCATTCAGCGCGGTTGTCGCATGTTGACCTTCATAACAAGCATCAATCGCCAGCTTCAGACATGGGTAACGTTGATAGTCTGGATCGAGGAAAGTGAGCTCTCCCACCTTGGTAAAGTCAAGAGGTGCAACACCAGCCGCAACACGTTCAGGATAAGATAATGTCAGCGCAATCGGCGTTGCCATATCCGGTTCGCCCATTTGAGCAAGCACAGAGCCATCGCGATACTGAACCATAGAGTGAATCACCGATTGTGGATGAATCAATACTTTTAGCTGCTCTCGCGACGTATTAAACAACCATTTTGCCTCAATGTACTCTAGACCTTTGTTCATCATGGTTGCAGAGTCTACCGAGATTTTAGGCCCCATTGACCAGTTAGGGTGAGCAATAGCCTGCTCCGGAGTCACTGAACTCAGTGTCTCGATATCGCTGTAGCGGAAAGGACCACCCGATCCCGTCAGCAAGATATGTGAAATACCATGCTGTTCTAAATCACAACGCCCTAGGTTGGTTTGAATATCACTTGGTAAACATTGAAAAATTGCGTTGTGCTCACTGTCGACGGGCATCAACTCCGCACCGTATTTGTTCACCGCATCGATAAACAACTGACCAGACATGACTAAAGCTTCTTTGTTCGCCAGCAGTACGCGTTTACCCGCTTTAACAGCAGCCATGGTTGGCAGTAAACCTGCCGCGCCCACAATGGCTGCCATTACGGTGTCAACGTCATCCATCGAAGACACCTGACACATAGCGTCTACACCCGCAAGTACTTCAGTGGTCAGTTTCAACTCAGCCAGCTGTAGCTTCAGGCGCTTCGCGGCTTCGTCTGACGCCATTACCGCATACTTCGGTTGCCACTTAACGCACAGCTCGCGCATTTTGGCAACGTTAGTGCCCGCGGCAAGAGCAACCACCGAGAACTGGTTTGGGTTTTGTTCGATAACTTTGAATGTGCTAGCGCCAATTGAGCCTGTAGCACCGAGAATTGTAAGCTTACGCATAACAGAAACCGATTAGTGAATCAGGCAAGCCGAAGCTTGCCTAAAAGATGAAGTAAAGAAATGCGAAGACTGGAAATGCCGCGGTCAAACTATCAATACGATCGAGGACGCCACCATGACCAGGAATAATGTTACTGCTGTCTTTGATGCCAGAGACGCGTTTGAACATACTCTCAACAAGATCGCCCAATACTGAAATAACAACGGTGACTAGGGTAATCGCAATCATTACCAACGGACTCGTAAACTCGATTTCAAACCAAGTTGCCGCTCCCCACCCCACTAAAATAGCAGTAATGATGCCACCAATCAGGCCTTCGATAGTTTTATTGGGGCTGACATGAGGAGCCATCTTACGTTTACCCATACTCTTACCCGCGAAATAAGCGCCGCTGTCTGCAGCCCAAACGATAAAGCACACGTATAAGACCAATTTAGCACCATGATAAGCGTCTGCTTCGATACCTTCGGCACGGAGCAGCAATACGCTCCAAAAGAAAGGCAACAGAGTCAAGATACCAAAAGCGTGGCGAAGCACCGTTGAGTTCTGCCACAGCGCTGAGGATTTAGGATAGGTAATCGCAAGCGTACTAGAAATAACCCACCACACGCAGCCTGCTGCCAGCATAAGATAATGTGGCTGAGCGACTTGATTTAAACTATCAGCATCAAACGGGATCACCACTAAGCTCAAGCCACTCACCAACACCGCTGGGATCAGCGCCGTCCAGCGCGATTTTGGTTCAACAAATTGAGTCCACTCCCAATAGCCAATCATCATGACAGCGGCAATTGCGATCGTAAACAGCGGTAACGACAGCTCGAAAATCCCTAAGATCACCAATGGAGCAAGGATGAGTGCGGTTATTATTCTTTGTTTCAAACTTGAATCCTTTATTCGCTTTCCATCAATGCCTTGATTTGTTCACCGGTACAACCGAATCTTCTTTCTCGATTAACAAACCAAGTCACTGCTTCAACTAAGCTATTTTCATCAAACTCCGGCCAGTAGATAGGCGTAAAGTACATTTCCGCATACGCCATTTGCCAGAGCATGAAGTTACTGATTCGACACTCACCACTGGTGCGAATCATCAAGTCAACTTCAGGTAAATCAGACATCGTTAAGTGCTGAGTAATCATATCCTCAGTGATGTCATCGGCTTGTAACTCTCCCTGGGCTACCTTAGCTGCGAGCGCTTTCGTCGCCTGCATAATGTCCCACTTACCACCATAGTTTGCCGCAATGTTGACAACCATGCCGCTATTACCTGCGGTTAACTCCTCTGCCTGAGCAATTTTTTTGCGCAGCCTGTCATTAAAACGGGAGGTATCACCTATTACACGTAGACGTAAGTTATTCTTGTGCAACTTTTTAATTTCGGTTGAAAGCACTGTAATAAACAGCTCCATCAACACTCCCACCTCTTCTTCAGGTCGACGCCAGTTCTCGCTGCTAAATGCAAATAAGGTGATCGCCTTGATGCCTAGTTTAGCGGAAGTCGATATCGCTTTACGAACGGCTGCAACGCCATTTTTATGACCAAAAACACGGGGTTTACCCTGCGCTTTCGCCCAGCGGCCATTGCCATCCATGATAATTGCGATATGTTGAGGAAGAACGTCTGGAGAGAGTTGTGAATTTTGCATATAAGAAATTGATAGGTAATCAGCAAAGGTCAGAGAGTAGCATAAAAAAACGCTGTGCTGCGAGCACAGCGCTCTCTAAGATGTAAGAAAAGAAAGAATTAGACTTCCATCAACTCTTTTTCTTTTGCTGCTAGCACTTCATCAACTTGCTTAACCGCTGCATCCGTTAGCTTCTGAATCTCATCTTGACCTTTACGATCTTCATCTTCTGAGATTTCTTTGTCTTTTAGTAGTGCTTTAAGCTCGCCATTTGCATCGCGACGGATATTACGGATAGCAACGCGACCACCTTCAGCTTCGCCACGAACAATCTTAACTAGGTCTTTACGACGCTCTTCCGTTAGCGGTGGTAGTGGAACGCGAATGATCGTACCCGCTGACATAGGGTTTAGACCTAGGTCAGACATCATGATCGCTTTCTCAACTTTAGGCGTTAGCTCTTTGTCAAATACTGTGATTGCCAGAGTACGTGCATCTTCAGCAACAACGTTTGCTACTTGGTTAAGAGGCGTTGGTGCACCATAGTACTCAACGTTAATACCAGAAAGTAGGCTTGGGTGCGCACGGCCAGTACGTACTTTAGAAAGGTTATTTTTTAGCGCTTCAACGCTTTTATCCATGCGCTCTTTAGCGTCTTGTTTGATTTCGTTAATCACAATATCACCTTAATGTGTAAATCTTTCTCGAAGAAAGCCTGAGCGGGGTCTTCAAAAGGCAATACCGTAGCACATAAAGTGCTACGGTGATTGAAACTACTCTGCGTTGCTGATTAGCGTGCCTTCTGCTTCGCCCATAACCACGCGACGTAGTGCGCCTGGTTTATTCATATTGAATACGCGGATTGGCATGTTATGGTCACGAGCCAGTGTGAATGCAGCCAAATCCATTACTTTCAGTTCTTTTTCAAGAACTGCGTTGTAAGAAAGCTTATCATACAGTTCTGCGTCTGGGTTTGCTACTGGGTCAGCCGTAAATACACCATCAACTTTTGTCGCTTTTAGAACTACGTCCGCTTCGATCTCAATACCACGTAGACATGCTGCCGAATCCGTTGTAAAGAACGGGTTACCAGTACCTGCAGAGAAGATGACCACACGGCCTTGACGGAGTTCGCGAATTGCATCCGCCCAGTTGTAGTCGTCACACACGCCTTTCAACGGAATTGCTGACATAACACGAGCATTAACATAAGCACGGTGTAGAGCATCACGCATTGCTAGGCCATTCATTACCGTTGCAAGCATACCCATGTGGTCACCGACAACACGGTTCATGCCAGCTTCAGCAAGGCCTGCACCTCGGAATAAGTTACCACCACCGATAACCACACCAACTTGCACGCCAAGCTCAACCAACTCTTTCACTTCTTGCGCCATACGATCCAAGATCGCAGGGTCAATACCGAAACCTTCTTCACCTTGAAGAGCTTCACCACTCAGTTTTAACAGAATACGTTGATACGCTGGTTTAGGATTCGTTGTCATGGAGTTTACCTTCCAAAAGAGAGTTGTTGATTAACAGTCATGGATAAAGATTTAAAACAATCTGCATCCATCACGGCTAAACGTTTAACCGATGGTCATAAAAAGACCGTAGCCTTGGCTACGGTCTAAACTTTGTACGCGTCTCTAAGGATTAACCTTTTTGAGCTGCTGCTACTTCTTCAGCGAAGCTCATTTCTTGAGCTTTCTCGATACCTTCACCTACTTCTAGGCGAACGAATGTAGTTACAGAAGCACCTTTTTCTTTCAGCATTTCGCCTACAGATTTCTTAGGCTCCATGATGAACGCTTGACCAGTTAGAGAGATCTCGCCAGTGAATTTCTTCATGCGGCCAACAACCATCTTCTCTGCGATTTCAGCTGGCTTGCCTTCGTTCATAGCGATTTCAACTTGAACTTCTTTCTCTTTAGCCACTACGTCAGCTGGTACGTCTTCTGGGTTAACGTACTCTGGCTTAGAAGCTGCAACGTGCATTGCAACGTGCTTAAGAGTTTCAGCATCGCCTTCACCAGCAACAACTACACCGATTTTCTCACCGTGACGGTAAGAAGACAGTGCTGCACCTTCAACGTATTGTACGCGACGGATGTTGATGTTCTCACCGATCTTAGCAACTAGAGCAATACGCTCTTCTTCGAATTTAGCTACTAGCTCTTCAACAGAAGCTTTAGATGCTACAGCGTCAGCTGCAACTTTCTCTGCGAATGCAGTGAAGTTACCATCTTTAGCAACGAAGTCTGTTTGACAGTTAACTTCAAGAAGAGCAGCAACGCCGTTTTCTTCTTTGATGATGATTGCGCCTTCAGCAGCAACGTTACCTGCTTTCTTAGCAGCTTTAGCAGCGCCAGATTTACGCATGTTTTCGATTGCTAGTTCGATGTCGCCGTTAGTTTCAACAAGCGCTTTCTTACATTCCATCATGCCTGCGCCAGTACGTTCGCGCAGTTCTTTAACTAGAGCAGCAGTAACAGCCATTCTCTATTCCTCAGTTGATTCTGGATTTGGTAAAAAACAGGGGCCTACATTTTCGGCCCCTGCTGATAACTATAACTCAGTTTATGCGACAACTAGGTTGCACATAGTCTAAGTGTGACTCGGAGCCGCTATTATTCAGCTTCTACGAAACCGTCTTTTTCAGCAGCTACAGCTACATCTTTGTTACGGCCTTCAGATACTGAAGTCGCCGCAGCGTTTAGGTATAGTTGTACTGCGCGGATCGCGTCGTCGTTACCTGGGATGATGTAGTCAACGCCGTCTGGGTTAGAGTTAGTATCTACTACAGCGTAAACTGGAATACCTAGGTTGTTTGCTTCTTTAATCGCAATGTGCTCGTGATCAGCGTCGATTACGAATAGCGCGTCAGGTAGACCGCCCATGTCTTTGATACCACCAAGAGACTTCTCTAGCTTCTCCATTTCACGAGTGCGCATTAGAGCTTCTTTCTTAGTTAGTTTGTCAAAAGTACCGTCTTGAGACTGAGCTTCAAGATCTTTTAGACGCTTGATAGACTGACGAACTGTTTTGTAGTTAGTCAGCATACCGCCCAACCAGCGGTTGTTTACGTAGAACTGGTTGCTTGCGATTGCAGCTTCTTTAACAGCTTCAGATGCAGCGCGCTTAGTACCTACGAATAGAACTTTACCTTTCTTCTCGCCAACTTTAGCTAGTTCAGCTAGAGCTTCGTTGAACATTGGTACAGTTTTTTCTAGGTTGATGATATGAACCTTGTTACGAGCGCCAAAGATGAACGGCTTCATTTTTGGGTTCCAGTAACGAGTCTGGTGACCGAAGTGAACACCAGCTTTTAGCATATCGCGCATTGATACAGTTGCCATTTTAAAATCCTCTATGGGGTTAGGCCTCCACATTCCCCATAACTCCGACTAGGCTTCTGCCCAGCACCCCGGAATATGTGTCGGAATGTGTGTGATTTAAAGATAAAAGTTTATATGGAACTGACCAGCTTCGCCGCTTATTAAAAAGTGGAGAGAACTGACCACATTTCCGGCGCGCTTTATACCATATTTTTGCCTACACTGGCTAGTAAAAAAACCATAATGGCTGAGTATAAGAATTGTCCTATTGGCGGAGAGCTACGTACAACCCTTATAACTGAAGGGAATTGTGAGGAATACACATTCTCATCTCTTCCTGATAGAATGCGCCCATTCGCACCTTTGGTGCTAGCGATGTAAATAGAGAAAGCCGATGTCAATCAAGATTAAAACAGCTGAAGAAATCGAACGTATGCGCATAGCGGGCGCGTTGGCCGCTGAAATCCTAGAGATGATTGAACCCCATATTAAAGAAGGGGTAACGACAGATGAACTTAACCAAATCTGTCACGATTACGGGATTGAGAAAGGTGCTTATTCAGCTCCACTTGATTACCACGGATTCCCTAAGTCGATCTGTACTTCAATTAACCATATCGTCTGTCACGGCATCCCAGCGTCTGAAGATCAGATTGGCAGCAACGGGCAACTAAAACCAGCGGTACTCAAAAACGGCGACATCATTAACGTTGACATCACGGTTATCGTTCCTAACGAGGAAGGCGTAGACCTTAGCGTGCGTCCACAGGGTTACCACGGTGATACTTCAAAAATGTTCTTTGTTGGTGATGTTTCGCCTGCAGACAAACGCCTGTGCATGGTGACACAAGAAGCCTTGTACGTGGGTATGCGTAAAGTTAAGCCAGGTGCAACAGTTGGTGACATCGGTACAGCGATTGAAAAATACATCAAAGACAACAACAAAAAGAACCCACGCAACAAGTTCTCGATCGTAAAAGACTTCTGCGGCCATGGTATCGGCAACGAGTTCCATGAAGAACCGCAAATCGTTCACTACAAAAATAACGATCGCCGCGTACTAAAAGAAGGCATGTGCTTCACAATCGAGCCAATGATCAATGCTGGAAAGTTCGGTGTTACCGTCGACGCTGAAGATGATTGGACGGTGTACACTGGTGACAGCAAGAAATCAGCTCAGTATGAGCACACTATTTTGGTCACTAAGACTGGCTGTGAGGTACTAACACTGCGCAGCGATGACACCATACCTCGTATGATGAACAACGCCTAACCTCCTCTTAAATATCCCCGCTTCTGCGGGGATATTTTTTTATCCACACCATTTTGATAGATTAGGTCTTAATTAGGACTAATTTGCATGGACTCGCTGTATGCCCTTTCAATCTCCATTGACCTTTGATGATGAACAAATCACCATCGCTGAGCTCAAAAGCCAACTAGAAACGTTCGCCGACCACCAAAAAAGTGAATTCTTAAATCACCACCCCGTCACTGACTTAGTGCTTGGCCGTGCGGAATACATCGATCTGTTACTCAACCGCCTGTGGCTACACTACGGATTTGCCGATTTACCGAACATCAGCCTCGTCGCAGTAGGCGGTTATGGCCGCGGTGAGCTTCACCCATTATCGGACATCGATATTCTTGTTATCTCACGCAAAACACTGCCTGAAGCATTAGCAGGCAAAGTCAGTGAGTTCATTACGCTGCTATGGGATCTCCGTCTGGAAGTCGGTCATGCTGTGCGCAGTGTCGAAGAGTGCGCAACAATCGGTAAAGAAGATTTGACCGTCGCGACAAACTTGCAGGAAGCGCGTTTGTTATGTGGCTGCGAAGATACTTTCTATCAGCTAAAAATGGTGATTCACTCAGAGTCTTTCTGGCCCAGTGAAGTCTTCTACAAAGCGAAGATTCAAGAGCAGAAGGCACGTCATGCACGCTATCACGATACTACCTATAACCTTGAGCCAGACATCAAATCGACACCGGGAGGCTTACGCGATATTCACACTCTGAGTTGGATTGCCCGACGTCACTTTGGTGCAACCTCGTTACTCGAAATGAGCCGTTATGGCTTTCTAACCGATGCGGAGTATCGTGAACTGGTTGAGTGCCAAGATTTCCTCTGGCGTGTTCGCTTCGCCCTGCATATTGAGTTGAAACGTTATGATAATCGACTGACGTTTGCCCATCAGGCCCAGGTTGCCGAAAGTCTTGGTTTCTCTGGTGAAGGCAACCGCGGTGTGGAAATGATGATGAAAGAGTTCTACCGAACTCTGCGTCGTGTCGCTGAACTCAACAAGATGCTACTCAAGCTGTTTGATCAAGCGATTTTGGATAACGGTATCGAAGCAGAGCCTGAAATCCTCAGTGAAGACTTTTTACGTCGTGGTCCGCTTATCGAGGCGAGGAAGCCAGCCCTATTTCAGGCTCGCCCAGAAACCATACTCGATATGTTTTTGCACATTGCTAACGACTCAACTATTGAAGGCGTGGCGCCGCCCACCATGCGCCAGTTGCGCACTGCTCGCCGTCGATTGAACAAGTTTCTCCATACCATACCTGAAGCCAGAGAAAAGTTTCTCGAACTGTGCCGTCACCCGAACGCGCTGCACAAAGCATTTGGCCTTATGCATAAGTTAGGAGTCTTGGCCGCCTACCTGCCCCAATGGAGCCAAATTGTTGGCCAAATGCAGTTCGACTTGTTCCACGTGTACACCGTTGACGAACACAGCATCCGCTTATTGAAACATATCAATACTTTCAGCTATGCCAAGAATCATGACAAACACCCTATCTGTTGCGAAGTCTATCCAAGGATTCAAAAGAAAGAGCTGTTGATCATTGCGGCAATTTTCCACGATATCGGCAAAGGACGCGGAGGTGATCACTCAGTGATCGGTGAAGGAGAAGCTTACGAGTTTTGTATTGAGCACGGCTTATCCAAACCAGAGGCGAAACTGGTCGCTTGGTTGGTTCGTCATCACTTACTCATGTCTGTGACCGCTCAGCGGCGTGACATCTACGATCCCGATGTGATTACCGAGTTCGCGAAACAAGTTCGAGATGAAGAGTACCTAGAATACTTGGTTTGCTTAACGGTCGCTGATATCTGTGCAACCAATCCAGAGCTGTGGAACAGTTGGAAACGAACTTTGCTAGCAGAGCTGTTCTATTCTACCCAAAGAGCCCTGCGTCGCGGTTTAGAAAACCCAGTCGATGTACGAGAAAGGATACGCCATAACCAACATCTCGCCTCAGCTCTGCTGCGTAAAGAAGGCTTTACTGCCCGCGAGATTGAAGTCCTTTGGCAACGATTTAAAGCCGATTACTTTTTACGCCACACCCACAAACAGATTGCTTGGCACTGCATGAACTTACTGCGCCATGAAGATCACACCAAACCTCTGATCCTCATTTCCAAAAAAGCCACCCGTGGTGGGACAGAGGTGTTTGTCTACAGCAAAGACCAACACGCCCTGTTTGCTTCTGTTGTTGCAGAGCTCGATCGCCGCAACTTTAACGTTCATGATGCACAAGTTATGACGAGTAAAGACGGCTATGTACTTGATACCTTCATGGTTCTCGACCAGCATGGTGAAGTGATCGATGAAAGCAGACATAAAGCGGTCATCAAGCACTTGGCACACGTGCTTGAAGATGGTCGGCCAACCAAAATCAAGACGCGCCGAGTTCCACGTAACTTACAGCACTTTACGGTTAAGACTAAGATTGACTTCTTGCCGACTAAAAGTAAGAAGCGCACCTTAATGGAGTTTGTTGCACTGGATACTCCGGGGCTTCTTGCGACTGTCGGTGCCACCTTTGCCGACCTAGGAATTCACCTGCATGCAGCAAAGATCACCACGATAGGAGAGCGCGCAGAGGATTTATTTATCATTACCAGTGAAAATGGTGGAAAATTAACCGAAACTGAAGAACAGCAACTGAGAGAGCTATTAGTGACTAATGTTGCAGAATTAGCACCTTAAGCGATCTTGACCACAAGTTGATACACTGCTCGAAAAATCAACTATCTACAACGTGAATAGGCTGCTACATTAACAAGTGATCAGTTAATAAAACACACTTAAAAGAGGTAGCCTATGTTTCCACACCTCACTGGTTTAGGTATTCATGATCCTAAACAGATTGAGCGCTATTCACTCCGTCAAGAAGCGCACAAGGATGTGTTAAAAATCTATTTTCGTAAGCAAAAAGGAGAGCTGTTTGCGAAGAGTGTTAAGTTCAAATACCCACGTCAGGTAAAAAACGTCCTCGTTGATAGTGGCAGCCATCAATACAAAGAGGTCACAGAAATTAACCGCAACTTGACCTTAGTGATTGATGAACTGAACAAAATCACTAAACCAGAGCAACCTGCTGAGTTAGATGTAAAAGAAAAGATTTTGTCTGATCTACGCCATTTAGAAAAAGTCGTATCGAGCAAAATTGCAGAAATCGAAGCAGATTTAGACAAGCTGAAATAGGCTGAAGAACTTGAAAGGGTTGGTGATTATCACCAACCCTTTTCTATCGTTGGCGTTTACTGGCTTAGTGTACTACACGCCTAAACCAACCAGCCTGCATATTTACCAACCAAATAAAGCGCCACTCCAGCCATCACACCCGCTACAATATCGTCGAGCATAATCCCAAGGCCACCGTGCACACGTTTATCTAACCAGCCAATTGGCCATGGTTTAACCATGTCAAAAAAACGGAACAACACGAAACCGGCCAACAGCCACTTCCAATCCGTCGCGGAGAGATTGAATAAAGGCACCACCAGCATAGTGATCCACAAGCCAGCAAATTCATCCCAAACAATAGAGCCATGGTCATGAACGCCCATATCATCTGAGGTAATTTGGCAGATCTTGACACCAATGACACACGAGCAAATCACCGCAATAACATACAGTGGCAGCGGTAGTTGAACCAGCAGCAAATAAAAAGGAATCGCAGCCAAGGTCCCCATAGTTCCTGGAACAATCGGAGATAGACCACTTCCAAAACCAGTCGCCAGTAGGTGCCAAGGATTTTTTAAAGAAATAAGGGAAAGAGGGTTCGTCATGATTTGCTCTTACTTAAAATGGTCGTAGCCACTGAGTGACCAATCGATAGGTTTGCCGTTATTGTGCAGCTCAAATACACCTTGAGGACGAATTTGACCAATACAGGTTATCTTGGCCCCGCAATGTGCCAATGCACTGTCTATAGAGCCTTTATTTTGCTCAGGGACGGTAAAGCAAAGCTCATACTCTTCACCACTGGTTAAAGCGTATTGCAGCGCCAATTCGGCGTCGCCAGTAAACTGAGTAAGCTCAGGAGACACGGGTAAGCTGCCCACATCAATACTTGCTCCAACGGCTGAGCGCTGCAAAATGTGTTTGATGTCGGAGATCAAACCATCAGATAAATCAATGGCTGAGCTTGCTAACCCTAGCAGCGCTTGGCCTACTAGCACTCGAGGAGTAGTAAGGTAATGGCGCTTTTCCAGCTCACTGGCGAAAGGTTTACTGCCCTGCTCAGGGTGAAGAATAACGTCAAGTCCAGCTTTACTGTCGCCTAAGTTTCCCGTGACATACAGCCAATCCCCGACTTGAGCTCCATCGCGACGTAACGCCTTTGCGGGATCGACTAACCCTTGCACAGTTAGTGTTAAGCTCAGAGGTCCTTTGGTCGTATCACCACCAATAAGCTGAATGCCAAAATAATCCGCTAACTGAAAAAAGGCCTCACAGAAAGGCGCAAGCCAAGCTTCATCTGCTTCAGGCATCGTCAAGGCAAATGAAACCCAAGCTGGCGTTGCCCCCATCGCAGCAAGATCGCTGATATTAGAAGCCAAGGCTTTGTGCGCAACCAATGCAGGATCAGCGCTTGGCAAAAAGTGAGTGCCTGAAACTAGGGTGTCAGTACTGATTGCGACAGACAGCCCTTGCGGTACTGTCACTAATGCACAGTCATCACCGGCAGCCAATAGCACATCACTGCGCGACATTTGACGCCCAACAAAATACTTTTCGATTAAATTAAATTCACCCGACATAAGTTCTAATTCGTTTATTGATTGCGGCTAGTATTGAGCAAATAAAAAAGGTCAGCAAGTGCTGACCTTTTGATATTCGAAATTCGATTACTTCTTACGAACGTGTGGTGCTGCTTTATCAAGCACACCATTAACGAATTTGTGGCTCTCTTCAGCGGCGAACACTTTTGCAAGCTCAATCGCTTCGTTGATTACCACTTTGTAAGGCACATCTTCACGGCGTGTCATTTCGTACATCGCAAGACGAAGAAGCGCAAGCTCCATCATATCGAGATCTTGCATTGGACGCGCTGTATATGGACGAATCTTACTATCTAGCTCTGTGTGACTTAGCACAACACCTGTTAGTAGGTCACGGAAGTATGCAACATCTGTATCAGGAGTAGAAAGTGCAGGCTCAGAGGCATGATGTTCTTCTTCATCATACTTACCACCTGACAAAAACTGCTCCTCAATCGTAGCAACATTTTCTTTAGTAATTTGCCAAGAGTAGATTGCTTGTAAAGCAAATCGACGTGCATTACGACGTGCGGCTGGTTTCACACTGGCCCCCATTAGGAATCAATTTCAGAAAGAACGTTAATCATCTCAAGTGCGCTTAGTGCAGCCTCTGCACCTTTATTACCAGCCTTGGTTCCTGCGCGCTCAATTGCTTGGTCAATTGTATCAACCGTCAATACGCCGAATGCTACTGGAAGGCTGTATTCCAGAGAAACTTGCGCAAGACCTTTGTTACATTCACTACAAACATAGTCAAAGTGTGGAGTGCCGCCACGAATAACCGTACCTAAAGATACGATAGCATCGAACTTACCTGTCTTAGCGACGCGTTGAGCAACAAGAGGGAGTTCAACTGCACCTGGGCAGCGAACAACGGTAATGTTGTCTTCGCTAACTTGGCCATGACGTTTTAAAGTATCGATTGCACCAGACAATAGACTTTCGTTAATAAAACTGTTGAAACGAGAAATAACGATAGCAATTTTTGCGTTTGGCGCTGGGAAGCCACCCTCGATCACTTTCATAAGCCTTCCTTTAACTATGTTCATCAAGTGAGAATCGCCGGATTCTAGCACAATTCTGTGAGCAATATCTAATGGAAATTTAGCATTACTCACCCACTTCACAACAGATTGAAAACAAAGAGGGCAAATACTTCTCAGTATTTGCCCTCTGCTCGGAATCAGCCTAGTGAGCGACTACTCACAAACATATTCCACGACATTCAGACCAAAGCCACCTAAGGCGTGATACTTCTTCTCCGCCGACGACAGTAAGCGCATATCATGGACACCAAGATCTTGCAGTATTTGAGAGCCAACCCCCACACGACGCGATGTACCTTGCTTCTTGGCAAGTGTTGGCGCTTCGCCTTTGTCTTGCGCTTCAAACATCTTCACTCTGTGAATCAGAAGATCGCTCGACTCTTCATTGCCTAATACGACCAGAACGCCACCATCTTGTCCGATGCGCTTCATTGCCGCATCAAGCGTCCAGCTCCGCTCTGCATTGCGGTCACTGTGCAAAAGGTCAGTAAACGTATCTTGTAAGTGAACGCGTACTAACGGCGCCTCGCCATTCAACTCGCCTTTGCATAAGGCATAGTGAATCTGGTTATCAATCGTGTCACGGTAAGTCACAAGGTCAAATTCACCAAATTCTGTCGGCAGTTTGCACTTAGCAACTCTTTCGATAGTGGTTTCCGTGTTATTGCGATACTCAATCAAATCGGCAATGGTGCCAAGTTTAATGTCGTGTTTTTCAGCGAAAATTTCCAGATCTGGTCGACGCGCCATTGTGCCGTCATCATTAAGAATTTCAACAATTACGCCAGCAGGCTCACAACCTGCCAGGCGAGCTAAGTCACAGCCAGCTTCAGTATGACCTGCTCGAGTTAACACTCCACCTTCTTGCGCCGCCAGTGGGAAGATATGTCCCGGCTGGACAAGATCGGCGGCTTTGGCTTCTTTCGCTACTGCCGCCTGCACTGTGCGTGCACGGTCTGCCGCTGAAATGCCCGTTGTCACGCCCTCTGCTGCCTCAATAGACACGGTAAAATTCGTGGTGTATTGAGCATTATTATCTTGAACCATAGGCGGTAAGCCTAAACGCTCGCAGCGTTCTTTGGTCATGGTCAGGCAGATCAAACCGCGGCCATGCATAGCCATAAAGTTAATAGCTTCTGGAGTGACATGCTCCGCAGCCATGATCAAGTCACCTTCATTCTCACGATCTTCGTCGTCCATAAGGATAACCATTTTTCCAAGGCGGATATCATCGATAATTTCTTGTGGCGTACTAATTGGCATCTTTGCGTTCCTATTTCGGCTTCTAGCGGCTAAATACTGAGTATGATGAGAGTGTTAGCTAAGCAAATCCATTCTGTTGTAAGAATTCCATCGTAATGCTTGATTGAGGCTGCTCATCTCGCTGGCTGGTCAATAATCTTTCCATGTAACGTGCCAGAACATCGACCTCGAGATTCACTTTGCGTCCCACATGAAAGTCAGCAATCGTCGTTTCTTCCCCAGTATGAGGCACAATCGTCAGCTTAAAAGCATTTTTACGTAATGCATTGACGGTTAGACTAATACCATCAACGGTTATCGAGCCTTTCTCTGCCACGTACTTAGCAATCTCTTCAGGCATGGAGACCCAAAACTCGATGGCACGGCCGACCATATTACGTTCAACGATTTCACCAACACCATCGACATGGCCGGAAACAATATGCCCGCCGAAACGAGTGGTTGGTAACATGGCCTTTTCAAGGTTCACTTTGTCACCCGCTTGATACGCTGAAAAGCCCGTTTTTTGTAGTGTCTCGAGTGATAGGTCAGCGGTATAACTTGTCGCACTGTAATCAACAACCGTTAGGCATACGCCATTAGTCGCGATACTGTCACCTAACTTGACGTCGGCCATATCCAGCTTGCCCACCTCTACCGTGACACTGATGTCTTCGCCTTTTGGCGTAATAGCAGTCAAGGTTCCGACTGCTTCAACTATACCTGTAAACATGATTAACGTTCTTTATTTGCAATGCTGGCGACGATGCGAATATCTTTGCCAACTTGTCTTACATCTTTAATATTGAGATCAATAACATCCGTCATTGACTCTAATCCTAGTGCACCGAGTAAGCCTCGGCTATCGCTGCCCATGAGTTTAGGGGCGAAATAGAGAATCAGCTCATCGACAAGCTGCTCTCGAATGAGGCTACTAGCCAACGTTGCCCCTGCTTCGACCCAAACATGATTGATATTGTGCTGCTGGGCAAGGCAAGCCAAAGTTGCTTCAAGGTCTATCTGCTGTTGCTCGTTCAATGACATAGCAACCTCGCCATGCTCTGAGACCACCAAGCGCTCTCCGGGAGAGTGAAATAGTTTCAGGTCGGGCGTGAGCTTATTTTGCCTGTCCAAAATCACTCGAGTAGGCTGCCTTAAGTCTGTTTGAGAATATCGTTGTTGGATAGATTCTGGTAACTCAGACCAACGCACATTCAAAGACGCGTTGTCTTCAATGACCGTTTTGCTGGTAGACAGAATAGCACCGCTGCGTGCACGCCATTGCTGGACATCTTGACGAGCTTGAGGCGAGGTAATCCATTGACTTTGACCATTAGCCAGTGCAGTTTGCCCATCTAGGCTGGCCGCCATTTTTAACTGCACATACGGTAACCCAGTTTTCATCCGCTTAATAAAGCCAGGGTTGAGCGCTAATGCTTCTTGCTCTAGCAAGCCAACCTCGACTTCAATACCCGCATCACGCAGCATTTTAATGCCTCGTCCTGCAACTTGGGGATTGGGATCTTGTGAGGCGCAAATAACTTTAGCGACCTTAGCTTTGATCAAACCTTCTGCGCATGGTGGTGTACGGCCGTAATGAGAGCAAGGCTCTAGAGTGACATACGCTGTTGCGCCAACAGACTGCTCTCCAGCCATACGCAGCGCATGCACTTCAGCATGTGGCTCTCCGGCACGATAGTGAAAGCCTTCACCGACAACCTCTTCGTTGCGTGTAATGACACAGCCAACATTGGGGTTAGGCGCAGTCGTGTAAACGCCGCCTTTTGCCAAATCAATGGCACGAGACATCATCTGGAAATCTATCGAGGAAAACTGCGCCATGAGTCGACCCTACTAGTCTTCAAGTCTGGCAATTTCTTCACCAAACTCTCGAATATCTTCAAAACTACGGTATACAGACGCAAAGCGAATGTATGCGACTTTATCCAGCTCTTTTAATTGGTCCATCACTAGATTACCAATCATTTCACTCGGAACTTCTCGTTCCCCCGTGGCACGCAGTTGAGATTTAATCCAACTGATTGATACGTCAACAGCATCAGCGCTCACTGGTCGCTTCTCTAGCGCCCGCTGTAAACCACCGACCATTTTGTCTTCGTTAAATGGTTCTCGATTGCCATTCGACTTAATCACTCTTGGCATCACCAACTCGGCGGTTTCAAACGTAGTAAAACGCTCGCTACAAGCCAGACATTGTCGACGACGTCGAACCTGATGGCCATCCGCGACTAAACGCGAGTCGATCACTTTTGTATCGTTCTCTGAGCAAAAAGGACAATGCATATCACCTCCATATAAGTGCAAGCTAGTGTAGCGGATTTCCTGATTTGAAGAAAAGCAAAAGGGGCCAGTTAGCCCCTTTTTCAATCAATCTTTAAAGTATTTTGTTAACTACGCGGCAAGTAATTTGCTTTACCGACCCATTTGTAGCTGGTTAGCTCTTCTAACCCCATTGGTCCGCGAGCGTGAAGTTTCTGAGTTGAAACCGCAACTTCAGCCCCGAGTCCAAACTGCGCACCGTCAGTAAATCGAGTCGAAGCGTTCACGTATACTGCTGCCGAACCGACAGAATTGATGAACACTTCAGCGTTCTCTAGGCTATTGGTCATGATCGCATCAGAGTGGCTCGCGTTGTGAATTCGCATATGGTCAATCGCTTCTTTCACATCCGTAACCACTTTTACTCCCAATGTGAAGCTTAACCATTCGGTATCAAAATCGCCGTCTCCCGCATCACGCAGTTGTTGTGCGTTTGACAACAGCGCCTTTGCTTTTGGTTCAGCCACAAGTGCAACCTTGTCAGCAAAGCGCTCTGCTAACATAGGTAAAAACTCCGCCGCGACTTGTTGGTGTACAAGGAGTGTATCCAGTGAGTTACAGGCTGACGGGCGCTGTACTTTCGAGTTTTCGACCACGTTGAGCGACTTCTCAAGATTTGCACTTTCATCCACGAATATGTGGCTGATGCCAAAGCCACCAATGATGACAGGAATCGTGCTATTTTCTTTACACATCTTGTGCAAACCCGCGCCGCCACGAGGAATGATCATGTCGACATACTCATCCAGCTTCAGCAGCTGAGAGACAAGCTCACGATCAGGCTTTTCGATGTATTGTACCGACGCTGCTGGCAAACCCGCTTTTGCGAGTGCCGACTGAATCACTTTCACTAACTCCATGTTAGAGAAGAACGTTTCTTTACCACCACGTAAAATGCTGGCATTACCCGTTTTCAAACACAGAGCAGCAATATCAATGGTGACATTTGGACGCGCTTCGTAAATGACGCCAACCACACCAAGCGGTACGCGACGTCGAGACAGAGACATACCATTTTCTAGCACTTTACTGTCTAGTTCACTGCCAACAGGATCATTTAAGCTAATCACATTACGAACGTCGTTCGCGATACCAGTTAAACGCTCTGGGTTTAATAACAAACGGTCAAGAAGCGCCTCGGTAAGGCCCGCTTCGCGTCCTTTTTCGATGTCTTTAGCATTCGCAGCAAGAATGACGTCCGCGTTTGCTTCTAATTCGTCAGCAATGATAGCCAGCGCTTTATTTTTCTGCGCCGTTGACGCAGTTGCCAGTTGGAAAGCCGCTTCTTTAGCCGCTTTACCCATAGAAATCAGTTCCACAATACAATTCCTTATTCTTGGATTACGACCATATCGTCACGGTGAATCACTTCATTCCCGTAGTCATAACCTAATATTCCAATGATATCTTTACTGTGTTTACCGACAATTTTTGCCATGTCTAAGCTTGAGTAGCTAGCAATACCGCGCGCAACAACTTTGCCTTGAGAGTTGGTCACGCGAACGACGTCGCCGCGAGCAAACTCACCGGTAACCTCAGTTAACCCTTTCGCCAGCAAGCTGCTACCTTTCTCAATCACTGCGTTCACGGCACCATCGTCGATAATGATGTCACCCGATGTCGCAGGACCAGCTAGAATCCAACGTTTGCGGTTTTCTAACGCCTCTTCACAGGGTAGGAAACGCGTACCTTGTGGCGCGTTACCTAACGAATCAAAAACGACATTTGGCGCGCTACCTGCGGCAATGATGACTTCAATCCCCGCACGACGGGCAATATCTGCAGCCTGGAGCTTGGTCGCCATTCCGCCAGTGCCCAAAGTAGTACCGCTACCACCAGCAATCTTACGCAGTGTGTCATCAATGGTTTTAACTTCTTTGATCAACTCCGCATTTGGGTCTTTACGTGGGTCTGCGGTAAACAGGCCTTTTTGATCCGTGAGCAAGAGTAACTTATCTGCGCCACACAAAATCCCAACCAACGCGGACAAATTGTCATTGTCGCCCACCTTTATCTCACTGGTGGCGACCGCATCATTTTCATTAACCACCGGAATGATGTCATTTTCAACAAGAGCATTGATGGTATCGCGTGCATTCAAGAAGCGTTCGCGATCTTCCAAATCAGCGCGAGTCAGTAACATTTGGCCGATCTTCATGCCATAAATCGCAAACAAAGATTCCCAAGTTTGGATAAGTTGACTTTGGCCAACCGCAGCCAACAATTGCTTGCTGGCCATAGAGTTGGGCAATGCGGGGTAACCTAGGTGCTCTCGACCAGCTGCAATTGCGCCAGACGAAACCATAACCACAGAGTGGCCTTGCTTTTTAAGCTCTGCACATTGACGGACTAGCTCAACCATATGAGCACGATCTAATGCGAGCGTTCCACCAGTCAATACGCTGGTACCTAGTTTCACAACAACAGTTTTTGCCTGCTGCGTTTTTCCGCTTTCTTGATTCATTGCCTTTCTACTATGAAATAAATATCAATCGTCACAATCTGACTCACACATCTGTTGAGATAAAGATTGATTAGACCTGATGTTTTAGCAATCAAACGCTAAATTCACAAGTAGAAAAGGCGCGAAAACGCGCCTTTTTGTAGTGGATTAAAGATAACTAGTGAAAATTAAACAAATTCGACTGATTCTTGATGCATCTGAATCGGAATTCCAAACTCAGATTGCAATGTTTCGACAAGCTTCAGGTGAAATGCTTCTTGTGTACGGTTAACATCTTCAACCGCTTTTTTAGGGATCTTTTTGTCTTGCCACTCACCACTGATATCGTACAGACCAATACGATAACGCGCTTGATAAGCATCCCCTTCCTGCTTTAGTTCTAACCACCAGCCCCAAAACTCTCGTTGTTCGGGTGATTTTTTATCGTCTACACAGACAGACAAGCAGTCAAACAAATAGGCCCCTTCCTCACTTTGCGATTCTCGTAAATACGGTCCGATAGCGCGAAGGACCGAAAGTAAACGATAGTGGGTTGGGGTTTTGGTAGTATCAGACATTATGAATCTCCATATTCATCACTGAATTTATTATTACAGGCGCACAGGACTTATAAGTTTAGGTACGCCTTAATATCAGTGTCGTCTAAAATACTCGAAATGTCATCTAATTAGCTCATCTTCTAGCCACTTGATCGCTAAATCGAGGGATTGCTCATATCCTTGTGTAATTGTCTTGGCACTTATTTTCTTCGCTTTTCCATAGTCACTAAATAAAGCCACTAACTGGTTATCACTGTATGGTGAAACAGGGTCTCCCTCTAAGCTCATCGCTAAAATCGGAACGCGAGTCTTACGGCTTGACAGTATGCCTTGTACTTTAAGAGACCAAGCCATCAATTGACTAGAAAGACTGTGAATATCGACCGCGCTTTTCCCCAAGCGAGAAGCCAATACATCCAAATACATCTTAGGCATTTTCTTCAGTTTTTCTGGCGAAGAAAGTACATCATGAATGGGAGCACCGAGTGAGACACACGCCTTCACCTTTTCTTGCTCCATAAAGGACAAGCGCACCATAGCATTACCGCCAAAACGAAAACCAATCAATCCAACACGATGGTGATCAACCCACGGGATCGAATAAAGCTCGTTCAATACCGCTTGATGAAGCACAGACGTATCTTCAGTTAGATTCCAGTGAGTGTTATGACCGATCGACGGCATATCAACCGTTAACATGGCAATGTTTCTTTTGGCGAAATGATCGCGAAATAACGTCCACAAATCGGTTTGCAAACTATCAAGTCCGGCACTGACCATGACCACTGGCTGCGGTTTCTCAGTGCTCGTCAAATGCAAATGAGCAACGATGCGTTTTTTCTGATACGGAATCTCTAACCGCTTAACAATATACTTAGTCTTCTTCGTCGCTTCGGTATACGCGTTACTGGCTAGCACTTGCGCTTGGGTTGCCAAATTATCGTTTTTGAGGTGTGGGTAGCCAGCGATGCTAAAACAGAGCGATGCGTTGAACAGCTCATCTGCGGCTTCTTCACCATTTAAAGTACCAGAGCGTTTTTGATGCAGCATACCTAACTTGGTCCATTCATAGGTCCAGTTACCGCTGTGATAACCCATAACCGTATCTAGCCACTGATCCTGGGTTCGAGAATGAGGAGATGCGGCAATTTTCGCCAATACTGCTTCAATTTCAATAGGATCTAATCCTTGCCAAGCCCATTGCATACGTCGCAAATTGCGATACCACTTGTAACCTTCTTGCTCGCGCTTCTCGTCCAGATAGCTATTACTGCTCGGCATATATTGCGTAAGAGCAGAGGTTTCTTTCGCTTGTTTATGGTTGGCGAATAGCGTTTCAGATAGGTTTTTGCTGACTTCCTCAGACATGGGTGTGACCTAATTAAAAGAGTTTCTTAAATAGTAATAAAAAAAATGACCCAATAAAGGGTCATTTATCAAGAATCTGTTGCCTTTCAGGCAAAACGACTACTTTTGCTTGCGATTGATTGGCTCAACGTACTGGATAGACATATCCCAAGGTTGTTCGATCCAAGTTTCCTGAGCGATATCAACAACGTAATCATCCAGCAATTCAACACCCGCAGGTTTTGCACACACTGCGATCAATTTTGCTTTCGGATACATCTCACGCAGCTTGCGGGCCGTGTCTCCGCTGTCTACGAGATCTTCCACAATTAGGTAACCTTCACCGTCACCCTCAGGTGCTTTAACCACTGTCATATCACGTTGGTGATCGTGGTCATAGCTTGAGATACAAACTGTATCCACATGACGGATACCCAGTTCACGCGCTAAAATTGCGCCAGGAACAAGACCACCACGGCTTACCGCCCAAATACCTTTCCATTGCTCTGCTGGCATCTGTTTTTCTGCCAATTCACGGCAGTAGCTGTGCATTTGGTCCCAAGTGATAATGAATTTCTTAGCCATTGTAATAACCTAATATTTGAAAAATCTGCATCCCCACAAATGTCGTTAGTGACCAAATTGCAACAGGCAAATATATGGGGGAAAAGCGACGCAAACGTTTATTTTAACGGAAGCGCCCTACAATACCAATGGAGAATTCTGCCTTAGTTCAAAAAAACAGTCGCCATAGCAGTAAACCGCTATGGCGACAGGTATTTATCAACTAGCTATTCGCTTAGACTGCGCTTAAGCCACTAAATATTTGATCACAAATACCGCTGAGAGAGCCCAAACACTGATAGAAACTTCACGTCCACGACCACTTAAGGCTTTAATCGCTGCGTAAGAGATAAAACCAAGTGCAATCCCTTCCGCGATTGAGTAAGTCAAAGGCATCAGTAGACAAGTCACAACCACTGGAGCGGCTTCTGTCAAGTCACGCCAATCAATGCTAACAAGTCCGGACATCATCAAAATAGCCACGTAGAACAGAGCACCAGCCGTCGCGTAAGCTGGAATCATCCCCGCTAACGGCGAGAAGAACAATGCCAATAGGAACAAAACACCAACCACGACTGCCGTAAGACCAGTACGACCACCCGCCGCAACACCAGCGGTAGATTCCACATAAGAGGTTGTGCTAGAAGTACCGATCATTGCACCTACTGACGTCGCAGTAGAGTCAGCTAAAAGCGCTTTACTTAGGCGAGGTAGCTTGCCATCTTCTTTGATCAGATCCGCCTTAGTGGCGACGCCAACCAAGGTTCCAGCAGTATCGAAGAGGTCAACGAATAAGAACGCAAACACCACAGAAATCATGCCGACTTCGAACACGTCTGCAATGTTCATCTGCATGAACGTAGGCGCAACGCTCGGTGGAGCCGACATAATACCGCCCCACTGTACATCGCCGAGCAACAATCCAATCACAGTAATGATTAGAATCGCGATCATCACCGCACCACGAACACCACGGTAAACCAAGCCAATGGTTAGGAAGAAACCTAACGCGGCTAATGCAGGTTGTAAATTGGTGATATGACCTAAACCCACCAACGTTGCCGGATTATCAACGACGATGCCAGAGTTTTGCAGGCCAATGAATGCTAAGAAAAGGCCGATACCTGCAGAAATACCAGTACGCAAAGACATTGGAATTGAGTTGATGATCCATTCACGGATCTTAAACACACTCAATGCCATGAAAATGATACCTGAAACAAACACAGCACCCAATGCCACTTGCCATGAGTGGCCCATGCCTAATACAACACCGTAAGTAAAGAAGGCGTTCAACCCCATTCCAGGAGCAAGAGCAATCGGGTAGTTGGCAACAAAGCCCATAATGAAACAACCAATAGCCGCTGCTAAACAGGTCGCAACAAACACGGCACCTTTATCCATACCTGCATCAGCAAGCATCGCTGGGTTTACAAAAATGATGTATGCCATGGTGAGGAAGGTAGTGATACCTGCGATGATCTCAGTTTTTACGTTAGTTCCGTGTTCACTGAGTTTGAACAGTTTTTCGAACATGATCGAATCCTAAAAAGGTAAAAAGTAAACGGTTGCGTAATCGATTGGCTCGAATTATAAAGTTATCAAATCTCAAATTCCAGATAGAATTAACACTCTAATCAATATTTCTGCAGGCTATTATGCCGATTAAGGTCCATTTTTGCGGTATACGCTGGTAATAGTGCCGAAATATCAAAGGATAAGATACGAACTCCCCCTTTTTACCCACCGGTGTTTTTTTACACCATGTAGTAAATTTTCAATATTCTTGGTCGCGGAAGTCCGTCAGTGGATATGTGTTTATGCGAATAATATGCAGAGAGCTCAATGGGTTGCGAGAAAAGCAGTGGTTTGTGGTGTTTTTTTAACCAGCCAAATGTACAGATAAAAAAACGCCACTCAAATTGAGTGGCGGTTGAATCATGTCAGCTATATAAGGCTGTAAAAAAATTCCAATATATAGGGGTGAACAAACTTGTTCGAGAGTAACAAGTGTAGGTGTTAGTAACCGAAACTTGTTGGGTAAGTAAAGCTGCCTGTGTAAACAGAGTTGTTTAGCCAGAATGCTGCACTTGGTAAACCTTTCATAAATATCACCTTCTAAATCAATTAAAACAAATTAAACATATTGATTTCTCGGTTCCTTGGAGGCGACAAATCGGACTCATCCTTTGAGCATTTTCTCTTCGCTTTCGAAGTTGGTTATAAATATACCCCAAAGAAATTTAATTACAAGTATTAAAGTGACAAAAATCACAAAAACTTTCTAAACTGACCTAGATCAAGTAAATATTGTAATTAAATTACACTTATATCAATTTATTGTTTTTTGAACATTACACTTGATACGAAAACGATCACCTAACAGGTTAGACAAAGAATCCGCGTTCTGTGATAGCACCGAAATATTTCGTTTCCTGTTGGACTACACGCTTAACTCAGGTAGTGCTATTCTGTGCTCCTACTTAATTGCCAATTAATAGTGAAATATTCCACATTAGTCATTTTATTAACTATATGATCTGGCATTATTCTTTATAAGGAGTCATCCGTGTCTGAATTCCATTCTGAAATCAGCAACTTATCACCTGCGCCACTATGGCAGTTTTTCGATAAGATCTGTTCTATCCCTCACCCTTCTAAACATGAAGAAGCGCTTGCTCAGTACATTGTTAACTGGGCGACGGAGCAAGGCCTAGAGGTTCGTCGTGACCCAACAGGTAACGTTTTCATTAAGAAGCCAGCGACAGCAGGCATGGAAAACAAAAAAGGGGTCGTTCTACAAGCGCACATTGATATGGTGCCTCAGAAGAATGAAGACACAGATCATGACTTCACCAAAGATCCAATTCAACCATACATCGACGGCGAATGGGTAACAGCCAAAGGCACTACTCTGGGTGCAGATAACGGCATGGGCATGGCGTCTTGTTTAGCCGTACTTGCTTCAACGGACATTAAGCACGGCCCTATCGAAGTTCTATTAACCGTTGATGAAGAAGCGGGGATGACTGGCGCCTTTGGTCTTGAAGCGGGTTGGTTAGAAGGTGACATCCTTCTTAATACAGACTCAGAGCAAGAAGGCGAAGTCTACATGGGTTGTGCTGGCGGTATTGATGGTGAAATGACCTTCGATATCAAACGCGAAGCTATTCCAGCAGGTTACATTACTCGTCAGCTCGTTCTCAAAGGCTTGAAGGGTGGCCACTCTGGTTGTGACATTCACACAGGCCGTGGGAACGCAAATAAGCTTGTTGCACGCTTCTTAGCTGGTCACGCACAAGAGCTTGATCTGCGCTTGGTTGAATTCCGTGGTGGTAGCCTGCGTAATGCGATTCCTCGCGAAGCATTCGTGACGGTTGCTGTTCCTGCTGAAAATGAAGCTAAACTGGCGGAACTGTTTGAGTTCTACACTAACCTGCTAAAAACTGAGCTAGGTAAAGTAGAAACTGACATCGTTTCGTTCAATGAAGCCATCGACACTGACGCTCACGCTCTAGTGGTTGCAGACCAACAACGTTTCATCGCAGCGCTAAATGCATGTCCAAATGGCGTGATCCGCATGAGCGACGAAATCGAAGGCGTAGTCGAGACATCTCTAAACGTGGGCGTTATCACCACTGAAGAAAACCAAATTCAAGTGCTATGCCTTGTTCGCTCGCTGATCGACTCTGGTCGCCAACAAGTAGAAGGCATGCTGGCTTCTGTTGCTGAGCTAGCAGGCGCAAGCATTGAATTCTCTGGGGCTTACCCAGGTTGGAAACCTGATGCAGATTCAGAAATCATGGCCATCTTCCGTGATATGTATGAAGGCATCTACGGCCACAAACCAAATATCATGGTCATCCATGCAGGTCTTGAATGTGGCCTGTTTAAAGAGCCATACCCGAACATGGACATGGTTTCTTTCGGCCCAACGATTAAGTTCCCTCACTCACCAGATGAGAAAGTGAAGATTGATACCGTTGCCCTATTCTGGGATCAAATGGTTGCTCTGCTAGAGGCTATTCCTGAAAAGGCGTAATTTGCTAAACTAGCAACATTCCATTAGAAAAACTTATCCAAAAAGCCAGCTCAGATTAGCTGGCTTTTTTATTGCCACTCTTTTTCTATCGATAAATAATTTTTGTCGTCACGGTATTATTTTTTCGTTAGTCACACCCATCCTTGGTTGCTACAGTCGCCCTCCTTGAAGCGCCTTTGGGTAGATTCTTACCCTCTTCAAGCACAAGACTCGGCACAATTCGACCGTGTTATGTTGGGGATGCTCACTTCACTCGAGCGTCTTAAATACTCTCTAAAATTATGTTACTGCGATGAAAGAAAAACTATTAGTCGGTTGGCGAGAAACTCTTAGCCTGCCAGGTTTAGGTATTAATGAAATTAACGCAAAAATTGATACCGGAGCTAGGACGTCTTGCTTACACGCGTTCAAAGTAGAGAGCTTTAAAAAGGACGAAGCTCTGTGGGTCCGCTTCTGGATTCACCCAAAACAACATGACACGGATTTCGAAACATTATGTGAAGCTAAAGTAATTGATGAGCGTATCGTACGCGATTCAGGTGGCCACGAAGAATCACGCTATGTGATTGAGTCTGAACTGAGTCTAGGTGGAAAAAGTTGGCCAATAGAAATTACCTTAACTAATCGCGAAAACATGGCTTTTCGCATGTTATTAGGTCGCACTGCAATGCACGATCGCATCATTGTCGACCCTGTTGAATCGTTTTTAGTCCCTTTCGAGGAAAGCAAATAATGAAAATTGGTATTCTGTCTCGCAACGCGAACCTGTACTCAACTAAGCGTCTTATTGAAGCGGCACAAAACCGTGGTCACGAAGTCAAAGTGATCGATGCACTACGTTGTTACATGAATATCAACTCAGAGAAACCAGAAATCCACTTCAAAGGTGAGGAGCTCTCTGGATTTGACGCGATCATCCCTCGAATCGGTGCATCGGTGACTTTCTATGGAACAGCAGTATTGCGCCAGTTCGAAATGATGGGTGTGTATCCGGTCAATGAATCTGTGGCAATTACTCGCTCACGCGACAAGCTACGCTCAATGCAGCTACTGTCACGCAAAGGCATCGGCATGCCAATCACTGGTTTTGCTAGCAAGCCTGATGACGTGAAAGATCTACTTGAGATGGTTGGCGGTGCACCAGTGGTGATTAAACTGCTAGAAGGCACTCAAGGTATCGGTGTGGTTCTTGCTGAAACACGCAAAGCAGCAGAAAGCGTTGTTGAAGCCTTCATGGGCCTAAAAGCAAACATCATGGTGCAAGAGTACATCAAAGAAGCGGGTGGTGCGGATATTCGATGCTTTGTCATCGGTGATAAAGTGATTGCGGCAATGAAGCGTCAAGGTGCGGAAGGCGAGTTCCGTTCTAACCTACATCGCGGTGGCAGTGCATCTTTAATTAAGATCACACCAGAAGAGCGCCGTACCGCAGTCGCTGCAGCGAAAATAATGGGTCTAAATGTGGCCGGGGTCGATCTGCTACGATCTGAGCGTGGTCCATTGGTGATGGAAGTAAACTCATCTCCAGGTCTTGAAGGTATTGAGGCCGCAACTGGTAAAGACATAGCTGGAATGATTGTCGAATTTATTGAGAAAAATGCGGCAAGTAAAAGGACTAAAACTCGTGGCAAAGGCTAAAAAAAATAACATGTTTGAATTTCTCGGCGAGTCTATCTCGCCGGGAGAGCGTAAGGTTATTGAGTTAGAAGCAGCGAAGCTTTATACCCATTCGCCTCTATCGATCCCAGTCGAGATCATTAATGGCAAGCAAGCAGGGCCAGTCCTTATGGTTAACGCAGCGATCCATGGTGATGAACTCAACGGCGTTGAAATAGTCAGGCAGTTAATTGATACCATAGATGCCGAAAAGCTCAAGGGGACGCTGATTGCAGTCCCGATTGTGAATGTATTTGGTTTCATTCATAAATCACGCTATCTGCCTGACAGACGTGATATGAACCGCTGCTTCCCAGGCAGTGAAAAGGGCTCTCTTGCCTCTCGGATGGCAAACACCTTTTTCTCACAAGTGGCGAAGCGTTGCGATTACATTCTGGATTTACACACAGGTGCAATACACCGCACCAATCTGCCACAAATACGTGCAGACTTAAGTAATCCAGAAACACTCCGTATTGCTCAGGCGTTCGCTACGCCAGTGATAGTCGATGCTCCACTACGTGATGGTTCTCTGCGTAGCGAGGCTGAACGCCTGGGCATTCCGGTTCTGACTTATGAAGCGGGTGAAGCATTACGCTTTGAGCCAATTTGTATCAGCGCCGGTTTCATCGGTGTGCAACGTGTGATGCAGGCAATTGGTATGCTGCGCTCCAGTAGAAAGAAACTGCCTACACCGGTCATCGCTAAGTCTACCAGTTGGTTACGAGCAGAGAGTGACGGTATTTTGCGCACGGTTGTGACACTGGGCGAGAAAGTTGAGAAAGGCCAAGTATTAGCTTACATCAGTGCCCCACTCGGCCACAGTGAGATTGAACTCACCGCTCGCAAAGGCGGCATTGTTATCGGTCAACAAACTCTGCCACTGGTGAATGAAGGGGACGCGATTTTCCATTTAGCTTACTTCTCGCAAGATGATGAGGAAGTTGAGCAAGTGGTTGAAGAGTTTATTGAAGAGGTAATTGATGCGGATTTGGAGCCACTAACAACTGGCCAGATCAACTCCCCCTCTTAAAAACGTCACATAAATATAGCCCGCACAATGCGGGCTATTTTTTAAAGCGATTTGTTATCCAAATGATGCCCAGATAACGGTGGCTACAAGCACAGGACAAACAAACTTCACGTAAGCTGGCCACACTTTGCCAAACCAGCCTTGAGTAAATTCAGGACAACCCTGCTCTAATTCTTTGATCTTAGAGTGACGATTCCATACCCAACCGCCAAATAAGCAGAATAGCAGAGCCGCTGCTGGCTGTAGGTACTGCGTAGCAACCATCGCAACTAAGCCAAACAATTCACCAAAATTGTAGACGATGACCACACTAAACAGAGCAATCAGACCGCCAAGTACCCAGCTCGTTGGCGTACGTTTGGTATTAAAACGTTCACTAACCAACGCAACAGGGCATTCCAACATTGAGATGGAAGACGTTAACGCCGCAATGGTGAGCAGCAAAAAGAACACGATCGCAAACAGCTGACCTAGTAGACCTAAGCTATCAAACATCAGTGGTAACACGGTAAACACTAAGGTATCAGAACTTAGCAGTGACCCGTCTTCGGCATAAATCTGTACGCCTTTTTGCATTGCAACAAACATGGCGGGCATCACGACCAATCCAGCAATAAATGCAACAGCAGTATCGACCAAGGTTACGTTCATTGCCATTTTAGGCAGGTTTTCTCGCTTGCTAAGGTACGAACCATAAATCAGCATTGAACAGCCACCAATAGTAAGCGAGAAAAACCCCTGCCCCATGGCTGCGAGAATCAATTTACGGTCCATCACTTTTTCAAAATCCGGGATCAAGTAGTGCTTCAACCCTTCCATTGCACCATTTTGCGTCATGATGTAGACAAACAGCAGGCCAAATAGGACAAACAGGGCAGGCATCAGACGTGTCGACCACTTCTCGATACCCTGCTTGACACCACCTTGAACGATTAAAATAGTGAGAACGTAAAACGTGATGGTACCAAAAAGGTTACGTTCAACACTAAAGCCTTTAAACCAAGCTGTCGCCGCTTCCATTCCTAAGACGTCAGTCACAGCGCCAAGTAAGAAACAAATCAACCAACCACCGACGATGCTGTAGAAAGCCAATACCGCACTCGGCACACTTAGCCCTATCCAACCAACGGCAGCACCGACACGCTTGCCAACAGGGTTACTAGTAAGTGAACGCATGCTATCAACTGGATTCGCTTGGCCATGGCGGCCAATCGCCATTTCGACCACCAGCATAGGGAAAGCCACCACAAGGATCATCACTAAATAGACAAGTAAGAAAGCACCGCCACCATTACTTGCTGCTTGTGTGGGAAATCCCCAGATGTTACCAAGACCAACCGCTGCGCCAGCAGCTGCGAGAATAAAACCGAGGCGGGAGCCAAAATGCTCACGAGTTTGAGATGTGTCTACTTGTGCCATACTACTCTATTTGCACCAATGAACTAGTTAGCTAGTACACTAATATAATTAATTACCCACATCAATACTTTTAGAGGATATGACCAACTTATAGCCTAAATTACAGGCGATTACTCCTGTAAAACATTTGAAACGCAGAGTTCAATCATCGACATGAACAACAAGTCGATTACGGCCTTGTTGTTTGGCTGCATATAACGCCGCGTCTGCGAGTCGAATTTTATCTTGTAGCTTATCTGATGAAGTGAGTCGGCATTCAACGACCCCTGCTGAAATCGTGAGGTAGGAAGAGATAGGTGAAAATTCGTGCGCAATCTGCAACTGCTCAATAGCCACTCTTAATTGATTCGCTTCTTCGATACTGTCGATTGGAGAGTCTGAACTTAAAATCACACAAAATTCTTCGCCGCCAAAACGTGCAACAAACTTATCGCAGTCACTATCGCAATGCTGAAGCGTTTTCGCCACTATTTGTAGCACCTTATCGCCTTCAATATGGCCATAGTTGTCATTAAAAGGCTTGAAGAAATCGATATCAATCAAAACCACACTGGTACATCGTGGTTGACCTTCAAGCAAACGACTCCAATGCTGCTGCAAGCTGCGTCGGTTACCCACCGTCGTTAATGCATCATGTAAGGCTAACCATTCTAGTTCTTTTTGTTTTAACTCAAGCTGATTAAATATCTCGTTAATTCGATTAACGAAATCGCGCATTTCATAAGAGATGAAGGTATCTTGATCGGTTAACTGGGAGGATTGCCCTTTGCTTAAACTGTCCAATGCGTATCTAGCACGAGTAATCGGCTTAACCATGATGTGTACCACAGACAGGTTGAAGACAAACATAAAACAAGCAAACGCCAATAGCGCGCTCAGCTCTTTCCAAGTAATAAAAGGAGGGGTTGTCGCAAGATGGCGAATGATGACACACACGTTTGGTTGATTGCGATAGTCGAGTTTCTCGATCACAGAAACGTCAGCGCTTGGCTGAAAGTTTCTCGCTTGTGCTTGTTGCTTAGTCCAAATATCAACGTCGAGCCCCGTCGCCTGCATCAATGTCTGACTAAACTGGTCACCAATCTGCTTGATAAACATCATATAACCTTTATCACAATCCATACCATCGCTATTACAAACGCGAGAGGTGGCAACTAAGTGAGGTTTACCATTCAGCACCAGATACTGCACAAAAGGCGTAATCTGGTCGGTACGAGAGCGCAAACTGTCTGCCAACAAGCTACCGAACTTGTAGCGAATTTCCTCATAGGAAAGTTCTTGCTTGTAGATGTAATCGTACAAGCGTCCCCAGATTAAAGAGACATCAGCGTTAAAAATGAAAATACCGTTGATTTGTTGTGCGGCAAAGGAGTGCTCGTTTAGGCTACTGTCTAAAAAGTCGTTGCTTTGACCTTGAATGAACTTAGCGACTTCATCCCAAGCTGCGTAATCCACCAAACCCTGCGCCAGATTAGACTTTTGAATATCTAGCAGCGTCTTAACTCGATGCACCTCTTCTTGCTGTTGAGCATGGACTTGCTCCATAGCCGCATCATAAGTCCAGAAATAGCGAAACGAGAGATAACAAACAACAAACGTACCAGCCATCATGATCGAGGCTAGTATGGTGAGCTGTTTAATGGAGAAATGAGATATCTGCACGCGAGATAATGTACGCTATGTCAATAAAGAGCGTGAATTAAACACAATCATAGATGAGTTGTCTACAAAAAGAGCACCTTGCGGTGCTCTTTCAAACTAGATGGTGAAAATTTGATAATCTTTCAGTTCAGGAATCTTCTTGTGCAGTTGTTGCTCCTGCTCAGCCATGTCATCTAACGAGTCACAAAACTCTTTACTCTGCTGTTCAATTTCCGTTTGATGTTCAGCCATGCGTTTAGCGATCCGTTCTTTCAACTCCGCCATTGAGTTCGCCATTTCCGTTAAGTTTAAACCACCTTCTTGTTTCATCTTGTCAGACATGACGTCAAAGGCACTGGTGATAAACTCTTCATTAAACAGCGACATTGCTTTATCAAGGTCTTCAGTCCAAGTATCAGCGAAAGAGGAAAAGCTCTCTGCTGGTAAAATCAGGTCGCCGTTTTTGTAGTAACGCGATTCCACATCCTCATAGAACTGCTTCATCGACTGCTTAACGCCATCAAACGCCTCTGGTGCATTAAAACTCTCGGCGACATCATCAATAATATCGTTAGCCAGCGCGAGACCATCTTGAGCCACTTGTTTCGCCCGAGGTAAGTAATCATTCAGGCTTTGACGGTAATCATCGATGGCTTGCTTTTGTTCAGCATTCAATTCAACCCGCTCACCGTGAATGGTCAGATTGTTATTGCCATCGACTATCGCAGTATCACCACTGGTTTGATGAATTTCTAATGTATTGTCATTTAAGTGAACTTCATTCTTCAAATCCACATGACATTGAGCCGCAAACACTTGGCTCGAGACCAGTAATGGAAGTGTCAGTAATACCTTTTTCATACTCTTCTCACTGTGTTAATTCACTTTCACCATAACAAATGACCAAAGTTATTATGTCAGCTAATGGTTTCTATTTGGTAACTAAACATCGTATCTGCAACCTTATACTCAGCTTCGTCACCCGACATTCTCCCCTTTAAAGCTCGGCCTAAAGGCGACTCAAAGGTCACAAGTGTCACTTCAGTTTCGCCAAAGGTTACCTTAAGGCCTCCAGAGCATGGAGCCATAAAATAGCAATGTTCGACCTCATCCAAATCGCTAACGTAGACTAAACTTCCCATCACAACATTGCTCGGTGCGACAGGTAACTCAAGATCCGTTATCTGCCTGATTTCCTGTTCGCATTCTTGCAGGCGCATGGCTTGTCCGTGCGCGAGGTAAGCCGCCTCGAGTGCGAGAGTATCGTACTTGTGCTCAGGAACGGTCTCTTCATCCGTGGCCGATTCTATCGCTCTTTGCACTGAGCTTTGTGCGACTTGCCGTTTTTTCTCCAATAAATCGAGAATAATCTGTTTTAGCTCCAACTTATTCATACTAAAACCATGTTCCATTGACTCGAATCCCCCTAGAATAGAGCTCATTGACTGTGAAAGAAACCGGAATAACACCCTATGAGTGAATCAAAGCTAGATACTAATATTCAAGCAACTCTCGAACAAACATTTGGCTTCGACTCTCTTAGACCCGGTCAGCAGCAAGTCGTAGAAAAGGTCCTTGCCGGCCACTCGGCGGCAGCTATCTTTCCAACAGGCTCAGGCAAGTCATTGTGTTATCAATTGCCTGCGGTAACACTTCCGCACCTAACCCTTGTCGTTTCCCCCCTACTGGCTTTGATGAAGGATCAATTGGCCTTTTTGAATAGCAAACAAATCCCTGCCGCATCGATTGACTCTAGCCAGACGAGAGAAGAAACCTTGCATGTGATGGAGCAAGTTAGACAAGGGGCAACCAAGGTGCTGATGATTTCGGTCGAACGACTCAAAAATGAGCGTTTTCGTCAGTTTATTTCTCAAATCCCAATTTCATTATTGGTGGTCGATGAAGCGCACTGTATCTCGGAATGGGGACACAACTTCCGTCCTGACTATTTGAAACTTCCCCAATATCTGCGCGAATTTAATATCCCACAAGCCCTGCTGCTCACAGCAACGGCGACTGAATCGGTCATCAAAGACATGCGAGACAAGTTCGCTATTGATGATTCAGATATTGTGGTCACGGGCTTCTATCGCCCCAACTTGGATATCACCATTTCCCCCTGCCGCGATGAAGACAAATTACCAACCTTGGTGTCATTATTAAAACAAGATCCAACACAACCAAGCATAGTGTATGTGACCTTGCAAAATACCGCAGAGCATGTCGCTAAGGCGTTGCTAGAGCAAGGTATCAATAGCAGCGCATATCATGCGGGTATGGACAATCAAACTCGAGAGCAAATCCAATCTAGATTTATGGCCGGGAACCTCGATTGTATCGTGGCAACCATCGCATTTGGCATGGGAGTGGATAAATCCGATATCAGACGAGTCGTTCACTACGACCTACCTAAATCGATAGAAAACTATGCACAGGAAATTGGCCGAGCGGGCAGAGATGGGCATATGTCTTATTGCACCTTATTAGCAAATAAAAACGCCATCAGCACCCTAGAGAACTTCATTTACGGTGACACACCAGAAAGCGGTGAGATTGAATTTATTATCAACCAAGCCATCCATTCCTCCCCTCAATGGGAAGTCGTATTAAGCCGCCTTGCAAGTGAAAGTAATGTTCGTCAGTTACCGCTTAAAACACTACTGGTTTATATGGAACTGAAAGGTTTGATCAGTGCCCAGTACAGTTACTTTGCCGATTATCGGTTCAAGTTTTTGGTCGACAAACAGTACATTACCGATCAATTTGATCCACAGCGACAAGAGTTCGTTCGCGCGTTATTTAACTGTGCGCCTCAAGCGAGAACTTGGTGCCAAGTGGACTTTGATACCTTGTGGCAACAGTTCCAAGGCGAGCGCTCCCGAGCCATCGCGGCGCTCGATTACTTCAACGAGAAAGGTTGGATCGAACTCGAAAGTAAGTTAATGACAGAAGTATATCGTGTACAGCCTAGCGAAGTCGCCTCTCAAGAACTAGCTCATCAATTAGCCACTCTGTTTCTCGACAAGGAAACCAGTGATATACAGCGTATTCATACCTTACTAGATTTTTTCGAATCTACCCGCTGTTTAAGCTCCAATCTAGCGAGCTATTTCGGTGACAAACAAGCACCCAGCCAGTGCGGGCACTGTAGTGTTTGTCGAGGCCAAGTAGCGACATTACCTAGTGAAGATACCATATCGCTCGACACGCAAAAGACACAGCAATGGCTAACACAACTTGAGCAGAAAGCCGCCGAACGGTTAACACTCAACATGAAGGTGAAATTCCTTTGCGGGATTACTACCCCAGCCTTCACAAAGATCAAAGCGCGCTCTTTATCAGGATTTGGCCAATTGGAATCGATACCTTTCGCTCAAGTAAAACAACACGTGGAAACCTTGGGCTAGAAAAAGCTCAACTGTTTGGTTTGAATTTCGGGCTTCAACATGACGTTTAAGCCCAATAGACGAATCTCACGGCCTTGCTGCCGCTTCAATATATCGCTGAGTAGCTGTTTAAAATAATCCAACTCAAGTTCAGAGTGGATATGCTCAATGGTGGTTAACTGAAAATCAGCAAACTTAAGCTTGATACCTTGTTTAATGATGGCTTTATCCGGAGAGGCTTTTTCAAGTCGCTTCTCCAGTTCGGGGAACAGTTTTTCCTCAATGACCTGCCAGCACTGATCGTAACTCGAAATGTTTTCACTAAACGTTCGCTCGACACCAACAGATTTTCGTTCCCGTTCAACCACAACCTCTCGGGGATCGATACCATGGCTCTTATTCCATAGCGAAGCCCCTAACCGACCAAATTTGAGCAACAAGTCTCTGTAGTTACTCTCTTTAATATCTTTACCGGTAAAATAACCCGCTTGGTGCAACTTCTCTAAGCTGACCTTGCCAACACCTGGGATTTTCTCAAGCGGCAGCTTATCTACCTCTTCTTGGACCTTGTCAGGTGGAATAACATATTGGCCATTGGGCTTATTCATGTCAGAAGCCACTTTGGCGAGAAACTTAACGGGGGCAATACCCGCAGACGCTGTCAGTTGCAGCTCAGTCCAAATATCGTGACGAATCGCTTCGGCAATTAGCGTTGCGGAACCATGACACTGGGTAGATTCCGTCACATCCAAGTACGCTTCATCTAATGAAAGCGGCTCAATTAACTGCGTATAGCGAGAAAAGATCTCTCGAATTTGCTGAGAAACTTGTTTGTAAACGTGCATCCGGCCTGGAACGACCAGCAACTGAGGACAGAGTTGCAAAGCACGTGCTGTTGGCATTGCACTACGTATACCAAACTTACGAGCTTCGTAATTACAAGTACTTAGTACGCCTCGTTGCTTTTCATGGCCACCAACTGCAATTGGTCGGTTGCGGTAGCTTGGGTTATCACGCATCTCTACCGCTGCGTAAAAGCAGTCCATATCAACATGGATGATTTTCTTATTCTTCGGACTGCCCATAGCTAGCGCTCAAACCTGTACATAAACACAGTATAATTAATTACCAGATTTGATCCAACTGTAAAATTAAGCGGCACTTTTTCAATCTGGTTATAGAACTATCAAAATATATGGTTATTATTAAACTGATGTCCCGAATTCAGGAGTAAATAGGTTGAGTAACAAAGTGTTGGTTGTCGAAGATAGCCGCGCCTACCGCAATTACCTTGTCCAGCAATTAGCGACTCTCGGTTGTACTGTTATCGACTGTGAAACCTACGCGGACACAGAAAAAGCCCTTGAAAAGCATGGTAGCTTTCATTTTGCCGTGCTTGATTACTGCTTGCCTGATGCCCAAGACGGTGAAGTCATTGATCTGGTACTAAGCAAGGAACAAAAAGCAATTGTCTTGACTGGTACCTTCAATGAAGAGACTAGAGATCGTGTTCTTGCTAAAGGGGTTGTCGACTACATCTTAAAAGACAGTATGGCGTCGGTCTCTTATTTACTTCCGCTCGCAAAGCGCCTCATTAACAATGTCCAGCACCATGCACTTGTGGTAGACGATTCACAAACCGTTCGCCGCCACGTCGCACAACTGTTAGAGCATCAGTACATAAAGACAACGCAGGCAGTCAATGGTAGCGAAGCAATGCATAAGCTGGCTGAAAATAGCGACATTACGTTTATCATCACCGACCACGATATGCCCGCGAAAGATGGTATCACCATGACGCGAGAGATCCGCCAACAGTATGATAAAAACAGCCTCGCGATTCTTGGCTTATCAGGCAGCGCCGATAGCACTATGACCGCCCGGTTTCTAAAAGCTGGTGCGAATGACTTTCTCAATAAGCCTTTTAACCACGAAGAGTTCTACTGCCGCGTTCACCAGCTATTGGATATGAAAGAGGCCACAGACAATCTCTACCGAATGGCTAATCAAGATGCTCTCACGGGTCTGTGGAATCGTCGTTTTTTGTTCAATCAAGACTGCTCAGGTTGCGAAGAACGAAGCATCGCCATGCTTGACATAGACCATTTTAAGGGTGTGAACGATAGCTATGGCCACGACGGCGGCGACGCGGCGCTGATCACCGTCGCCAACATTCTCAAGATCTATTTTCCTGACGATGTGGTCGTTCGCTTTGGGGGCGAAGAGTTTTGTATTCAGTCTTGTACAGAACAAGGTGAATTCGTGACGCGATTGGAGAAGATGCGCCAACGCATCGAAAAGACACCAATTAAGCACAAAGACAAGCAGATTAATGTCACCATCAGCATTGGCGTATGCAGTGAACAAGGCTCTCTTGAGGAGCAAATTAAAATTGCCGATGACCGATTATACAAAGCGAAAGAAGATGGTCGTAACCAACTGAATCACCGTTAATTACCGACTAAGAAACCGCCAACAAAAAAGCCCAAGTATTTCTACTTGGGCTTTTTTATTTAATGGCTGGCTGGGCTTTACGCTATGCGATCTTTTTCCCAAGCTGCAAGTTTTTCTTGGCGCGCCGCCTCACGTGCTTCACGCTTTTTACGCGCATCGCAAGGTTCAGGGCAGTTACACACCTTATCGATCCCGACGGCACCTAAGCCGCCACAGCTGCCTTTTACTACTTTTTTCTGGATGATGTAACCGATCGACATCGCTGCTATCACGGCCAAAAACACACCAAAGGTAATTAGAAATGTATTCATATTGACATGCTCACTAGTAATTATTTATTCATATACGGCTTATAAGCCGATGACGCTAGTTCTTGGAACCCATCTTCTGTCTTCACAATCATAAACACAGCAATGTTGTTCTCTTCGGCAACTTTCATCCCTTGCTCTGCGCCCAATACCATCAGACCTGTCGCTAGACCATCCGCTGTCATCGAAGACTTATCTAATACAGTAACCGACACGACTTTGTGGTTGATAGGCTTACCCGTCTCTGGGTTGATGATATGTGAATAACGGATACCATCGCGTTCAAAGTAGTTACGGTAGTCACCCGATGTAGCGACTGCCATATCCCCTGGTTCAATAATCTCTTGAATTGAACGCTCCTCTACCGATGGCTTTTCAATCGCAATACGCCATTTAACGCCTTCACGATTGACGCCTTTCAGGCGCATCTCACCGCCAACTTCAACCATAAAGTTATCGATACCTTGCGATTGAATGTAATCAGCAACCACATCCACACCCCAACCTTTAGCAATGGTCGACAAATCAACATAAAGGTTTGGGATGTCTTTGCTTAACGTACTGCCTTCCACCGCTAAGTGTTCAATACCTGTCATGGCTTTACGCGCGGCTAATTCTTCATCCGTTGGTACCACTTCAGGTCGCGCTTCTGGGCCAAAGCCCCAAAGGTTCACCAATGGTCCAACCGTTACATCCAATGCACCTTGAGTAAGACCGTTCAAACGAATAGCTTCTTTCACCACTGTCGCTGTTTGTGGTGAAACCTCGAACGCGTCCGCTGACTGACTTTGGTTGAAGCGACTTAACTCTGAGTCTTTGCGGTAGGTAGACATTTGGTCGTTTACTTCCTCAAGCAGTCGATCAACTTCTTTTTGCAACGCTTCAGGCGCAGCAATACCTTCCGTAGAAATGTACTTAATATTGTAAGTCGTACCCATGGTTGGGCCGCTCAGATGAACTTGTTCTGCTGGTTTTTCACAACCAGCCAAAACCAATAGAGAAGCAAATGCAACAAGCCACTTTTTCACTTGTTAACTCCTATTGTCGTATATTAAATGGATAGAGGAAATTGAAACCACAATCAGCAACGATTTCCGCTATCGATTCGAAAACCGAAAAAGAAATGGCTGACTCAATCGAGCCAGCCATAGATTCAATCACTTAGGTAGATTAACCACCGAAGTCATCCAGTAGGATGTTTTCATCCTCAACACCGAGATCTTTCAGCATGCCGATAACAGCCGCGTTCATCATCGGTGGACCACACATGTAGTACTCACAATCTTCAGGCGCTTCGTGATCCTTCAGATAGTTTTCGTACAGTACGTTGTGGATGAAGCCTGTGTAACCATCCCAGTTATCTTCTGGCATAGGGTCAGACAGTGCACAGTGCCACACGAAGTTGTCGTTTTCTGCTTGTAGGCCATCGAAATCTTCTACGTAGAACATTTCACGCTTAGAACGCGCACCGTACCAGAAAGACATCTTACGAGTCGATTTAAGACGCTTAAGTTGGTCGAAGATGTGTGAGCGCATTGGCGCCATACCCGCACCACCACCAACGAAGACCATCTCGTTGTCTGTGTCTTTCGCGAAGAACTCACCAAATGGACCAGAGATAGTACACTTGTCGCCTTCTTTAAGAGACCAGATGAACGAAGACATGATACCTGGCGGTACATCAGGATTATTAGGCGGCGGCGTAGCGATACGCACGTTTAGCATAATAATACCTTCTTCTTCTGGGTAGTTAGCCATAGAGTAAGCGCGGATTGTTTCTTCGTTTACCTTAGACTCGTAGCGGAACAGGTTAAACTTGTCCCAATCTTCGCGGTACTCTTCTGGTACATCGAAGTCAGCGTATTTCACGTGGTGAGCAGGAGCTTCAATTTGGATGTAACCACCAGCACGGAAAGGTACTGATTCGCCATCTGGAATTTGTAGCTTAAGCTCTTTGATGAATGTCGCTTTGTTATCGTTAGAGATAACCGTACATTCCCACTTCTTAACGCCGAAGATTTCTTCAGGAAGTTCGATATCCATGTCAGTTTTCATTGCAACCTGACACGCTAGACGCTCACCTTCACGCGCTTCACCTTTAGTAATATGGTCAAGCTCGGTTGGTAGAATGTCACCACCACCTGATTTAACTTTTACGCGACACTGACCACATGAGCCACCGCCACCACAAGCAGAAGAAACGAATACGCCAGCACCAGCTAGAGCACTCAGAAGCTTACCGCCTGGTTGTGTAACGATAGCAAGCGAGTCGTCATCGTTCACAGAAATTGTAATGTCACCTGTTGGTACAAGCTTAGACTTAGCGAAAAGAATCACTAGTACTAGCGCAAGTACGATCAGAGTAAACATCACTACACCAAGAATAATGTCCATTGACTATTCCTTAATTAATGCGGTTTACCCGACTTACAGTTGAACACCAGAGAAAGACATAAAGCCTAACGCCATTAGACCTACAGTGATAAACGTGATACCAAGACCACGTAGACCAGGAGGTACGTCAGAGTACTTCATCTTCTCACGGATACCTGCAAGAGCGACGATCGCTAGCATCCAGCCCACACCAGAGCCGAAACCGTAAACAACAGATTCAGCAAAGTTGTAGTCACGTTGTACCATGAAAGATACACCACCGAAGATCGCACAGTTTACTGTGATCAGCGGTAGGAAGATGCCCAGCGCGTTGTACAAAGGTGGGAAGAAACGGTCAAGAACCATCTCAAGGATTTGTACAAGTGCCGCGATTACACCGATAAAGGTGATGAAGTTTAGGAAGCTAAGATCGACACCTTCAACCAAAGCGTTCTCTTTCAGCACTAGGTTGTAAACTAGGTTGTTTACTGGTACTGCGATAGTTAGTACAACAACTACTGCAACACCTAAGCCAAATGAGGTCTTAACTTTCTTAGATACGGCAAGGAAAGTACACATACCTAGGAAGAAAGACAATGCCATGTTTTCGATGAAAATCGATTTAACTAGCAGACTAATGTAATGTTCCATGACGTCCTTACTCCTTCGCTTCTACTTGTTCTGGTTTCAGAATACGGATTGCCCAGATTAGGAAGCCGATTAGGAAGAATGCAGATGGTGCAAGTAGCATCAGACCGTTTGGCTGGTACCAACCACCATTGCTCACTAGAGGAAGTACTTCCATACCGAATAGTTTGCCTGAGCCAAACAGTTCACGGAAGAAACCAACAGTGATAAGAACGAAACCGTAACCAAGACCGTTACCAATACCGTCGATAAGTGATGGTAGTGGTGCAGACTTCATTGCGAATGCTTCAGCACGACCCATTACGATACAGTTCGTGATGATAAGACCTACGAATACAGATAGCTGCTTCGAGATATCGTATAGGTAAGCTTTAAGCACTTGGTCTACCACGATTACTAGAGATGCGATGATCGCCATTTGAACGATGATACGCACACTGTTAGGAATGTGGTTACGGATCAGAGATACACAGAAGTTAGACAGAGCTGTTACGAAAATAACCGCCAGTGTCATTACAAATGCTGTCTCTAGTTTTGTTGTTACTGCAAGAGCAGAACAAACACCAAGAACCTGTAGCGCGATTGGGTTGTTATCCAATACTGGCGCTAAGATGCTCTTTTTAATGTTTTGTGCGCTAGACATTAGTTCAGACCTCCGTCACGAACTTTTGCTAGGAATGGACCAAAGCCCATGTCGCCTAACCAGAAATCAAATGTGCCTTGAACACCGTTACCAGTTAGAGTTGCACCAGAAAGACCATCGATACCATGCTCTGAACCTTGCGGAGCGCCGCCTTTAACAATCTTGATTGCAGGCTTGTGGTTTTCATCGAACAGTTTCTTGCCAACCCACTGAGCACGCCATGTTGGGTTCTCAACCTCACCACCAAGTCCAGGAGTCTCTCCCTGCTCGTAGTAAGTGATACCTGACACAGTGTTACCGTCAGTTTCAACTGCCACAAAAGCGTACATCATTGACCATAGACCAGTACCGTGTACCGGAAGGATGATCTTTGATACTTCATCGCCTTGTTTCACTAGGTATACAACACCTGTGTTTGCACGGCGTAGGATCTTCGCTTTATCTTCTTCAGCAGATAGCTTGATTGATTCAGCAGGATCTTTCGCAGCTTTACGTTGATCGTAAGTCGCTGCATCACCGTCAAGGAAGTCACCTGTGTTGAAGTCAACTAGACGCGGTTCAATGTACTGTGCAAATAGCTCAGGTACTTTTTTACCTTCTGCTTCAATACCAGCAACTTCAACGATCTTAGTTTGCTTATCTAGTACAGCGTTAGCTTTTTGCTGATCACGTAGACCAACCGCGGCTGTTGATACGATGATTGAACAAACAAGGCTCAACCCGATAACAACACCCAGCGTCTTTTTAATGCTGTCGTTATTACTTGCCATAGCGTGCTTGTCTCCGCTTGATGTTCTTCTCGATAACTACATGGTCGAACAGAGGTGCAAACAGGTTCGCGAATAGAATCGCCAGCATCATACCTTCTGGGTAAGCTGGGTTTACTACACGAATCAGTACACACATCACGCCGATTAGCGCGCCGTACCACCACTTACCTTTGTTAGTAAATGAAGCTGATACAGGGTCTGTTGCCATAAAGAACATACCGAATGCAAAACCACCAAGAACTAGGTGCCAGTGCCATGGCATGTTGAACATTGGGTTAGTATCAGAACCGATTACGTTAAACAGCGTCGCTGTCGCAATCATACCGATCATTACACCTGCGATGATGCGCCATGAGGCAATTCTCATGTAGACGATCATTGCGGCACCAATCATCAGTGCAAGAGTAGAGACTTCACCAATAGAACCAGGAATGTTACCAATGAACGCGTCCATCCAAGTGATCGCTTCACCAGATACTGTGTTCACTAGTGCACCGTTACCACCTTGAGCCCACTGGCTTAGCGCCGTCGCACCAGAGAAGCCGTCAGCTGCAGTCCATACTACGTCACCCGAGATTTGCGCTGGGTAAGCGAAGAATAGGAAAGCACGACCAGCAAGTGCTGGGTTAAGGAAGTTACGGCCCGTACCACCGAAGATCTCTTTAGCAACGACAACACCAAAGGTAATACCTAGTGCCGCTTGCCATAGAGGTAGCGTTGGTGGAACGATAAGAGCAAACAGGATAGAAGTAACAAAGAAACCTTCATTAACTTCGTGCTTGCGCACCATACAGAACAGTACTTCCCAGAAACCACCAACGATAAACACCGTTGCATAGATTGGTAGGAAGTAAGTAGCACCTAGGATCATCTTGCTGCCAACACCTGCGTCAGCGCCAAGTGTGCCGCCAAGCATTTCGGTTAGCCAGTAGTGCCAGTTACCTGCAACTACTGCAGCCAGTTGTTCACCAGCGTACATGTGATTAAGTGCTGCGATAGCTTGGCCACCCGCGTTGTACATACCCCAGAACATTGCTGGGAATACCGCGAACCAAACCATGATCATGATACGTTTTAAATCAACGCTATCACGAACGTGCGAGCTCTTCTTTGTGATTAGACCAGGAGTGTAGAAAACTGTCGCAACAGCTTCATACAATGCAAACCATTTTTCATGTTTGCCGCCTGGCTCAAAGTGATGCTCGATGTCTTCAAGAAACTTTTTAAGAGCCATGAAAATTACCCTTCCTTCTCGATCTTATCTAGGCATTCACGAAGTAGCTCACCGTACTCGTATTTACCAGGACAAACAAAGGTACACAATGCTACGTCTTCTTCATCTAGCTCTAGAGCACCAAGCGCTTGCGCACTATCAGTGTCACCAGCACATAGGTCACGAAGTAGCAGAGTTGGTTCCATATCAAGCGGCATTACGCGCTCGTAGTTACCGATTGGAACCATAGAACGATCACTACCATTAGTCGTCGTTGTCATATTGAACAACTGACCTTTGAAGATGTGACCAAGGAATGAGCGAGTGACAGAGAACTTGTTCTTGCCAGGCATAGCCCAACCAAACAGCTCTTTTTCACGGCCTTCACGTAATACAGAAACCTGTACGTGGTAACGACCAAGGTAAGCGTGAGGACCAGTTGCGTGAGTACCAGTAAGTACTGAACCAGAAATCACACGAACTTCACCTGGCATCAGCTCGCTGTCCGTTACGTCTTCAAGGCTTGCACCAAGAGTCGTACGTACTAGACGAGGGTTATTTACTACTGGACCAGCCAGAGAGATAACACGATCAGTGTAAAGTTCACCAGTTAGGAATAACTTACCAAACGCAATAACGTCTTGATAGTTAATGCTCCACGCCACATTTTCTGCATTTACTGGAGATAGAAAATGCATGTGGGTGCCAGCAAGACCTGCTGGGTGAGGGCCATCAAATACATGCTCTTCAACATTTGACTGAGAAGAACGAGGAAGACTTGTGCCAGATTTACATACGTAAACCTTGCCATCAGTCAGTGTTGAAAGCAGATCTAAACCAGCAACGAATGCTTCTTGTTGTTCATTAATGATCAACTCAGGCTGAGCTGCTAACGGATTAGTATCCATTGCAGTAACAAAGATAGCCTTAGTAGCAGAATCGATTGCAGGAACCTTGCTGAACGGACGAGTACGTAAAGCAGTCCAAAGACCAGATTCAACCAGTTGAGTTTTAACCGCTTCACGGTCAAGACCTGCTAGTTGTCCAGCTTCAAACTTATCGAACGTCACCTGCTCTTCACCTGCCACTTCAATCACTACAGATTGAAGGACACGTTTAGCGCCACGGTTAACTTCGATCACTTTACCAGCTGCTGGTGAAGTAAATTTCACGCCAGGGTTCTTTTTATCTTCGAAAAGAACTTGAGCTTTCTTTACTTCATCGCCTACGCGGACATGCATAGTAGGACGCATGCCGACGTACTCTTCGCCAAGCAAGGCGACTTTTTTGATGGTCTTACCATCATTAATCACCTGGGTAGGAGTTCCTGCGATAGGCAGGTCCAAACCCTTCTTTATTGTAATCATACGCACTTGCACTACTTTTATCGGGAAAAAGATTCTTTGATTGCGTAACTTTTAGACACGACACTAGTGTCCGGTTTTGGTGAAGTTTAAAACACCAAAATCGCAACATCCTATTAAAAATCTCGCTACAAGAAATTGGCGGGATTTATCAGGTGCGATAGTCTAGCATCTTTTAGGAAGTCGATGCCATGACCAATACGGGTATTAGCTAAGATATTTCGTAGGAATTGAGTTTAAAAGGCTAAGGAATAGTCATAACTTTGAGCCATCGCACAAACCCCTATAACCACACACTGGGTAATGACTCTATCCATTCACATCGTGAAACAATCTTATTTAAAACTAATACGCCAGTTTATTTGTTTATACATTGTTAACAGGCGTCAGTTTTGCTAGTAAACAAAAAAGGTAGCCGCTGCTACCTTTTGATGAAAGTTTATTTTGAACCACCTAGACACATTGGGCTGTCAGGAGCGAGCTCGTTCTGAGCTTTCCACTCTGTCGCGGTATAAGTATGAATCGACAGTGCGTGTATGTGGTTTGCCAACTCATCAGCGAGAGCTTGATTCACTAAGCGATGACGGCCAATTAAGCGTAAACCTTCAAATGCAGCGCTTACCACAATGACTTTAAAGTGACTTTCGGAACCTGGGGCAACATTGTGCATGTAGCTCTCATTGATCACTTTAAGATACTCAGGCTCAAAGGTGTTGTGCAGTTTGGTTTCAATGACTTCTTGCAGCATTGGGGATCACCATCTAATTATGAACAGCATTAAAGGGTAGATAATAATCGCAGCGGGCATAAAGCTAAAGGTTTTAGTTCCCAGTTTGCTTAGCATCTGCGACAATTTGCCCCATCAGTCACTTGCTAACTTCTCAATTATGAAAACTGAGCTTACGCTACATGAGCGTACCCTATCTCTGCATCGTTTTCCCAAACGCAGTAATGAAACTCTCCAAGCCTGGGATGCTGGCGATGAGTATTTGATCAATCATGTCGAAGAGTTAGCGCTCCCTCCCCAACAACATGTTTTGATACTCAATGATCATTGTGGCGCATTAAGCTGTTGGTTCTCCAAACAACACAAAGTCACCATGATGAGTGATTCTTTCATTAGCCATCAAGCAACTAAGGCTAACCTGCTCGCAAATCACGCCGATGAGGTGAGATTACTGTCTACCTACGACGCTATCCCAGATAATGTCGATCTCGTTTTAGTGCAATTGCCTAAAAGCAATCGACATCTAGTGTGGCAATTACATCAGCTGCGTCAGTCGCTACCAGAATCGGTTGCCGTCATTGCCGTGAACAAAGCTAAAGAGATCCATACATCGACATTGAAACTGTTTGAAAAGCACTTGGGTCAAACCAAAACTTCATTAGCATGGAAGAAACATCGTCTAGTTTTTTCGCAAGCCAATGCCACTTCAGTTCCGCAAGTCTCTCCTTACACCCGCTGGCAAGTTGATCAACATGACTTTTGGTTAAATAACTTGCCTAATGTTTACTCAGGGGAAAGCCTCGATCTAGGCGCTCGCTTTATGCTGGAGCACCTACCAAAAGATCTCGGCGACAAAAAGGTGATTGACCTTGGGTGCGGCAACGGTGTGCTGTCGGTAAAACTAGGCCAGTTGAACCCTAACATTCAATTGACCTGTGTTGACGAGAGTTTTATGTCAATTGAATCAGCGAGCAAAAACTTAACAGAAGCCCTTGGTAACAATCGCGAGTTTCGTTGTGTGGCCAATAATTGCCTTGACGGATTTTCCGCAGCCCAGGCGGATCTTGTCGTGTGCAATCCCCCTTTTCACCAGCAACAAGCGATTACTGACCACATCGCCTGGCAAATGTTCTGTGATGCAAAGCATGTTCTTAACAATGGTGGGCAATTATTAGTTATCGGTAACCGCCACCTCGGCTACGATGGGAAATTAACAAGACTTTTTGGTAAAACGAACGTGAAGACGGTTGCTGCCAACAAGAAATTTGTTATTTTACAAGCAACTAAATAATTCACTATCCTATCTCTAGTATTGTTAGAGTGACGAATAAAGGAAATGACAATGAGAAAACTGGTTTTAGCCGCATCAATGGCACTTCTCACCGCTTGTGCTGCTCCACAGCAAGAGCAAATCAACTTTATGCCAAAAGCGGTATTGAGCAATGGCGATATTGTTAAAGATGCAACCTTTAACCTGACCAGTAAAGACGTTCGCTCAGCTCAGTATGTCGCGCTCGTTGATAGTGGACGCTCTAACATCGAACCGATTCACTCCAAACAGAACGTTCGTATCTCCATAGAGAATGCGCTACTTGAGCAATTCCAATCGCAAGGTTTCCGTAGCACTGTAACCAGCGAAAACAGTGTCCAGATTGAAGTCCAAGAGGCACTAGTATCTGTAAAGCATACGGTGATGGAAAATGAAATGGACGGCAAGGTCGTGGTCGAAATCACTGCGGAAACGCCACAAGGAAAGCTAGTTAAAACCTATACAGGTACTGCGAAGCGCACAGGGGCACTCAGTGCGTCTAATGAAGAGATCGAAACGGTTCTCAATGATGTTGTGAACCTAGTTCTGCAAGAAGTCGCTAATGACCGTGAGCTTAAAAACTACATGCAGGAGCGATTCTAATGCGTAAACTCGCGATTGCTTCACTCGCTCTTTTTAGCAGCTTAGCTTTGGCTGGCCCTAAGGTAGAAATTGAAACCAATATGGGCGCATTTACCGTTGAACTTAACGAGCAGAAAGCCCCGTTAACGGTCAAGAACTTCCTGCGATACGTCGAAGATGGTAGCTATGTTGGCACTCAGTTCCACCGTGTGATCCCTGGCTTTATGGCACAAGGTGGTGGCTTCGACAAAGACATGAACATGCTACCAACGTATCCGGCAGTGAAAAACGAAGCCTCTAATGGCCTGAAAAATAAAGCGGCGACGATTGCCATGGCCAGAACAAATGATCCGAACTCAGCGACACGCCAGTTCTTTATTAACTTTGTTGATAATGGCTTTTTAGATTACGATCAACGCCCACCAGGTTACGCGGTATTCGGTAAAGTCACCCAAGGCTTTAACGTTATTCAAGATATGAGTCAAAAGCGAACTCATACCAAAGGTCGATACCGTGACGTCCCGGTAGAACCTATCATTATTACTAAAGCGACACTCCTGCCGTAAAAACTTTTCTTTCAGGCTCTAACTTAACCGTTAGAGCCTTTTTGCTGACCAATACTCTAACAAGGAATAGTGTATGTCTTCTGACTCCCCTTCCATGTCTTGGCGTGAGACCATCCAAAGTTACATGGATAAACGCCTGCTTTGGGTCTTTATGCTGGGTTGTTCAAGTGGATTCCCCTGGGTGCTTATTGGCTCAAACATGTCGGGTTGGCTCAAAGATGCAGGCTTAACCCGCGCCGCTATTGGTTACTTTGGTAGCGTATTTGCTGTTTACGCAATCAACTTTTTGTGGGCACCGCTGGTAGACCGCGTTCGGTTACCATTTTTGCATGATCGCTTAGGTCAACGTCGTAGCTGGATCTTTTTGTGTCAATCGGTTGTATTGATATGTACTCTGCTGATTGCGGGTGTCGATCCTTCGAAAAACCTCATGTTGACATCAATGCTAGCACTCGGTATCGCGATATCATCGGCAACTCAAGATATCGCGATTGATGCTTTCCGTATCGACACATTCCCAAAATCTGAGCCATCCAAACTTCCACAAGCATCCGCTATGGCTGTTATTGGTTGGTGGACAGGTTATTCTGTACCAGGCTACCTTGCCTTTATCAACGCAGACTCTATTGGTTGGAACGGTGTGTATTATGGTATGGCGGCGATTGTTGGCGTGCTGATGTTATTTACTTTGTTGGTCGGTGAGCCCAAGACTCATCGTGACGCACTGCAATCGGCAGCGGAAAAGCGCCACAGTACCGTGGTTGGAAATCCAGTCATCGCTTGGATCACAGTAACGGTCGTTGAGCCTTTCTTAGATTTCTTCAAGCGGAATGGATTTAAAGTCGCACTCACGTTACTACTGTTTGTGTTCTTATTTAAGATTGGTGAAGCTTTCCTTGGCCGAATGTCTATTACCTTCTATAAGGAAGTCGGTTTTAGCAATGAACAAATCGGCTACTACTCTAAGCTTATCGGCTGGGGTTTAACCATTCTATTCACCTTGATTGGCAGTATGGTTAACGTCAAGTTTGGTATTGTCCGCGGCCTGATGATCGGCGGCATCGCCATGGCATCAAGTAACTTAATGTTTGCTTGGATGGCTGAAGTTGGTCCGAACGAGCAACTCTTTTTAGCAACGCTAGTGGTTGATAACTTCACCTCGGCATTTTCAACGGTCGCTTTCGTCTCATTCCTAACTGTCGTAACCGGGCAGGCGTTTTCTGCGACCCAATATGCGCTACTCGCCTCGTTAGGTAACCTAGGGCGTACAACACTCGCTTCTTTCTCTGGTGAGCTGGTCGACTACCTTAACGATTGGTCAACCTTCTTTATTTTGACCGCGTTAATGGTGATACCTAGCTTATTAATGCTCTACTCATTGAGACACTACTTCAATGATATGTTAGCTAAGGCCCGCCAAAGAGATAAAGAGGACATTAAGCAAAGTCACTCAGCGAGCGAGTCTGAATCCAGTCAGTAATACATCGCTCAAAATAAAAAGAGGCTTGGTTTTTAAACCAAGCCTCTTTTTTTATTTTCATCGCAGCTTAAGGATACATTCCTTTGCCGAACATATTGAACAGGCGCGCCACCCCTTGGGTAAATACCATAGGCTCTGTTAGCACAGTCAAACATAGGCAGTCTTCACCTGGTTTAGTGAAGGGGCTGTGTTTTATCGACGCATCTTTAACAAGGTAATCGCCCGCCTCGTAGTGTCCATCTTCATCGCTGAAACCACCATGCAGTACTAAGGTAGATTCCATCCCCTTGTGCGTGTGCTGTGGAATTCGAACATCTTCCGCAATATACATAAGGTTGACTCGGCAATCCTCTGCGATGTTGATAGGTGCGCTGTACACCTTACCGCCATAACTCCTCCACTCGCCGATGTCACTAGAAAAACGGCTTAGCGCTCTTGGTAGCATAAACGTTTTGTTATTAACGATGATCGGCTTTGCTTTCCGCGGTGCACGAAAAGGTTCACTGTTTTGTTCGAGCGCTACGATAGAGTCGAACATGGCGTCGAAGTCATCGATACTGGTATCAGTTTGCGCATTCGCCAACTTATCTCCACACTGATTTTCAAGCATGGTGACTTTTCGCTTACAAATGGGGCACGACTCCAAGTGAATCGCAACGGTAAATGCTGCAACGTCGTCAAGAGTCCCTTCAACATAGGCTTGCAACAACAATTCTTCTGGATGGTAACTCATAATTTATCCGCCTCTATTGAATGTCTTAGTTTCTCTACTGCCAAACGTAATCTTGATTTCACCGTACCCAAGGGGATATCGAACATATCGGCAACTTGTTGATGTGGTAGATCTTCCAAATAAACCGCTTGAACCACTTTTCTTTGCGCCTCAGGAAGCCTATCAAGGAATTTGACCACCTGCTCTTTGAGCATGTCGGTTTCAGGAGAGTAATGATCAACCATATCTGGCGGGCAGTAGTCATTAGGCCAGATATCTTCTGAGTGAAGATGCTGCTCGCGCCCTTTTTGCTTTCTCAGCATGTCGAAACACAGATTCCGTGCGATAGTAAAGATCCAAGTGGAAAGAGAACTTTTGTCGCCGTTAAATAACGCACTTTTCTGCCACACTGTCGCCAAGGTCTCTTGCACCATCTCTAAAGCAACCTGCTCATTACCTACGTGTCGATAGGTAAATTGCTTTAAACGGGGGGAGAAATGCTGAAAAACTAACGCAAATGCCTGCTTGTCTTGTTGTTTCACTTTGTCCATGCAAACAGTCCAGTCTGCTCTGGTAAAGTTTTGCGTGTCTAGGTTGCTCATTACATTGTCCTTTGCACCGCTTAGATACCTTCTCTACGTTATACCTTAGCAGTTGGATCACTGATATTAGGATTATTTAATGTTTGGCTGAGGAATTCGACTGTGGCGGTGCAATCTAAATGAAGAGATAAACGATCAAATTGCTTATTGGTCATGGGCAGAATCTCCAACCAACGCTGACTCACCCATGTTTCGTCATCGAAAAACTTTTGCTCATATAAATCATTCAATTGCGGAAATTGAGAGTAAATACGCTGAAGTTGCTGACTCAAAAGCTCGCCATGCTCTGTCAAATCTAAGGTTTCCCAGTTTGGCAACCATTCGACTTTAGCCAAGCGCAGTCCATCATGCTCTACTCGTACTCGACGGATCATAAACCGTTTGATACCAGTGACAGTGATCCCCAGCAAACCGCCTTCAAGTTGTTCAAAATCGATGATCTTCACCAAGGTGCCAACAGCAGAGAGTTCACTATTCTCAGGTAAGTGCTGTTTTTCAAATAAACAAATGCCGAATTGGCTATCTCCTTTGAGCGCATCCACGACAAGTCGCTTGTAGCGGGCTTCGAAGACTCTCAAGCGCATTTTGCCCTCAGGAAGCACAATCGAATTTAACGGAAACAGCATCACTTCATTCATTACACATTTCTCTTTGAACATTTTAGTTACAGATACGCAACCTATCTTCATTCGGATCAACGCGAACAATGTTTGAATACGTGATGAACATCAAATTTAATTTAAGCGTTTGCGTAATCGTTTTCTCTATCATTTTTTGTGCAACAGGATTTTAGTTCCGTTACATGGCAAATTTTCGCTTGTTAATGCGAAGTAGATCACTCGATTTAGATTTTTTTACATCGGTTGCACATGGAATTTGAGATTTTTATCGATAATATGCAGTTCCATAAAGCGCAGCATAGATTGCGCCTTCAAACAATGATTAATCTAATTAACAAACATAGAGAGTTCCACTATGCGTAAATCACTTCTAGCTCTTGGTGTTGTGGCAGCAGTATCAGCAGTACCAGCTCAAGCAGAGTACCTATTCGGTTTCGGTAGCATGTATGCAGACTACCAAGTATGGGACCACGGTATTGGTAATGATGACTCAAACTTCGGCCAGGAAATTTCAGACCGCAACCAAGCAGTAATCGGTATTGAAGGCGGTGCAGTATTCGATTGGGGCCAAATCTACGGCTTCTACGACTACGAAGGCGTTGATCGTGCTGGCGACGACCGTGGTGCATCAACCAAAGGTACTATCCACTACAACCTAACTGAATCTGGTGTATCGCTATACGCTCAAGTGTACAACACTGATAAAGATAAAGGCCCTGTACTTCACGAGCAAAACCGTGTTCTAGGTCTTGGTTACACAGGTCTTAAAGGCGACAACTGGGGCTTCACTCCATTCTTAGGCGCGCATCAGATCAATACTGAAGGCGGCATCAGCGGCAGCAACGGTGGTATGCTAGGTTGGGTTGGTTACTACAACACTGACATCGCAGGCCAAAACTTTACTTTCTCTACATGGGGTGAGTACGAGTTTGCACGTAACGACGAGTACTCTGACATTCAAGGCGGCGACTACGGTCTTAACGGTAGCGTAAACGCACTGTGGAACTTCCACAAAGACTGGTCAGCAGGCGTTCTTTACCGCTACACAGTGAACAAACTGGCGCGTGAAGGTTACGAAGATCTTGTAATCTATCGTCTACAATACAACTTCTAATTATCAGAAGTCTGAATTGAATAATGGCACCTTAGGGTGCCATTTTTATTTGCTTTCTATCTTGATAGGCTTATCCTCTTGGCAAATCCAAAATGTGGTTAAGTTGCATGAACATTGTGGTACTCGGTCCTGGAGCTGTCGGCTCCCTTTGGGCATATTCACTCCACCAAGCCGGACACTCGGTCAGCGTCTATTCAAGACGTCAGTCGCCTTTTATTCCACTACAAGTCGACCAACACCCTATTATTTCGGTACAAAACAATCATCTTGATAGCCTGCGTAACGCAGATCTGTTGTTGGTCACCGTAAAAGCGCCACAAGTCGCCCAAGCACTCACCTCAATTAAGCAAGAGATTGACGCCGACTGCATTGTCGTTCTTATGCACAATGGTATGGGAACCGCGGAACAAATCAGCCAGCTACTGCCCAATAACCCTCTACTGCTCGCTACAACCACACATGGCGCGTTAAGAAGCAGTTCTGAGCAAGTTTTGCATACTGGCTTAGGGTCAACGCAAATAGGTGGCTACAACCAGACTGGCATGCAATGTCAATTTGTGACTGAGGTATTCCATCACGCATTAGCCCATGTCGAGTGGAATAGCCAAATCTTAAATGCTTTGTGGAACAAGCTAGCTATAAACTGCGCGATTAACCCACTCACCGCTATTCACCAAATTTACAATGGCCAATTGGCTGAACCCCATTACGCAGAGGCAATCCACGCCATTATTGGTGAAGTTAGCCAAGTCATGAATGCGGAGGGGGTTGAGGTAACGGAACAACAACTAGAAGCGCGCATTTATCATGTGATCGAAGCCACCGCAAAAAACCATTCGTCAATGCAGCAAGATATTTTCCACCAACGACAAAGTGAAATAGACTTTATAACAGGCTATTTGCTGCAAAAAGCGCAACAACACGGTATTTCAACACCGACAAATAGCGCCCTCTTCAAACACATTAAACAGATAGAACAGAGCTGGATTCATGAGTAAAAAAGTACTGATCCCAATTGCACCAGGCAGCGAAGAGATGGAAGCCGTTACCATCATCGATATGATGGTACGTGCTGGATATCAAGTCGTGGTAGCGAGTGCCGATTTCGACGGCGAACTTACGATGAAAGCCTCACGAGGAGTCACCCTAACCGCCGATTGCAAACTCGTCGATGTGGCAGATGATGAATTCGATGCCGTTATCTTGCCAGGTGGTGTACAAGGCGCTGAGACTTTTCGTGACAGCACCGTATTGGTAGAGATTGTCCGCCAGCAAATGTACGAAGGTAAACTTGTTGCGGCGATCTGTGCAGCCCCTGCGCTGGTGCTACTGCACCACAATTTATACCCTCAAGCGTTAATGACGTGTCACCCAAGCTTTCAAGACCGTATTGGTGAAAAATATCGCCGCGTAAAACGCGTGACTTACGACATAAACCACAACTTGTTGACCAGTCAAGGGCCCGGCACGGCGCTCGAGTTTGCAATGGAGATCATCATTAATCTGTCGGGTAAAGCCCATGCTTGGACCGTTGCAGAGCCTATGGTCACCATTCCAACCTTGCAATATCACAAACTGGGTGATGCCTAATGTTTGAAGCGAACCAGGTTGCGGAGCAGTTTCCCGCACTTCGTCAGCAAGTGAATAGCCAGCGTTTAGTTTACCTAGACAGCGCTGCGACGACGCAGAAGCCTCAATGTGTCATTGAGGCCATCACTCACTACTACAGTCAACAAAATGCCAATGTCCACCGTGGTAGTCATAGCTTAACCGCCCACGCCACTAGCCAGTTTGAAGGCGCAAGGCAGCATGTGGCCGATTTTATTGGTGCCAGTTCGAGTAAAGAAGTGATTTGGACTCGCGGGGCAACAGAAGCGCTCAATCTCATCGCCCAAACCTATGCCCGCAATACGCTTAAAGCGGGTGATGAGATCTTAGTCAGTGAGATGGAGCACCACGCAAACATTGTCCCGTGGCAGATTGTGGCAGAGCAAACCGGAGCAAAGGTTGTTAAAGTGCCCATGACTGATAGATGTCAGTTCGATTTGACAGCATTTGAGGAGCGATTATCCACAAACACCAAAATCGTGGCTCTAGCGCATATCACCAATGTAACCGGTACTCGTCAACCGATTGAAGCCGTCATCCAGCAAGCGCATAAACTGGGAGCAGTCGTCGTCGTAGATGGTGCTCAAGGTATTGTTCATGAGTCGGTTGACGTCAAAACTCTAGATGCGGATTTCTACGTATTCTCTGGTCACAAACTGTTTGCACCTGCAGGTATCGGCGTCCTATACGCTAAATTGGCTCTGCTCGAAGCAATGCCACCATGGCACGGTGGTGGCAAGATGGTCGATAAGGTCTCTTTCGACGGCACAACCTTTAGCCAGGTCCCCGGGAAATTTGAAGCTGGCACCCCTAATGTTGCGGGTGCCATTGCCCTATCAACCGCAATCGAATGGTATCGCTCGTTTGATCCTAACCAAGTTGAGCAGCACATCCACCACTTAGTGGAAACTGCTTACCAAAAGCTGAGCCAGTTCGAAGACGTGCAGATCTTGGGCTACCAACCGGGGGCGTCAGTCATCTCTTTCGTTGTTGACGGTGTTCATCACCAAGATGTCGCGACATTACTGGATCAGCAAGGGATTGCGGTACGCGCAGGTAACCACTGCGCACACCCCTTAATGGATGCATTGGGCGTTAAAGGGACGATCAGAGCCTCTTTTGCGCTTTACAATACAATGGAAGACGTTGACAGGTTGATCATGGCCGTTGAGAAAGCCGTCGATATGCTTTAATTCTGCAGAATATTAAAGGGTTGCCACTTTAGGCAACCCTTCTTTCTTGGTGAGTAAGCTCAGCCCTAAAGCTCGTCAAACGCCTCGATCGCTTCACTTAGCTTTTTAACCCCGTGAATCTGCATTCCAGGAATGCCCCCTTTCGGCATATTGGCTGCCGGAACAATCGCTTTCTTAAAGCCATGCTTAAACGCTTCGTTCAAACGCTCTTGGCCACTTGGTACAGGTCGAATTTCTCCAGCCAACCCCACTTCACCAAATACGACGACATCTTTAGCCAACGGACGGTCACGAAAACTCGACAGCAGCGCCATCACCAAGGCTAAATCCGCGCTGGTTTCCGTCACCTTAACCCCACCGACAACATTAACGAATACATCTTGATCCGCCATTTGTAAGCCGCCGTGCTTGTGCAGAACTGCCAGTAGTAGCGAAAGACGATTTTGCTCTAAACCGACCGCTACTCGACGTGGATTAGCGAGCTGAGAGTAATCGACTAACGCCTGAATCTCGACCAACAATGGACGTGTACCTTCCCAGACGACCATCACCGAGCTGCCTGATGTTTCCTCTTCGCCACGAGATAAGAATATCGCTGACGGATTGCTGACTTCTTTAAGCCCCTGTCCCGTCATGGCAAACACACCTAACTCATTCACCGCACCAAAACGGTTTTTATGGCTTCGCATTGTTCTGAAACGGTTGTCCGTACCGCCATCCAATAACACAGAGCAATCGATAATATGCTCGAGTACTTTAGGCCCCGCCAATGTGCCATCTTTGGTTACGTGGCCAACAATAAAAACGGAGACATTATTCTGTTTTGCGTAGCGCGTTAGAGCGGTCGCCGACTCTCGGACTTGCGCAACGCTCCCTGGGGAAGACTGAACATCAGACACATGCATTACCTGAATCGAGTCAATCACCATGATTTTTGGCTGCTCTTTTTCCGCAATTTGACAGATACGGTCGACGTTGGTTTCTGACAACATTTTCAGGTTATCTTTAGGTAACCCAAGACGAGAGGCTCGCATTGCAACCTGCTGTAATGATTCCTCGCCAGTGACATACAGAGTCGGCATTTGCGACGCTAAGTAACACATGGTTTGCAACAATAAGGTCGACTTGCCCGCCCCAGGGTTACCACCAATGAGAATCGCCGCGCCCGGTACCACACCGCCACCTAGCACTCGGTCAAATTCTTTGTACCCACTGGTAAAGCGTGGGACCTCCTGCAGATCAATCTCAGACAGGGTTTGAACTTTGGTCTCACCGCTGTTGCCTGCATAGCCGGACAAACGTTCGTTACGAGCTGCGGCGGGTGAGGCAGCTAAACGCACTTCGCTGATCGTATTCCAAGCGCCGCACGCGTTACATTGCCCTTGCCAACGTGGGAAGTCTGCCCCACAGTCATTACACACATATGCCGTTTTCGCTTTAGCCATGTTGCCTCATGTTGGTATTTGTGAAGTGAGATATTGCTTTGCACTTAATTTTGCTTGATTCGCGGTAACATATCACTAAAGATCGTAATATCAAGGTCGATAAACTGAGTATGGAATACTTTAAGCAACAAATATGCAGCAAGCTGAAATCCTCTCCCTAGCAGAAAGACTGATTCCTGCTTACCGTGCTGATGATTTTGAGTTCCTTCTGGGACAAATGACGGAAGGCGAGCCGCCGTCGGTCAAAATCTTGGTTAAGATGGAGCTTAACCGTGTCATGGCCCCATGTACCAAAAGCATCGACCTGAGAGGACGAGTGAAAGGTGAGTGTCGCGAATATGAGCTCGACGGCCTAAAACACTGGCTCGATGATGTCGCTTTTAATGCCTACCACAAGAACACACGCAAATTTGGCTCTTACACCGAAGGCGTGTGGGAAGCACTGTGCAATACCCATAACAATTTCAGGGTAATGAAACAGCGTGGCCAATCATTAAGCGGCAGTAACAGCCAAGAAAGCGCAGGGCTTGAAGTCGAACCAATCAATCTAGGCTATGACTTAAAACGTCGTGAAAATCGCCTAAAGATTTCTTCGCAAATTGAAATCAAGCTCGCAAACAGCCAAATTGTCCACGCCGTCACTATCGACCTGTCTCCCTCTGGCGCAAAATTTAAAGTTCCCTCTGCTTTCGGTTACAAACTGGGGGAAGTGATCAATGTTCGCTTTGTCGAGCTAGAAAAAAACACCGACATCGAAGGCATTAAGACGCCAGTACCTTATCGAATCGTTGGCATTGATGATTCCTATGAGAATGATGCGGTCAAGTTCCTGCGCCTGCTGAAACTGGACGAAAGTAACACGCTCAACTTAGTCATCGAACAGTATTTGAAAAGCGACGCGCAAAAAACACGTCACGATAACCAAGACAAAATCATCAGGGCTCGTTCGCGAGGGTATGAGCACACTTACCTTAAACACACTTGCAACTTACCGGTATTCTTCAGCGGGGATGAGCTCAAGCTCGCCTTGATGACGGAAAACAATCAGGCGATTTGGCAATACTGGCAAGATGAGCGCAACCAACAAACCTTAAGCAGTTTGTTCAATCAACAGCGCATGGCTCAGCTCACAACACCCGGAATGAAGGGCAGTAACAATGTACTGTATGCCTTTACTCATGAGCACAAAGGTCAGACGCTATTTTTCTCTATGCTGATGCCCGAAGCAACGCGTGAAGTACGCCAACTGTTTTGGCATATTGGAGCCAAAAAAGAGAGCTGGAAAGCCTTTCGTCTCTCCGTTTTTGAATTGTCTGAAGAAGAAAAGCAAGAGCTATCACAGCACTCCACCGAGCTGGGGTTAGAGCCAAACTGCTTAACCCATTGCGGTATGTTACAAGAAATCAGTGACAGTCGTAGTCGTCAAGATTACCTGTTAACGGATAAACCTCGCTTAGCCAGCAGCGAACTTAATCGCTTCAGACATTCACGTAACCCCGGTTATAACCCTCTTTGCTTGTATTTTGATGCAAAGTCTCGCCGCAAAGAACCTCGCTACCAGTTTAGATCACCGCTAGAGTTCTCTCAGGAGGACGGTAACCCTATTTCTGGGACAACCTTAGACCTATCCAAGCATGGGATAAGTATCGCGCTGACAGAGCCTTGTAGTTTAAAAGCTGGAGACCTCTGCACCATCAATTTCAACGAACTGCAGCTATACGATAAGAAGCTCCCTCTCAGTAGCGTGCCTTATCGCATTATCCGCGTGAGCCCGAGTGGAAAAAAACTCCAATTGGTTATCACAGATGAGAGCCAAAACCTACGTGTAATCGCTTTCTTTGGCCGCTTGATCAGTCACAACCAAGATAAATTGATCGCCAAAAAAGAACTGCTGCCAAGTAATGCATTGTTAGAAGGCTTACATGATATCTTGCTAGATAAGGTCGTGAGTACACCGATATTCGTTGAGAAAAAAGGCAATAACCTTAAACCCAAAGTCATCGGGATCAACTACCCGATTCCCGCTTTCTTGACACTACTTGCGAAGCTGGGGAACGAAGCAAATTACTCAATAGAGCCGATCTATAAGGGGAGAACCAATACCTTATTGGCTCAACCGATGAAACGCATCGAAGGCGCACAGCCTCAGTATCAAGATTTGTATTTGATGGCGCTCAAGTTTGGCACTCGAATTCAATCGGTCGAATCGAAACTGTGTAGTGACTTCTCCAGCATTCAGGAGCGCATTACTTTCATTAAGAAAGCACAATCGATGGGTGAGTTTTACGCACTACGCGTGTGCAGTGCACCTGTGTTTGATGCGATGACAGCGCTCGTTCAAACCGATCTCCAAGAACTCAGCCAAGTCAGTTTGCACAAGGCTCGAACACTAGAGAAAGAGATTAACTCGATTCAAGGGTACGCAGAGCTGACTGACATTACCGAAGAAGTGCTGATTCGACTTGAGTTAACCCAATAAAAAAAGCGAGGATAACCTCGCTTTTCACTCTATTTCAAAGGGCTGAAACTGACCCTTTTCTGCTTAACTAAGATGGCAGACAAAATACAAATTACCCCACCTAAGCCGCTAAATCGAATCGCGGTCTGAGCCTGCTGCTCCACCTTAGGCTTAGCATGATAAGCGATGCCCAGCCCTGCGGCCGCCATCATCGTAAGATCATTCGCGCCGTCGCCAACTGCAATCGTATTGTGAGGCTCAACATCATACTCTTCTGCCAATTGCTCAAGAATGTCTGCTTTCGTTTGTGCCGAGACAACCTCGCCAAGCACTTTACCAGTCAATTTACCCTTCTGAATTTCCAGCTGATTAGACTGCGCAAAATCCAAATCTAGCTGCTCTTTTAAGTAATCAGAGAAGTAGGTAAAACCACCTGAAGCAATTGCCGTTTTCCAACCAAAACGTTTAAAGGTTGCAATTAACTGCGGTAAATCAGGCATGAGAGGAAGCTCCTGTCGAACCTGTTGCAGAATATTCTCATCCGCGCCTTTTAACTTCGCCACTCGTTGACGCAAACTTTGCTCGAAGTCGAGTTCACCTTGCATGGCACGTTCGGTAACTTCTGCTACTTCTTCCCCAACGCCAGCAAGTTTAGCGATTTCGTCAATGCATTCGATTTGAATCGCCGTTGAGTCCATATCAAAAACCACCAAACCGGGTTTACTCAAGTCTGGAATATCTTGCAGCTTGGCATAATCCATTTCTAGCGCTTGCAAAATTTCTTCGTGCTCTGACGTTAATTGCCCCGCCATTAAAGCGACTTCGTATTGGCCCACTTTCCAGACGTCGACCACTGAGTTGTAGTAGCCAGTATAAAAGTCGATGTCTTCAAACTGCGCGGCAGATAAGTAAGTGCTGAACACAATCCAATTGGCTTTTTGTTTTTCAAAGCTTGTTGAAAGGCGCGCCTCTGGAAGACGGTTAACAAGAGGAATATGACGTTGAATGGGAAGAGTATGTAACCTGTCCATGTTTAAAATCCTTATAAAACCTTGCCACACGTTAACCTATTGCAATTTGCAAGCGCAAGTCCCAAACTGTTCTTCAGCGAATTTTAACGAAATTTTGGTGCAAAATGGATTCATCTCTGTTTTCTTTTCGAAATGCCCTACGTGCCCTGGCGATTCTATCTTTGATCGCTATGGTGGCAGTGATTGGTGTCAATAGCGTTAAGATCACTAAAGGTAACGAACAGATCCAACAAAACCAGTTGGAGACTTTAACGCAAATCTTAGTTACCCAGGCATCTTTGTCTGCCGGTGATATGCTCATCAATCAAGATCAAGAACGGCTACTTCAATTAACCAATCAACTGGCAAAAGACGATTTAGTCTATGATGCGGCGATCTACGATGCGGAGGGAGTTCGCTTAGCGTCTAGTGACAACGCGAGATCCGTACGACAGATCCTAGGCTTAGACACGCCACTTGAAACAGCGCGGATCGGTAAACAGCAGTTGGTGGAACCCATCGTGCACGATAATGGGGTATTAGGGTTTGTCCGTATCACGTTCGAAACAGGCCAAGTCACCGCTTTCTCCGATCACTACTACCGTAAAAGTGATCGTTACATGTACACCATGGTTGGAATGAGCTTTATTGCAGGCCTACTGCTTGCGATTGTGATTCGTCGTAAGCCGAAACAGAAAGGTGAAAACTTGTTACTGAAAGATATGTAACCAGCATCCAAAAAATAAAAGGGTTGGCATGATGGCCAACCCTTTTTCGTTTTGAGCGTTGTCTGCGATTACTCTGCGTCGCCCAACAATACTGAATCTAGTGCAACAATCATCATGTCGTTGAAGGTTGTTTGACGCTCATCTGAGGTCGTTTGCTCGCCAGTCTTAATGTGGTCAGACACAGTACAAATCGTCAGTGCTTTTGCACCGTACTCCGCACACACACCGTAGATACCCGCCGCTTCCATTTCAACACCAACAATACCGTACTTGTCCATCACGTCGAACATTTCTGGATCTGGCGTGTAGAATAGCTCTGCAGAGAATAAATTACCGACTTTCACTTCAATACCACGTGCTTTAGCCGCATCTTCTGCAGCACGCACCATCTTGTAATCAGCAATAGCAGCAAAGTCATGGCCTTTGAAACGAATGCGGTTCACTTTAGAATCCGTACACGCCCCCATGCCAATCACAACATCTCGTACTTTGATGTCTTCACTCACGGCACCACAACTACCAACACGAATGATCTTCTTCACACCGAAGTCTTTAATCAGTTCAGTCGCGTAGATTGAACATGAAGGGATACCCATACCATGACCCATTACAGAGACTTTACGACCTTTGTAAGTACCTGTGAAACCGTACATATTGCGGACGTCACAAACTTGAACCACATCGTCTAGGAATGTCTCTGCGATGTATTTAGCACGTAGCGGGTCACCCGGCATCAGTACGACATCTGCAAATGCGCCCATTTCAGCGTTGATATGTGGAGTTGCCATGATTTCATTTCCTTTTCAGTATCGAATTAAGGTTTTAACAACAAAAGAATAGAGGGCTTAGCCCTCTATTCTTATTTATTATGGATGGAGTTACAGAAAGCTCTTACCGTAATCCATTGGTGACGTACCAAAATGGCTCGCCAGTGTTTGGCCAATATCGGCGAAGGTTTCGCGAAGGCCAAGAGAGCCAGCAGGAACCTTCTGACCGTAAACAATCACTGGGATATGCTCACGAGTGTGGTCCGTGCCCGGCCAAGTTGGGTCACAACCGTGGTCTGCGGTTAGGATAAGAATGTCATCTTCTTCCATCAGATCCATCACTTCATGGATGCGACCATCAAAATACTCTAGTGCTGCAGCGTAACCTGCAACATCACGACGGTGGCCATAAGCCGAATCGAAATCAACAAAGTTGGTAAATACAATCGTATTATCGCCCGCTTCTGCGATGGCTTCTTTTGTCGCTTCAAACAGCGCAGGAATACCCGTTGCTTTCGTCTTCTTAGTGATACCGCAACCAGCGTAAATATCGGAGATTTTCCCGATCGAGTGAACGTCACCGCCCTTTTCATCCACCAGTTTTTGTAGAATCGTTGCTGATGGTGGCTCTACTGATAGATCACGACGGTTACCGGTACGCTCAAACTGACCTTTACCCGGACCAATAAACGGGCGCGCGATAACGCGACCAATATTGTAATCTTCTAGCTCTTCACGAGCGATTTGGCAAAGCTCTAACAAGCGATCCAAACCAAATGTCTCTTCGTGACAAGCGATCTGGAATACAGAGTCTGCTGACGTATAGAAGATTGGTTGGCCAGTCTTCATGTGCTCTTCACCCAAGTCATCAAGAACCTGAGTGCCCGATGCATGGCAGTTACCTAGGAAACCATCAAGGCCTGCGCGCTCAAGGATTCGGTCAGTCAGCTCTTTCGGGAAGCTGTTCTCTTTATCCGTGAAGTAGCCCCAATCGAACAACACAGGTACACCGGCAATTTCCCAGTGACCAGATGGCGTATCTTTACCAGAAGATAGCTCAGCAGCATGGCCGTAAGCACCGATGATTTCTGCGTCTACGTCAAGTCCCGGTGCGAAGCTGCCAGTCGACTCTTTATGAGCCATCGCTAAACCTAGTTTAGATAGGTTTGGCAGCTTAAGTTGGCCACTGCGCTCTGCGTTGTCTGCAAGACCTTTATCACACTGCTCGGCAATATGACCTAGCGTGTCAGAACCGACATCTCCAAAATCTTTAGCATCCGCTGTTGCGCCAATACCAAAGGAGTCTAAGACTAAAATAAATGCTCTTTTCATTGCTCTTTCCTTAGGCCCACTCAACTTAATATTATTGTGATGCAAGCAGGCCTGTGTAATTTAAATTAAACGTCTTCTGCGCGGATTTGACGATATACCTCAGGCGTTGGTGTGTACTCACCACCAATCGTAATCGCTTTCTTAAGGGCATCTGCCGCTTCTTGCCATTGCTCTTCACTACGAGCATGGATAACCGCTAACGGTTTATCGCTGGACGCTTCTTCACCCAAACGAATAAAGCCATCGAAACCTACAGCGTAGTCGATTTCATCAGTTGCTACGCGACGGCCACCACCCATAGAGACCACAGCCATACCAATTGCGCGGGTATCCATTGCTGATACAACACCCGATTGGTCTGCAAAAACAGGTTTAATGATGTCGGCTTTTTCTAGGTAGTTGTCATAGTTTTCAACAAAATCTACCGGGCCGCCTAAACCAGCTACCATTTTACCGAAGCACTCTGCCGCTTTACCGTTATCCAGCACTTCCATAAGTTTAGCGCGTGCATCTTCAGTGTTCTCAGCGAGCTTGCCAAGAACCAACATTTCCGCACATGAAGCCATCGTAACTTCAAGAAGACGAGGGTTACGGTATTCACCAGTTAGGAACTGAACGGCTTCGCGAACTTCTACTGCGTTACCCGCAGATGAAGCCAGCACTTGGTTCATATCGGTAAGAATCGCGGTTGTCTTAGTACCGGCACCATTTGCTACTGCAACGATAGATTTTGCTAGTTCTTCTGATGCTTCGTAAGTTGGCATGAATGCGCCTGAACCGACTTTTACGTCCATAACCAGTGACTCAAGACCCGCAGCCAGTTTCTTGGACAGAATCGATGCAGTGATCAGTGAGATGTTATCTACTGTTGCGGTAATATCGCGAGTCGCATACACACGCTTATCTGCAGGAGCAAGATCGCCTGTCTGACCGATGATCGCCACGCCCGCATCTTTTGTCACATCACCAAACACTTCATTATTTGGGGTAATGTTGTAACCCGGAATTGACTCAAGTTTGTCTAGTGTGCCACCAGTATGACCAAGACCGCGACCAGAGATCATAGGAACGAAGCCACCACATGCTGCCACCATAGGGCCAAGCATAAGTGAAGTGACGTCACCAACACCGCCCGTTGAGTGCTTATCAACGATTGGGCCGCCAAACTCTTTGTGACTCCAGTCGATCACCATACCTGAATCGCGCATTGCACACGTCAGTGCAATGCGTTCTGGCATGGTCATCTCGTTGAAGAAAATAGCCATCGCAAACGCAGCAATCTGGCCTTCAGATACTGTGTTTTTCGCCACACCTTGGATGAAAAAGTTAATTTCGTCGGCAGTTAATACTTCGCCGTCGCGTTTTTTACGAATGATTTCTTGAGGTAGATACATTAGTTCCTCCCACGCTAAAGTTAGCGATGGTTGTAAGGTAAAGAGGTAATGTGGAGTAGCGAAGCACTACTCCACCAAACAGACTTTATTTTTATTAATTCTCGAACGAAAAAATTAGTAAGCTGCTGGGTCAGCAGTCTCGTCTGTCACTTCTAATGTATTAAGTAGGTTAGTTAGCAGGCTTGACGCACCGAAACGGTAGTGACGAGCATCAACCCAGTTATCACCTAGAATTTCGTCTGCCATTGCTAAGTAAGCTTGTGCATCTTCCGCAGTACGTACGCCACCTGCTGGTTTGAAACCAACAGTTTCAGCAACGTCCATATCACGAATCACTTCTAGCATCATGCGAGCGTATTCTGGTGTTGCGTTTACTGGCACTTTACCCGTTGAAGTTTTAATGAAATCTGCACCTGCTTTGATTGAGATTTCAGAAGCTTTCTTGATTAACGCTTCTTCTTTTAGTTCACCAGTTTCGATGATGACTTTTAGAAGGATATCGCCACATGCTTCTTTACATTGCTTAACTAGCTCGAAACCAACTTCTTCGTTACCAGCCATTAGAGCGCGGTATGGGAATACTACGTCTACTTCATCTGCACCGTATGCAATAGCGGCTTTTGTTTCCGCAACAGCGATATCGATATCATCGTTACCGTGTGGGAAGTTAGTTACAGTCGCAATGCGAACTTCTGGTGTACCTTGCTCACGAAGTGTCTTCTTAGCAATAGGAATAAAGCGAGGGTAAATACAAATTGCAGCCGTGTTACCTACTGCTGATTTTGCGTCATGACATAGAGAAATAACTTTCGCATCAGTGTCATCGTCATTTAGCGTAGTTAGGTCCATTAGTTTAAGTGCACGTAGTGCTGCTGCTTTTAAATCGCTCATTTCTATCTCCGATCAATATTCAAAAATTTTACTGGCCTGATCGATTGATCAGGTCTTCAGTCATTTATGAACGGACTTGGTTCCTTGAAGACTCGGCATATACAGCGAATTAATATGCCAATTGCTATCCTTGTCACCGCACAGTACCAGTTTGGTCTATGGCACAACAATCTGCGATCGATGTGTCTAACGTATACGCAGCTCTCGCTACGACTAGCGCTCATCATACTCCTTGTATCAATCAACGCTAGCTAAAAAACTTTTCAATAATCCATTGATAAGCTACGCCACCTAAGTAGACACCAACTATCCCCATCACACCCGATAAGACAGGTGGAGCGGGGATGGGCAACTTAATGGCTGAAAACAGGATTCCGACAACAAACCCAGCTAGGGTCGCGAGGATAACTTCATTCATAAGTCATAACCTACTTTCTATAGATATATACATTATAGATATTTGTCGCAAAACTGTAGTGGCTCATAGAGCGCAAACGGTTTGTATCTCAAAAAAGTCGTTGGTTAACGTTTGCTCAATCTCATCCAAAGGCAAACCTTATCCAACCGAACACACAATGCTTTTGAGCTCATTACTCAGGGTGTCCTTGAAACTGTAGTCACGTCCAGTTGAGTACAGAAAAACAAAAAGCCCCGCAGCAAGAAACTTGCTACGGGGCTTTGTAAAACGGCGTCTATATAATCTTTCGCTTAATCAATTAGAAAGATAGGAAGAAGCCAGCGATTGTCGCCGCCATTAGGTTAGATAGCGTACCAGCACAAACCGCTTTAACACCCATACGAGCGATGTCGTGACGACGGTTTGGAGCTAGACCACCTAGACCACCTAGTAGAATCGCGATAGAAGAAAGGTTTGCGAAACCACATAGAGCGAATGCGATGATTGCTTGAGTCTTCTCAGACATTACTTGACCAGTTGCTGGAACAACTTGTGCTGCATCACCAACGTAAGGTACGAAGTTTAGGTAAGCAACGAATTCGTTAACAACCAGTTTCTGACCGATGAATGAACCAGCAAATGTTGCTTCAGCCCATGGAACACCGATTAGGAATGCTAGAGGTGCGAACAACCAACCTAGAAGAAGTTCTAGAGTTAGGTTTTCCATACCGAACCAACCGCCAACGCCACCTAGGATACCGTTGATAAGAGCGATTAGACCGATGAATGCTAGTAGCATTGCACCAACGTTTAGCGCAAGTTGTAGACCAACTGATGCACCACCTGCCGCAGCGTCGATAACGTTAGCTGGCTTGTCGTCACCACCATCGATATCGCTACCTAGACTTTCATCTGGAGTATCAACTTCTGGTTTGATGATTTTAGCGAACAGCAGACCACCTGGTGCTGCCATGAATGATGCTGCTACAAGGTACTCTAGAGGTACACCCATAGATGCGTAACCGGCTAGTACACCACCAGCAACAGACGCAAGACCACCACACATTACTGCAAATAGCTCAGATTGAGTCATTTTAGGTACAAACGGACGAACCACTAGTGGTGCTTCTGTTTGACCTACGAAAATGTTAGCTGCTGCAGACATTGACTCGGCACGTGAAGTACCTAGTGCTTTTTGTAGACCGCCACCAAGAATCTTGATAACCCACTGCATCACACCGATGTAGTAAAGTACAGAAATTAGCGCAGAGAAGAAGATTAGCGTTGGTAGTACTTGGAAAGCAAAGATGAAACCGATACCGTCAACTGAGAAGTTAACTAGGCTGCCGAATAGGAAACCAGTACCGTCTTTACCGTAGTCGATCACGTTTTGTACACCAGCTGAGAAACCAGCTAGAAGATCACGACCCCATGGTACGTAAAGAACGAAACCACCGATGATGAATTGGATAGCAAATGCGCCACCCACAGTTCTTAGATTGATAGCTTTGCGGTTATCAGACAGTAGTAATGCAATTCCTAGCAATACTGCCATACCGACTAGGCTCATAAACAGGCTCATAGTTTATGACTTCCTTATATGTTATTTGTTGGCGTGTTACAAAATGGAGCTCAAAAGCGGAGGCAATTATACTCATCCGTCCATTGATAAAGTAATGCCGTCCTCACAGTTTCTAATAAGATTCATCATGCGTTCACTCATTTACGTGAACAAGATCACCATTCAGCTTCCGAGTAATCACTAAAAGAACAATTTATTTAGAATTTATTCACAAATACCGAACGCCGAATTGCTATTTTTCCAAACGTTTTCAGCAATCGTTTGCTCGGACATTCCTTTTAGCTCTGCGAGGCAGGACACTATTTGACCTATCATCTTTGGATGATTGGCCTTGCCTTGGTAGCCATATAGTGGCATGTCGGGCGCATCCGTTTCTAACACTAGCTTATCAAGTGGCAGCTGCGCCACAGCTTGTCTGGTTTTATTCGCCCTTGGATAACTGATCACACCACCGACACCAATATAGAAGCCGAGCTCAATAAACTGCATCGCCTGCTGGTAGCTGCCTGAAAAGCCGTGCAAAACACCACCAAAAACAAAGCGGTTTTGCTTAATTAATTGCAACAATCGATTGTGAGTTTTCCGACTGTGTAAAATAAGAGGAAGTTGACAGTTTGTTGCAACTTGTAGCTGCTGAACAAACAGTTGCTCCTGCAGAGCACTATCAACAGACACTATTGCATCCAAGCCACATTCACCTATTGCGACGCACTTATCGCTCCTTTGCTCGAGCAACTTCTCTAACTGTTTAAAGCCTTGAGAGCTACCCGGTTCAAGAAAGTAAGGATGAAATCCTAGCGCGTAATAAATCGAGGGAAACTTCATGACTAAGTCAGCGACATGCTGCCAGTTACTCGGCCCGATAGAAGGAACAATTATGCGTTCAACCTTATTGCGATGAGCCAAAGCGACATGACTATCGATATCATCAGCAAAGGGAGCAAAATCCAAATGGCAATGAGTGTCAAAAAGGCGCATTACTTATGCGCCTTTTTATTGCTTTGTGTTTCAGAGTGGGGATCGCTGCGGTAAGGGACACAACTGCGTTTATTTTCTGCGGTAAGCCCCATAGACAGACACCAAGCATCATACTTAGCCAGTAAACGCTTAAACCAGTCAATCATCCCCTACTCCTAACTATTACTGCTCTTCGCGTTTGAACACTAACTCGGTTGGTGTCGATTCATCTTCGACAAAGTAGTAGCCCGCCGTATCAAACTGAGTCAAATCGGCCACACTCGAAATACGATTCTCTATAATATAGCGTGCCATCATACCGCGTGCTTTCTTGGCGTAAAAACTGATCACTTTATATTGGCCATTCTTACAATCTTTAAAAATAGGCGTGATCACTTGAGCATCCAACGCTTTTGGTTTGACCGCTTTGAAGTATTCATTCGATGCGAGGTTAATAAGCACATTATCGCCTTGTTCGCTGATCGCCTGATTGAGCTTATCTGTAATAACATTTCCCCAAAACTGATATAGGTTCGTCCCTTTATCGTTGGCAAGCTTAGTGCCCATTTCTAGGCGATATGGCTGCATTAGGTCGAGTGGCTTGAGCAAACCATATAAGCCCGAAAGCATACGAAGATGAGATTGCGCATAGTCAAAATCGTCTTCAGACAATGTTTGAGCATCAAGCCCTGTGTAAACATCGCCCTTAAAGGCTAAGATCGCTTGGCGAGAATTGTCGGCGGTAAACGTTTCACTCCACTCTTGAAAACGTCCAACATTGAGATCGGCGATCTTATCACTCACCTTCATCAAACTGGCCACGTCTGCAGGCGTCAGTTTGCGGCAGACCTCAATCAGTTGCTTTGAATACTCAACCAGCTCAGGTTGACTAAACTTTTCAGTCGCTAGCGGCGATTCATAATCTAACGTTTTCGCAGGAGATACGACGATTAACATAACTTTACTCTATCCATATTTTTGTTTTATTGGGATTAGAGTACAAAAAAAGCCATGCATTGTCTGCATGGCTTTAATAATCGCTTTAATAGGCAAAGCTTATAGCGGGCGATTAATCTTTCTTGTTTTGATCCCAGATCCCCTCTTCAAGCTGAGATTTCAGCTCAGGGAAATCATTTGAATCAAATGTAGGGACTTTACCTTCGCTCAATTGGCGATTGTAGTCTTTTGCCAGCTTAATCACGATGCCCGAAAGTAGGATGATCGCCACTAAGTTAACAATGGCCATAAGGCCCATTGATACATCAGCAAGTGCCCATACCACTGGCAGTGAAGCCACAGCACCGAACATAACCATGCCTAACACAATCACTCGGAAAATACCTAGGCCCGCTTTATGGTTGTGCTCTAGGAAAATTAAGTTGGTTTCCGCGTACGAGTAGTTGGCAATGATAGAAGTAAATGCAAAGAAGAAAATTGCAACCGCAACAAAAATGCCGCCCCAATCGCCGACTTGAGAACTCAGAGCTGTCTGAGTTAACTCGATACCCGTCACTTCACCGTGAGGTACATACTCACCTGACATCAAAATAATCGCCACTGTTGCTGAACAGATAACGATAGTGTCCATGAACACACCAAGCATCTGTACATAACCTTGAGAGGCTGGGTGTGGCGGATATGGGGTTGCTGACGCAGCAGCGTTTGGCGCAGAACCCATACCCGCTTCGTTCGAGAACAAACCGCGCTTGATACCGTTGATCATAGCCTGAGCAATCGCGTAGCCAAGACCACCCGCAGCGGCTTCTTGCAGACCGAACGCGCTCTTGATGATTAACGAGAATACCGCTGGAAGTTTCTCAAGGTTCGTTACCATCACAAACATTGCTAGTAACAGGTATGCAAGCGCCATGATCGGCACGATCAACTCTGCTACGCGAGCGATGCGCTTGATACCGCCGAAAATCACAACCGATGACAGTAGGACCACAAAAGCACCTACATAAGTATCTTCCCAACCAAAGGCATTGTGCATCGCGTTGGCGATAGAGTTAGCTTGTACAGCATTAAATACAAGACCAAACGCAATGATCAGGAATACAGAGAACAGTACCCCCATCCAACGCATACCCAGACCTTTCTCCATGTAGTAGGCCGGGCCGCCGCGATAATTACCATCATCATCTTTGGTTTTGTATAGCTGAGCCAGAGTACTTTCTGCAAATGATGTTGCCATACCTAACATGGCGATCAACCACATCCAGAAAATCGCACCTGGGCCACCAGCAGTCAGGGCAACCGCGACACCAGCCATATTACCGGTACCGACACGTGCAGCAAGACTGGTACAAAGCGCTTGAAAAGAAGAGATACCAGCTTTGTCTGCTTTACGGCTGTTCTTCAATACTGAGAACATGTGGCCGAAGTGACGGAACTGAATGAAGCCCAAACGGACTGTAAAGTAAATTCCAACACCTACCAAAAGATAAACAAGAATAGAACCCCATAGTAGGTCATTCATTAAGTTAATTAAGTCTGTCATAAGATCCTCATAGTGAGATATCGCTGATCTCTGCGTCCAAGCCATCCATCTAACTGCCCAACTAAGTGTCAAGATTGCTTAGTGTTGCTATTGTTGTTCTTTGCAGTTTAGACCTGTAAATCTCGCCTCATGCTTCCATTTTACGTATCAGCGTAATTTTTGACGGGCGGATAATGCAGTGAAGAATAGTAAAAATCAATATGCAAACCAATTCATTTTAATGTTATTTTTCACTATAAAATCACCATTAGTTAACACAAATAAAGGGAAAAATGACACAAAAATAGAACATTAACATAAATTATTAACAACAATGACGGATGACTCACCCCATAAAAAACAGCATACCAATAAATATCGCACACGCCTTACCCACCAAGGTCTCGGCGAAAAAACTCACTTATAGAACTTTCCTTACATTTCGTTGCATTCAGACACCTGACACAACTTATTGCATAAGCAGTCAAACTGCTGCATTTCTAAACACCCAGTTAACAATCATAATATGAGAATTTAATCGTTTTCGTTAACTCGTTTGGATAAATTTCCATCATCAGATAAGCAAAAATTTGTGACTCTCTAGGACAATTTAAGGAAAAACTTAATTAAATCGTAACAAATGAGAAACGAATCAAAGATACGCTTCGTACAGAATGGTATTTAATAAATGCCCCTTCAAAGAGTAATAATTAGATAAGAGGTAGCTTATGGATGGCTTAAACTTTGAAGAAATTATGGAAATGAACACGCCAAAAGGCCGCACAACACGCTCGAAACCCGTCAAGCGTAAGTGGCGAGAGATTGAGGCCATTAAGGATAGACAACGTCTACAACGCGAGCTTAAAGAGATGGATATTGGTTTTGAAGATCTCGCTGATTTAGAATATTGATAAAAGAGGCGTTACGCCTCTTTTTTAATGCGTGCAGCCCTAACACTGTTTAGAGCGCTTCAGACTCGTTTTGTCTCACACGCTGAGCGAGTTGCTGGTATTGCTCGGCAATCGTGTCGCCAAACACGGGATCATCCTCATTGACGCTCCACATATCTTCAACGGCTTGCCAATCTTTGACGGTAAAATTTCGCACGATAATCGGCAAAACCGAATGTTCTTCCATCTCTAAATGCTGTTTCTGGCTAACCACAAACTCACGCAGTTGATCTAGAAATATATCTTGGGGAACCACCGCGTCTTGAAGAATCATTTCAACCGTAGCTAAAAAGGCATGTGTTTTTTGCGACAACTGTTTGTGCTCTAGTTCGAGATTCTCGATCGCTTCTAAATGACCAAACTTGTCGAGGTAATATTGATACAGGATATCTTCCTTGGGGTGGTGAACTCGTTCTGAGTGTTCCGCTAAATAGGCCACTATCTCATGTAGCAAAGAGTAATTAATCGCCTGTTCATGCTCAAGCTGGGATATTTTCCTTTTTAACACAGCCAGCAGTCGCACCATATAGCCGTGCTCTCGTCTGATTCGTTCAATCATCATAGCGCTCTCCTTAACACCTACTTTTTATAAGTGTATAGGAGATAACACTATGACGCTTTGAAGTTGTTCGAATTTTAGACAACTTGTTGACTAAACCTCAAGCGGCAAATGCCAGTCAATCGGAGACTCTCCTTGCTCAGCCAGAATTTGATTTGCTTGAGAGAAATGGCGACAACCAAAAAAACCGCGATGAGCGGATAACGGTGAAGGATGTGGCCCAGCCAACACATGGTGCTTATCACGATCAATAAAGCGACCTTTTTTCTGTGCATGTGCGCCCCAAAGCAAAAACACCACACCAGATTGGTGTTGATTCACCGCCTCTATCACTTTATCTGTAAAAGTTTCCCAGCCAGATTTAGCGTGAGAATGTGCTTTGCCTTGTTCCACAGTCAAAACCGTGTTCAGTAACAACACTCCTTGCTCAGCCCAGCTTTGTAGGTATCCGTGGGACGGAATTTGAAAGCCTTCAATATCTTGAGCCAGTTCCTTGTACATATTGGCTAATGAAGGAGGCGTTTTCACGCCTGGTAATACAGAAAAACACAGACCATGCGCTTGATTGGGACCGTGGTATGGGTCTTGGCCAATAATAACGACTTTGACATCGTTAAATTCGGTCGCTCTAAAGGCATTAAAGACATCTTTGGCTGGAGGGAAAATGACCTTGCCTGACGCTCGCTCCGCTTCCACAAACTCAAGGGTTTGTTGAAAGTAAGCTTGCTGCTTTTCAACACCGATCACATCATGCCAGGTCAATGACTGACTCATACTCTGTTCCTTCTCTCTATGATAGCGATACAAATTGTCGCAAAAATCGTAGAAGGAACAAAGCAGAGTTTCAAAGCCTGTATACGGCGCTACTGTTTCTGTGGTGTACGGTAGTGGCCTTGACCAGTAATATGTCGATTGGGGGCGGGTAAACGAACAGTTCGCACCGCGACATGTACAGATGAAAAAGTCATAATGGCATCCTCACAAGTTAAACACCTTATTAACTATGAAAAATTGATGCCAATTTTCTTGCTCGCCTCAATTAAGCAATCAATTGATGACTAAATTGTCTCAACTTTTCAATTTCTTCAGGCCAAATATCAGGATCAATCGTTTCTAGAATCAAGGGGATAGAGTCAAATCGAGCATCTTTAGCTATGTATTCAAAGCAATCCCATCCGATCTCGCCTTGGCCTAAAGAGTGATGCCTATCCACCTTGCCGCCTAAGGCAATTTTTGAGTCATTAATGTGCATTGCCCTTAAATATTGCATTCCGACAATACGATCAAATTCGGCAAATGTCGCATCACAGGCATCAAAGCTGCTCAAGTCATAGCCTGCGGCAAAAGTATGGCAAGTATCGATGCAAACACCGACGCGAAACTTATCCTCTACCTGCTCGATAATCTCGGCCAGATGTTCAAATCGCCAACCAAGGTTCGTTCCCTGTCCTGCTGTGTTCTCAATCACGGCAATAACATTAGGAACCGATTGATGGGCAATATTGATCGACTCTGCGATTCGGGCTAAACACTCTTGCTGCGAAATTTTCTTTAAATGACTCCCAGGATGAAAATTGAGTAAGGTAAGCCCAAGTTGATCGCAACGCTTCATTTCATCTATAAACGCTGCGCGAGACTTCTCCAGCTTTTCTTCTTCTGGTGCACCTAAGTTTATTAAATAAGAATCGTGAGGGAGGATCTGCTCGCTGGAGAAGCCTAACTTTTTACAATTCTCCTTAAACGCCCTAATGGTTTTTTCTTCTAAGGGTTTGGCAACCCATTGACGTTGGTTTTTGGTAAACAGAGCAAAAGCGTTAGCGCCGATGTCATGAGCTCTTAATGGAGCCTGATCCACTCCGCCAGCAGCAGAAACATGAGCGCCGATAAACTTGTTGCTTGGTTGAGTATTTGGTCTTGTCATTTAATCACTCTGTACTTTCAGTATGGACCACTATATGCGGTCAAATAGCGGACTCAGGTCAAACTTTAAACTTATTTTGTAGTAAAATTACAACAAAATAAGTTATTAAATATTTTTTATATTATCAAATAAATTGTAAATACTTTGTTTTCAAAGGTTTTATTGATTTAGAACAAGAAAATAACCTTTAGAAAAATGGTGTTTTTAGTTGTTTTTTGACTTAAATCAATATTATCATAAGGGATATTCGCTATATAATACGTAGCTCAATAAAATTCGAAAGTTAACACCAATAAAACCACTGAAGTGGACTAGGAGATAGTGATGATCCAAGGTATTCAAATTACTAAAGCTGCAAACGACGATCTACTAAACTCAATCTGGCTATTAGACAGCGAGAAGAACGAAGCTCGCTGTGTTGCTGCTAATGCTGGCTTTGAAGCAGACCAAGTTGTAGCGATCAACGATCTAGGTGATTACGAAAGCCGCGAAGTAGCCATTGAAACTGCACCACGTATCGAAGGTGGTCAACACCTAAACGTTAACGTTCTTAAGCGCGAAACACTAGAAGATGCAGTAGCGCACCCTGAGAATTACCCTCAGCTTACTATCCGCGTTTCTGGTTACGCTGTGCGCTTTAACTCGCTAACTCCAGAGCAGCAACGTGATGTAATCGCTCGTACTTTTACTGAGTCTCTATAATTCTCAGTTTAACGACTGCAAAAGCGGCGCTCATTGAGCGCCGCTTTTTTATTGGTTACAGTATCTGCCTGCCCACATTTTCATGGATACGACCCAATGTTGTTAGAAGGTATCGAGACACTGTTGACACTCAGCAAAGCAAAGACAATGAGTCGTACAGGGAGCCAACTCTACATTAGCCAATCAGCGGTCAGCAAACGTATTGCCAATCTAGAAAAAAAACTGGGTAAAAAGCTTATCGTACCTGATGGTAGAAATGTTCAGCTCACGCAAGATGCCATCAACCTCATAGAAAGTATTGGTCCAACATTTTATGAGCTTAGAGGGCGTATCTATGAGCAACAATCCATGGAAGAAAAAAGCCAAATCATCATCGACTGCTCGGAAACTTTGGTTGCGAGTTACCTTGCTAGCGTACTTGGCGACCACTTTAAATCCGATCCTTACATAAGTATCACTACTAACCATACACCGAGAATCGTTGAGCATGTCCAGTCAGGTAAAGCACACCTAGGTATTTGCGCAGGCTTGCTGCCACCACAACATGGGCTTAAATCATTTCACCTTCTCGATGAACCCTTCTTTATCGTTTCGGATAGCCCGCTCCATCAACTGCCTAGCACCATCATTACCAACGACCTTGCCAATAGTGCCAATACGTATCAATTGAAGATTCTCAAAAGTCTAGACATGGCCCCTGTCATGGAGATGGACTCCTACGCAGCAGCTGCTCAACTTGCTCTCTCTGGTATAGCACCCGCTCTGGTACCGCTTTCGGTGATCCAAACACTAAAAATTGCCCCGCAACATTGCCATCACTTCGATCAGTTACAGCCGCTGTATCGTCCATTGCATGTATGCCTGCGATCCTCTTCCTATAAGAATCAACGAATAAAAACCTTAGTCGATAATGTTGTTTCAACTGTCGCATCTTCAGCGCTGGGGTTAAAGGAAGCCCCCTAGCTCCTTAAACGATAAAGGAGAGCAACCACTCAGAGTGCTCTTGCCATAAAAGCTTAGCTGCCATTAACATCGACATAATGATGACCAAAGGCCGGATCCACTTTTGACCTTTGCTGATCACAACTTTAGCGCCAACTCGAGCACCAATAAACCCACCGACAGCCATGACCAGCCCAAGCTCCCAAATAGGCAAGCCCGCAAAAATAAAGAATAGCAGCGCTGCAATATTCGAAGTGAAGTTGAGAACTTTGGTCCTAGCGGTTGCATCGACAAGAGAAAAGTGACCTAAAGCGACAAAACAAACTGTGAAAATAGAGCCTGTTCCAGGGCCAAAAAAACCGTCATAGAAACCAACACCACCACCGACTGACAAGGCAAACATCGCTTCTGATAATTTAGCATTACCACTATGCTCTTTCGCCTTTGGCATCAAAAGAAAGTAGAGGGAAATCGCCACAAGTAAGACAGGAATTAAACTGGTGAGTATTCCCGCATCAATGAACTGTACGGCTTCTGCACCAATCGCTGAACCGATAAAAGTGCACGCGATAGCGAGACGCATCTCTTTTATGTTAACGATGCCGTTACGGACAAAATACCAGCTGGCGGAAAAGCTACCAAACGAACTCTGAAGCTTGTTTGTCGCAAGAGCCTGTGTGGGGGGAACGCCCACCGCTAACAAAGCTGGTAAAGTTAATAGGCCACCGCCCCCAGCCATGGCATCAATAAACCCAGCCGCCGTGGCAACAACAAAAAGTATGGTCAGTATTTCGAGTGTTAGTTCCATTCTCAATCAATTGGTTATCAACATCTGCCACTCAAAATACCATCAAGTTAACAATTCTCTTAGAGAAAGGTTAGACTGAAATTCATTCCTATTTTTCATCGATAAAAACAAAAAAAGCCCACTCGAAAGAGTGGGCAATGAGGTTGTCATATAAGCTCTTAAATGAGCTTATTGATTATTATGCTTGGTTAGCTTTAACCTTTGCATGCAGCTCTTGAACTGATGTCACAGAGGTTTTCGCATCAGCCGTATGTGCCATACATACTGCAAACGCTGCATTGAGCGTGGTGGTGTAGTTTACTTTCTCAGCAAGAGCGCCACGACGTAGTACTTTTGAATCCTCAATCGCTTGACGACCAGCAGCCGTGTTTACGATGTAGGTGTACTCGTTGTTCTTGATACGGTCAAGAATATGTGGGCGGCCTTCATGTACTTTGTTAACTAGGCGTGGGTTGATACCCGCTTCACCTAAGATTACCGCCGTACCGTGCGTTGCATCCAGTTGGTATCCAAGCTTAGTTAGCTTAGAAGCTAGGTCTACTACTCGCTGCTTATCGCCTTCACGAACAGACAGAAGTGCACGACCACCCTCAGGATAAACAGCGCCACAACCTAATTCCGCTTTCGCGTAAGCTTCTGCGAAGGTTGCACCGACACCCATAACCTCACCAGTCGAGCGCATTTCTGGGCCCAATAGTGGGTCAACACCAGGGAACTTGTTGAACGGTAATACCACCTCTTTCACTGAGTAGTAAGGTGGGATGATTTCTTTAGTAAAGCCCTGAGACTCCAGAGATTGACCCGCCATGACACGTGCAGCGATTTTTGCCAGTGGTGCGCCAGTCGCTTTAGATACGAATGGTACAGTACGTGCAGCACGAGGGTTCACTTCTATTAAGTAAACTTCGTTATCTTTTACCGCAAACTGCGTATTCATCAAACCACGAACACCCAATTCGAACGCCAGTTTCTCTACTTGCTCACGCATCTTGTCTTGGATTTCCTGACTTAGCGTGTAAGCAGGTAATGAACATGCAGAGTCACCTGAGTGAACACCCGCTTGCTCAATGTGCTCCATGATACCGCCGATAACAACTCGTTCGCCGTCACAGATAGCATCGATATCGACTTCAGTTGCATCGTCAAGGAAACGGTCTAGAAGAACGGGGGATTCGTTCGATACACTCACGGCTTCGTTGAAGTAGCGGCGTAGGTCTTGCTCATCGTATACGATTTCCATTGCGCGACCACCGAGTACGTAAGAAGGACGTACAACCAGCGGGAAGCCGATTTCACGTGATTTCTCAACCGCTTGGTCGATTGTCGTGACTGTCGCGTTTTCTGGCTGTAGAAGACCTAAGCGGTCAACAGCAGCTTGGAAGCGCTCACGGTCTTCTGCACGGTCAATCGCATCAGGGCTGGTACCGATGATTGGTACACCTGCCGCTTCAAGTGCGCGAGCCAGTTTCAGCGGCGTCTGACCACCGTACTGAACGATAACGCCTTTTGGCTTCTCAACACGGACAATTGAAAGAACGTCTTCAAGAGTGACAGGTTCGAAGTAGAGACGGTCTGATGTGTCGTAGTCGGTTGACACTGTCTCAGGGTTACAGTTAACCATGATAGTTTCGTAACCATCTTCACGCAGTGCAAGTGAAGCGTGTACACAACAGTAATCAAATTCAATACCCTGACCGATACGGTTTGGACCGCCGCCAAGAACCATGATCTTGTCTTTATCTGTCGGCTGCGCTTCACACTCTTCATCGTAAGATGAGTACATGTAAGCGGTATCAGAAGAGAACTCAGCCGCACACGTATCCACACGCTTGTAAACAGGGTGGATGTCGTAAGTGTCACGCAGGCGACGGATTTCGCTTTCTGCTACACCAAGAATGGTAGATAGGCGAGCATCAGAGAAACCTTTACGCTTCATCTTGCGTAGTACGTCTTGGGTCAGACCTGCAAAACCACCCGCTTTCACTTGGTTTTCTAGGTTAACCAGCTCTTCAATTTGAACTAGGAACCAACGATCGATTGCCGTTAGGTTGAAGACGCCATCGACTGACATGCCAGCACGGAATGCATCTGCAATGTACCAGATACGCTCTGCACCCGCTTCTTTCAGCTCATGACGAATCTTTGTTAGTGCATCAGGTGCATCTAGGTCCACCATCTCGTCAAAGCCATTCACACCAACTTCTAGGCCGCGAAGCGCTTTTTGTAGAGACTCTTGTTGGTTACGACCAATCGCCATAACCTCACCAACTGACTTCATCTGTGTTGTTAGACGGTCGTTAGCACCGGCAAACTTCTCAAAGTTGAAGCGAGGGATCTTAGTTACTACGTAGTCGATAGTTGGTTCGAATGATGCTGGTGTCGCACCACCTGTAATGTCGTTTTGTAGCTCATCAAGTGTGAAGCCAACCGCCAGTTTCGCTGCAATCTTAGCGATTGGGAAACCAGTCGCTTTCGATGCTAGAGCAGAAGAGCGAGATACACGTGGGTTCATCTCGATGATAACCATACGGCCATCTTTCGGGTTGATACCAAACTGTACGTTAGAACCACCAGTTTCCACACCAATCTCACGCAGTACCGCTAGAGATGCGTTACGCATCAACTGGTACTCTTTGTCTGTTAGCGTTTGAGCTGGAGCGACGGTGATTGAGTCACCCGTATGGATGCCCATTGGGTCGAAGTTTTCGATAGAACATACGATGATACAGTTGTCCGCTTTGTCACGAACCACTTCCATCTCGTACTCTTTCCAACCGATTAGAGACTCATCGATTAGAAGCTCGTTAGTTGGCGACAGGTCCAGACCACGGCGACAGATCTCTTCGAACTCTTCTTTGTTATAAGCGATACCGCCACCAGTACCACCCATAGTGAAAGATGGACGGATGATACATGGGAAGCCAACCATATCGAGCACTTTGTAAGCTTCTTCCATGCTCTTCGCTGTATCAGCACGAGGACACTCAAGGCCGATAGATTTCATCGCTTTATCAAAGCGAGAACGGTCTTCGGCTTTATCGATAGCGTCAGCCGTCGCACCAATCATCTCTACGCCGAACTCCTCAAGTACGCCGTGCTTCTCAAGGTCTAGCGCACAGTTAAGCGCCGTCTGCCCACCCATAGTTGGTAGTACTGCATCTGGACGCTCTTTCTCAATGATCTTACGAACGACTTCCCACTGAATTGGTTCGATGTACGTTGCATCCGCCATGTCTGGGTCAGTCATGATGGTTGCTGGGTTCGAGTTCACAAGGATAACTCGGTAACCCTCTTCACGCAGTGCTTTACATGCTTGAGCACCAGAGTAGTCAAACTCACATGCCTGACCGATAACAATCGGGCCGGCACCTAGAATTAGAATACTTTTTAAGTCAGTACGTTTTGGCATTCTCTACTACTCCGAATTAAGCGCTGTGTTGTTTGATTAGTTCGATAAAGTGGTCAAATAGCGGTGCCGCATCATGTGGACCTGGGCTCGCTTCTGGGTGACCTTGGAAGCTAAATGCTGGCTTATCTGTGCGGTGGATACCTTGTAGAGAGCCATCAAATAGCGATACGTGAGTTGCACGTAGGTTCTCAGGTAGCGTTGCTTCATCAGCAGCAAAACCGTGGTTCTGAGAAGTAATCATAACAACGTTACGGTCTAGGTCTTTAACCGGGTGGTTAGCTCCGTGGTGACCAAACTTCATCTTCACTGTTTGTGCGCCAGATGCCAGTGCCAGGATTTGGTGACCTAAACAGATACCGAAAATAGGTAGACCTTTCTCTAGGAATACTTTTGTCGCTTCAATTGCGTAAGTACATGGTTCTGGGTCACCAGGGCCGTTTGATAGGAAAACGCCGTCTGGGTTAAGCGCCAACACTTCTTCCGCGCTTGTTTCGGCCGGAACAACCGTTAAGCGGCAACCGCGGTCAACAAGCATACGCAGGATGTTTCTTTTTGCACCGAAGTCGTAGGCAACAACGTGATATGGCAATTCGCTGTCGTCTTGCGCTTCAGGAAGTCCACCCTCGAGCGTCCACGAGCCTTGTTTCCATTGATACGCTTCTTTTGTAGTAACTTCTTTCGCAAGGTCCATACCTTTCAGGCCAGGGAATTCTTTCGCTTTAGCGAGAGCTAAAGTTTCGTCTAGGCTGTTACCTGCAACGATACAACCATTTTGTGCACCTTTTTCGCGCAGAATACGCGTTAATTTGCGCGTATCAATATCGGCAATGCCAACGATGTTTTGCGACTTTAGGTAATCAGAAAGGGATTGTTCACTACGGAAGTTAGAAGCGACAAGAGGGAGATCGCGAATCACAAGGCCTTGTGCGTGGATTGAAGAGGATTCTTCGTCTTCGGTATTAGTACCGGTATTGCCAATGTGGGGATAAGTAAGGGTGACGATCTGTTGAGAATAGGAAGGATCAGTGAGGATTTCTTGGTACCCCGTCATCGAGGTATTAAAAACAACTTCACCAACGGACGAACCATCTGCTCCAATGGAAACACCGTGGAACACTGTCCCATCTTCTAGGACTAACAGTGCTGATTTACTCAAGACAACCTCCAGAATAAAAATGCATAAATAATAAATTAAACTGCAAATCTGCCTTCCTTCACGCAATAAAAAAGCGTTCTTAGGTTATTTAGACAAATTGGCGGTATTCTAATGAGGGATGCGGAATGTGTCAACACAGTCTTTAAAATAAATCTAACTTTTAAAGCGGTTAACTATAAAAATGGTTTTAGAGGCCCAAAAAAACAAGTTTAATAAGCCTAATCAGCGATCGAGTTGAAAATTTTATGAAACGAGCGATCTAAAAGAAATTCGAGATCACAGTTTTGTTAACAAAGATAGCGCAAACGTTACGCACAAAAAATAAACCTAATATTTCTAGAAGCTCAACAAGAAAACACGCTAAAAGCTTTATAAATAACACTTTAAAGTTACTTTTTTACCATACTCCGATTTGTTTAAATCAAATTAAGAAATAACCAAAAACAAAAAGCGCCGGGCAAGCCCAGCGCATAATTATTTACTTATAGCTCATTGAGTCCAAGTACATCTGTCATGGTATAGAAACCCGCAGGCTTCTCTTTAAGCCAAACCGCAGCTTTAACTGCACCATTTGCAAATGTCATCCTATCGGTTGCTTTATGGGTTACCTCAACCCGCTCACCAATGTCCGCAAACATAGCAGTGTGTTCACCGATGATATCTCCGGCACGAATTGTAGCAAAACCAATCTCGTCTTTCGTACGTTCCCCTGTAATACCTTCGCGCGCGTAAACTGCAACGTCATTAAGCTTATTACCCATAGCCCCTGCAATAGCCTCACCCATACCTATCGCCGTGCCAGACGGCGCATCGACTTTATGACGGTGGTGAGCTTCTACTATCTCGACATCACAGTAATCTCCCATCACTTTCGCTGCTTTTTCAAGAAGCTTGAAAACAAGGTTTACACCAACGGAGTAATTGGGTGCCATAACCACCGGAACTTCTTTAGCAACTGTATCAATAAGCTCTCGCTCTTGATCGGTAAACCCAGTCGTGCCAATAACAATACTCTTACCATGATGACGACACAGCTCAAGATTAGCGAGCGTGCTAGCTGGGGCAGTAAAGTCAATAATGACATCAAAGTTGTTAATTTCTTTTGTTAGGTCGTCAGTTAGAACAACATCGAACTTACCTTCGCCGCAAAGCTCACCCACATCAACCCCTATCAATGAGGACTCAGGTCGTTCAGACCCAGCGCCAACTTGTGCTTGTTGATTTAAGTAACTTGCCTTAACTAGGTTGCGGCCCATTCGGCCTGCTGCTCCTGCAACTGCAATACGTACCATTGCACTTCTCCGTTTCGAATAATCGTTTTTTAACCAATCCAATAAAACTAACAGCATTCCACACCTCTGGCTAGAGCTGCTTTAGTGGGTTTAGGAAAACTCTTTTACTACCCGCTGCAAAATCGGTAGGTTCGCTTCTGGAAACGCAAAATTAGTGAGTTCATTGACAGGTACCCATTCACCCTGTTGCCCTTCTTTACCAAATGGCTGGCCGACAAATTGAGTTACGGTCATAAAATCGAACTTTAGTGACTTATCAGGATAATCAAACTCGAGATGTTCAAACAGCGTTTGCTCAGTGGTGGTAATACCTACCTCCTCTTCAAGCTCTCGAATCATCGCCTGTTCAATACTTTCTCCTTGTTCCACTTTTCCACCGGGAAACTCCCAAAAACCACCTTTGTGTTTGTCATCGGGACGTTTAGTAATGAATACTTCAGATTTGTTCTGATTGAAGATTATCGCCGCAACTATGTGAATTCTTTTCATCAAACTTCCTACTTACTTTACTTCGCCAAGCCCTACGTCGGAGCTGACAGTTTAGATTTAAAACCATTAGATACAAAAAGAGCCGCCTAAGCGACTCTTTATCATTCACGATCAATCAATCATCAGTTAATTTTACCGTGACACTGCTTGTATTTCTTACCGCTACCACATGGACACGGCTCGTTACGACCTACTTTGCGTTCTTCACGAACCATAGGCTGGTGACCTTCAGCACTCTCGTCACCATCGGCTAGCTGGTTTTCGGCTGAAGCATGCTGAGCTTGAGCAAGACGAGCAGCTTCTTCAGCTTGAGCACGGCGCTGAGCTTCCATGCGCTCAACTTCTTCTTGCTGTTGAACTCGCACTTTAGACAAGATAGTAATCACGTCAGACTTCAAAGCATCCAGTAAGCCTTCGAACAGTTCAAACGACTCACGTTTGTACTCTTGTTTCGGGTTCTTCTGTGCATAGCCACGTAGATGAATGCCTTGACGAAGGTGATCCATTGCTGCCAAATGCTCTTTCCACAAGGTGTCGAGTGTTTGTAGCATGACAGATTTCTCGAAGTTACGCAGCACTTGCGCACCAACCACTTCTTCTTTTTGCTTGTACACTACAATAGCCGTGTCGATGATCTTCTCGCGAAGTGCCTCTTCGTAAAGCTTATCATCCTCTTCTAGCCATTGTTTGATCGGTGCATCCAAATCAAAGTCATTCTTAAGACGATCTTGTAGCCCTTCGATATCCCACATATCTTCTAAAGATTGTGGTGGGATGTACTCGTCGATCACCGCAGTCAGTACGTCTTGACGGTTGTGATCAATCATTTCACTGATATCGTCAACGCTCATCAGCTCATCACGCAGTTCGTAGACGACCTTACGTTGATCATTCGCGACATCATCGTATTCAAGCAATTGTTTACGGATATCAAAGTTACGACCCTCAACCTTACGCTGAGCTTTCTCGATAGAGCGAGACAACATCTTAGACTCAATCGCTTCGCCTTCTTCCATACCGCTTTGAATCAAACTTGCCATACGATCAGAAGTGAAGATGCGTAACAGTGAATCTTCCATTGATAAGTAGAAACGTGATGAACCCGCATCACCTTGGCGCCCAGAACGACCACGTAATTGGTTATCGATACGACGAGATTCGTGGCGCTCCGTACCTATAATATGCAAACCACCCGCTTCAAGCACTTTGTCGTGAACCACTTTCCACTCAGCTTTAATCGCATCAATTTGTTCTTGGGTTGGACTTTCAATCGCTTCAACCTTAGCCTGCCAGCTACCGCCCAGTACAATATCGGTACCACGACCTGCCATGTTCGTTGCGATAGTAACTGCTCCAGGCGTACCCGCTTCTGCAACAATCTCCGCTTCACGTTCGTGGAATTTAGCGTTAAGTACGTTGTGCTTAATTTTCGCTTTCTTCAGCGCATTAGAAAGCAACTCTGATTTTTCGATAGAAACCGTACCCACTAGGGATGGCTGACCTTTCTCAACGCGCTCTTTGATATCTTCAATGATTGCGTTGAACTTCTCAGTTTCAGTTCGGTATACCACATCCGGCATATCATTACGGATCATTGGCTTGTTGGTAGGAATTACAACAGTTTCTAGACCGTAAATAGATTGGAATTCAAACGCTTCAGTATCTGCTGTACCTGTCATACCTGACAGTTTTTCGTACAAGCGGAAGTAGTTCTGGAAAGTAATCGATGCCAGCGTTTGGTTTTCGTTCTGGATCTTAACGCCTTCTTTCGCTTCTACTGCTTGATGAAGACCTTCAGACCAACGACGTCCAGGCATTGTACGGCCCGTATGTTCGTCAACGATAACCACTTCGCCATCTTCATTGACGATATAATCAACGTTCTTTTCAAATAGAACATGGGCGCGTAGTGCCGCATTTACGTGATGCAATAGGCTGATGTTTGCTGGAGAGTAAAGCGTGTCCCCCTCTTCCATCAAACCATTCTTGATCATTAGCTCTTCTACAAACTCCTGACCGGTTTCCGTCAAGTGAACTTGCTTAGATTTCTCATCAACAGTGTAGTGACCATCACCACGATACTCTTCTGAATCTTCTTGATCTTGCTTTTGCAGATGAGGAATTAGAGTATTAATGCGAGTATATAGATCTGAGCTGTCTTCTGCAGGGCCAGAAATAATCAGCGGTGTGCGCGCTTCATCGATTAGGATTGAGTCCACTTCATCGACAATAGCGAAGAAACGTTCGCGTTGAACACGATCTTCCGCACGGAAGGCCATATTGTCACGCAGATAGTCAAAGCCAAACTCATTGTTTGTACCGTACAAGATGTCAGCTTGGTAGGCTTCTTTTTTCTCTTGCGGTGGCATATTTGGCACGTTCACACCAACCGTCATGCCGAGGAACTCAAACAAAGAGCGGTTAGTCTCTGCATCACGCTTAGCCAAGTAGTCATTGACGGTCACCACGTGCACAGCGCCTTTTAGCGCATTTAGGTATGCTGGTAGAGTTGCAGTAAGCGTTTTACCTTCACCGGTACGCATTTCCGCAATTTGGCCTGAGTTCAGCACCATACCACCGATTAACTGCACGTCGAAATGACGCATGCCGTAAACACGTTTAGATGCTTCACGTACCGTTGCAAATGCTTCCGGTAGTATCTTATCTAGGTTTTCACCTTGTTCTAAGCGCTGACGGAACTCGACTGTTTTTGCTTTAAGCTCTTCATCAGAAAGAGCTTCAAAGGTCGGTTCGTAGTTATTAATCTCTTTTACAATTTTTCTCAGGCGGCGCAGTGTTCGGTCATTGCGACTGCCAATTACCTTAGTCAGTAGCTTAGTTATCATTTGCTATGAATCTCTCTTTATTCAGATCGGGCCCGATCTACTTTTAATGCCTTCAGTCTCTAACAGTTTTGAACTAAGAATACTGAGATAAATCACTTTCCTCAGATATTGTGATGAGAACTATAGATTTCAAGGCTTTTGTCACTATAAGTGGCGCATAGTGTATGAAATTTTACCCCTAACAACCAATAACATGGCGATTTGTTTGAAGCGCTCTTTATTTTTTCTCGTTATATGATGGAAGTTTGCGCGCCAATTTCGCACAAATGCATCGGTTTGGGCTATCTTCCGCTCTGAGCATTCACTAAAATAATGGTGTCTATTAGATTTGAGACTCACGATGAGAGACCACCGACCAACACTTGGCGACGAGATTTTAGCCGAATCGAGACTTTCGCAATTGCAACAGCATGCGAAGGAGATCATGACGATCAACCAAGAATTAAAATCGATCTTACCTCGAGGCACCCAAGATCATTGTCGGGTAGCCAACATTCGCGATGGACAGTTGATCATTGAAGTGGCCAGTGCCGCGATCAAAATGAAGATCGACTATGAAAGGTTAACGATCTTAAACCAATTGCGTTCAAAAGGTTTCGCGCGTCTAATGGCGGTGACGATTCAAATAAACCCAGAACTGTACCGAGCGCAACACAAGCAAGAGCCTGAAACCCAAAGTAAACCACGAGAGCCTATATCTGAAACGGCAGCACAATATTTGGAGATGATAGCAAGTGGTGCCTCTCCCAAAGTCAAAGCACGCTTGGAAAGTTTAGCTAAACTAGCCCAAAAAAAGTAAAACCAAACAGGTTGGTTTAGAAACAAAAAAAGCCAGACAACTGTCTGGCTTTTTAAATTCATTGGTCTTGTTACGCCAAAACCATATTTGGCTCTGCAAAAGCAACTGGTGATGTCGCGTCTTCTTCGAAAGTCACCCACTCCCAAGCTTCTTGGTCAGCAAGTACTTTTCTTAGTAGTTGATTGTTAAGGCCATGACCTGACTTAAATGCACGGAATTCACCGATAATTGGATGACCACACATGTAAAGGTCACCAATTGCATCTAATACTTTATGGGTCACAAACTCGTTCTCAAAACGCAAACCTTCTTCGTTCAAGATGCGGTACTCATCTAGAACGATCGCATTGTCAAAGCTCCCACCTAACACTAGGTTTTGTGACTGCAAATACTCAATATCACGCATGAATCCAAAGGTACGTGCGCGAGAAATCTCTTTGACAAAACCTTTCGAAGAGAAGTCGAACAACAAGTGTTGCTCATCAGCGTCAATCGCAGGATGGTTGAATTCAATTTCAAAATCCATGCGGAATCCGTTGAAAGGAACGAACTCAGCCCATTTATCGCCATCTTCAAAGCGGACAGGCTTTTTAATGCGAATGAAACGCTTCAACGCATTTTGCTCTTCGATTCCAGCTTGTTGTAGTAAGAATACAAACGGACTCGCACTTCCATCCATGATTGGAATTTCTGGCGCGTCCACTTCTACAACAATATTGTCGATTCCCATGCCTGCCAAAGCAGCGTTTAGGTGCTCGACGGTTGAGATTCGAATGCCTTCATCGTTTACCAACGCTGTACACAGCATGGTATCGCGTACTGAAGAAGCATCAGCTGGAAAGTCAACCGGAGGATTTACATCAGTACGGCGGTATATCACCCCTGTGTTTGCAGCTGCTGGGCGAAGAGTAAGTGTAACTTTACGACCAGAGTGGAGACCCACACCAGTTGTTTTCACTATTTCTTTCAGAGTACGTTGTCTGATCATCTACTTAGCCTCAGTAAAATGCCACAAATCACGGTCAATAAGCGATATTGACCGCGTATCCTACCACAATTTTGAACACTGTCAAATTATGTGGTGATTGATTAGTCAGCTTGGCGACGTAAGAAAGCCGGGATATCTAGGTAACCACTTTCTTTATCAGCTTTAGGTACAGCACTCTGACCTGACGCTGAACTTGTCGGCGCGCTTGCCGGTTGCTGAGCTGGCTGTGGTTTTTCTTGCAAAGTTGGTGCCGGTTTTTCTTCCACTTTATTGACGCTTGCTTGAGGAGCAGGTGCCGCTTGTGGTTGAGTTTGTGGCTGAGCAACTGGAGCTACTTTCGCCTTACCGCCAGCAACTAGCGTGATATCAGGTTTTCTTTCGTTACCAATACCAGTTGCAACCACTGTTACTCGGATTTCATCCGCCATATCAGGGTCTAGTGATGTACCAATAACAACGGTTGCATTGTCAGAAGCGAAAGCTTTCACTGTATTACCTACAGTTTCAAACTCGTCTAGACGCATATCTAAACCAGCAGTGATGTTAACAAGAACACCACGGGCTCCAGCAAGGTCGATATCTTCTAGCAATGGGCTAGAAATTGCCATCTCTGCCGCTTCTTCGGCACGGTCTTCGCCTTTAGCTACACCGCTACCCATCATTGCGTGCCCCATTTCCGACATCACTGTACGAACATCGGCAAAGTCGACGTTGATCATACCCGGACGAGTAATCAGTTCAGCGATACCTTGGACTGCGTTTTTCAGTACATCATTCGCGCTAGCAAAGGCTTCCAGCAATGTAATGCCACGGCCAAGTACTTTTAGAAGCTTTTCATTTGGAATCGTAATTAATGAATCCACGTGCTTAGAAAGCTCTTCAATACCCTGCTCAGCAAAAGCAAGTCGCTTTTTACCTTCAAAGCTGAATGGCTTAGTTACAACAGCAACAGTAAGAATACCGAGCTCTTTTGCCACTTCAGCAATAACAGGAGCTGCACCAGTACCAGTACCGCCACCCATACCAGCTGCGATAAATACCATATCGGCACCATCGAGCTCTTCTTTAATTCTATCGCGATCTTCGAGAGCTGCGTCACGACCTACTTGTGGGTTTGCACCCGCACCAAGCCCTTTGGTCATATCGCCACCAATCTGAATAACGCTACTCACACTGGTTTTACGAAGCGCCTGAGCATCAGTATTAATACTAATAAACTCAACACCTTCGATGGACTCACGTACCATGTGTTCAACGGCATTACCGCCACCGCCACCAACCCCAACGACTTTAATTACCGCGTCGTCAGACATTTCCATCATCGGTTCAAACATGTGTTATCTCCGTTTTTCCTGCTGCTCAGGTTAAAACTCTTTTTGTATCCAATTACGCAAGCGATCAAATAACCCCGTTACTGAAGAGCGAGTAGGTTCGCTGTATTCAGTTTCTTCGTTAATTTGACTATCACGAGCATAATGAAGTAAACCAACTGCCGTAGAATGATACGGCTCTTTAACGTAATCCGTTAGACCGCTAACCTCTAAAGGCTTGCCAACTCTAACTTGGTTGCGGAATACTCGTTCCGCACACTCTACCAATCCTTCAATTTGCGCAGCGCCGCCAGTCAAAACGACACCCGCCGCCAAATGATGCTTAATACCCTCATCACGTAGCTTCTCTTGAACGTTATCGATAGTTTGGTTAACCAACCCCATAAGCTCAGTATAACGAGGCTCAATCACCTCAGACAATGTTTGTCTTTGCAAGCTTCTTGATGGTCGCCCACCGACACTAGGGACGTTAACCGTATCGTCCTTGCTGACCAGCTCGCTAAGAGCACAGCCATATTTCACCTTAATTTCTTCAGCATCACTCACAGGTGTGCCAAAAGCGAATGCGATATCACTGGTCACAGCATTTCCCGCATAGGAAAACACTTCTGTGTGGCGAAGCGCACCACCAGTCCAAATAGAGACATCCATAGTGCCTGCGCCGATATCTACAACACAGACGCCCAGCTCTCGTTCATCTTCAGTGATTACCGCATTACTTGACGCCAGACCAGAGTAAACCAAGTGCTCAACTTTTAGTCCACAACGCTCTACCGCTTTGATAATGTTTCTTGCCATGTCATTGTGACAAGAGATCAGGTGCACGCTAACTTCCATACGTACTCCTGATAAACCTAGTGGATTTTTGATTCCTTCTTGGTAATCAATGGTAAATTCCTGCGGAATAACATGCAAAATGCGCTGTTCGTCACCAATTTTGATCGACTTCGCCGTATGGATAGCACGATCCATATCTTCTTGAGACACCTCTTCATCAGAGATAGTCCCCATGCCTTTTTCAATTCGGCTAGCGATATGACGACCAGAAATTGAGATGAACACATTGCTGATCTGGCACTCTGCCATCAGCTCTGCTTGATCAACCGCTCTTTGAACCGATTTAACCACCGATTCAAGATCGTTAACTCCACCTTTATCCATCCCTCGAGATGGACTGCTACCGGCACCAATAATATTGATTTGACCATCAGGCAAAACTTCGCCGACTAGAGCCGATACGGTTGCAGTGCCTATATCAAGACCAACAATAATGTTGTCATCTGCGGTCTTAGTCATCTGTATTCTCTTGTTCTAAGTCTTGTTCAGGGAACCATCCAACGGATGCTCCCGTATCATACCTGAGGTCTATGTAACTCACCCTTTGGGTGGCGTCACCTAAATTCTTATACAACGCAAAAAAACGCTCGATTCGTTCTTGGAGAGATTCTTTACCAAGCTCCAAGCGAATACCATTGTCGAGAATCACTTGCCAAGCCCTTCGATCGTTCAACACTAACGAAGTAATAGATAGTTGCAAGTTCTCAAACTTAGGCTCCCACTCTCGCCAAACAGTCAAAACCTCGATACTGGAGCCTTCTGGTCCATAGAGCTTAACCCGCCCATCATCGACCTGTCCGAGATCACCGTTAAATACTTGGCCAGAGTTGTTAAGTAATGCATTGCCATTCCAAATCGCTTCAACTTGGTGTTCTGTTAAGAACACTTTGACCGTATCAGGCCATTGCTTACGAATTGAGGCATGTGATACCCAAGGAATTGACTCCGCTACGTCTTGTAATACCGAAACGTCTTGCGACATAAAGGTGCCGACATGCTCTAAACCAGCAAACGCCTTTTGCACATCATTGGCAGATACGTAGTGTAAATCTCCTTGAAGGACGATTTTCGATAGTGGAAGACGTTGGTCGTCCCACATCCAGGAAATCGTTGAGTAGAGAAGAGAGCCTATTAACAATAAGACCACCAGCAAGAAGCAACCGCCTACGGCGTGCTTTCTAACTAGTGGATTAGAAGTTAAACGAGGGCCTTCATTAAAAGCACTTTTAATCAAAGTCCATAGTCCTTGCCATTAGCTCGCTATTCTATTCCCCATCCATTTCGTATACAGGAGGCAAAAGCACTTACTTTAACCTCCGGATTATACTGGTGAGATCAAAAGTATCAAACACTGTTATTGAGAAATCACCACTTAAAATGCAATAAGTGTGTCAAATTCCCAAAAACCTGACTTTATTATTAAGCTTGAAGCATCTTATCGATATTAAGCTCAAAAGCAGCCAACTGTTTAGCCACTTTACCAACGTCACCCGCCCCTTGAGTTAAGACCAGATCACCGTCTTGCAAAACGTTCGCTAAAACAGCAGGTAGGGCTTGGCTGTCTGGTACGAAAATCGGGTCGAGTTTACCGCGTCCACGGATGGTGCGGCATAACGCTCGACCATCGGCACCAGGAATGGGCTTTTCGCCCGCTGAGTAAACATCTAGCAAGATCAGCACATCAACTTGTTCTAGCACGTTAGCAAAGTCGTCATACAAATCACGTGTTCGGCTGTAGCGGTGAGGTTGGAAAATCATAACCAAACGCTTATCTTCCCAGCCATTGCGCGCTGCCTGAATCGTCACATCGACTTCCGTTGGGTGGTGACCATAGTCATCAACTAACATGACCGCACCATTGCCCGTATCAAACTCACCTAGATGGTCAAAGCGGCGTCCAGTACCTTGAGTTCCCGCCATTGCATTAAGGATGGCTTCGTCGGCAATATCATCTTCTGTGGCAACAGCAATGGCTGCTGACGCGTTCAAAGCATTGTGTCGACCCGGAATATTTAAGGTAATGTCTAGGTCAGCTTTACCTTGACGAATAACCGTAAACTTACCTTGCTGGCCTTCTTGGCGATAATTGTCGATACGGACATCCGCATCTTCAGCAAAACCATAGGTAATGACCTGGCGGCTGATTTTAGGTACCAATTCTCGAACAACTGGATCGTCAATACAAACAATAGCTTGACCATAAAACGGCAAATTGTGTAAGAAATCGATGAAAGTCTGTTTTAAGGTCTCAAAGTCACCGCCATAGGTGTCCATATGATCCGCTTCGATGTTAGTCACGATGCTAACCATTGGCTGCAAATGCAAGAAAGAAGCATCGCTTTCATCCGCTTCAGCGATCAATATGCGGCTTGAGCCTAGTCGAGCGTTTGTACCAGCACTTTTGACTAAGCCACCATTAACAAAAGTTGGATCTAAGCCAGCTTCGGAATAAATTTGCGTGACTAGCGCTGTTGTGGTGGTTTTACCATGAGTGCCTGCGACAGCAATTCCGTGGCGAAAACGCATGAGCTCTGCCAGCATTTCAGCACGACGAACCACAGGAATACGCGCAGCACGAGCAGCAACTATCTCTGGGTTTTCTTCATTGATCGCAGTAGACACGACAACAACGCTCGCCTGGGCGACATTTTGCTCCGCATGACCGATATAGACGGTTGCACCCTTTTGAGTAAGCCGCTCTGTCACCGGATTTTCAGCGATGTCTGACCCTGAAATTTGATAGCCTTCATTGAGAAGTACTTCTGCAATACCGCTCATCCCTGCACCACCAATACCGATAAAGTGAATGCATTTAACGCGGCGCATTTCCGGCACCATTGCTCTAATCTGAGCTAAATTTTGAGTATGTTGAACTGTCATGAATGTTTCTCGTTACTTCGCCAGTAGCGTGATAGCTTGCGCGACAACTTTGTCTGCGTCTAACTTAGCTGCGCTGCGAGCGTTGGTCGCCATAGTGAGTAAAGTCTGGCGATCTAATGTTTGAATCTCTTGTGCTAATTTGTCGGCAGTCAGGTCAGGTTGCTCGATCATCTTCGCCGCGCCACAGTCAACCAAGTGATCGGCATTTAGGGCTTGCTGCCTATCTTTATGCATAAATGGAACAAAAATAGAACCGACACCCGCTGCCGATACCTCAGATACGGTTAACGCGCCAGATCGACAGACCAATAAATCAGCCCACTGATAAGCTTCTGCCACGTCATCAATAAATTCGACCACTTGCGCCTGCTCGATACCATGTTGGTGATACGCGCTGGCAACTGCGGCGTGATTATTCTTACCCGCTTGATGGCGAATTTGGTAACCGTCTCCTAGTTTAGCTAAGGTTTCGGGCAACGTTTTATTCAGGATTTGTGCACCTTGACTGCCCCCCATCACTAAGACTCGAATATCACCACTTCGTCCTGACAGCCTCTGTTCTGGGTTAGGGATTGCAACGACATCTTCCCGCACGGGATTTCCCACAACTTGTGCTGCCGGAAATGCACCTGGGAAGGCTTGGAATACCTTCTTAGCAATTTTTGATAACCACTGGTTGGTTAAACCCGCCACCGCATTTTGCTCGTGCAGCACAACAGGAATACCCAATAGCCAAGCAGCAACACCACCAGGGCCACTGACGTAGCCTCCCATACCAAGGACGGCATCCGGCTGCCAATGCTTCATGTGCGCTCTCGCCTGCATGATGGCATTAATGATCTGAAATGGTGCTTTAACCAAACGGCCAATACCTTGACCTCGTAGACCTTTTACCTTGATAAAGTCGATCTCAATACCATGTTTGGGAACTAAGTCAGCTTCCATACGATCTGCCGTACCCAGCCAGCGAATTTCCCACCCTTCAGATTGAAGTTGTTTTGCCACCGCCAAACCTGGGAATACATGACCACCGGTACCACCGGCCATCACCATCAATCGTTTATTCTTTTTCATCTGTTTCTAACTGTTGCTCTGTTTGATCAACATCCACTAATCGACACTCATGATCGATTCGCAATAAAATAGATACCGCGACAGACATCACGATAAGACTCGAACCACCATAGCTGATTAGCGGCAGAGTTAAACCTTTAGTCGGTACCATGCCAGCAGCGGCTCCGACATTGATTAGCGTTTGAAACGCAAACCAGATACCGATAGCAAACGCTAGGTAACCACCAAATACTTGCTCATGCTCAAAAGCTTTTCGGCCAATCAGGATCGCTTTAATCACCAAGCTAAAGATAAGCACAAGCGCTAGCACAACCCCAACAAACCCAAGCTCTTCTGCCAATACCGCGAATACAAAGTCAGTGTGAGCTTCTGGAAGGTACTCCAACTTTTGTATCGAGTTACCTAACCCTTGACCAAACCATTCACCACGACCAAATGCCATTAAAGATTGGGTTAACTGATAGCCACTACCAAATGGGTCTTCCCATGGATCAGCGAACGAAGTAACACGGCGCCAGCGATAAGGTTCAAAGTAAATCAGTGCCGCAACCGATGCCAGCCCGACAACCATCAATGCTAAGAACTGAGTGATCTTGGCGCCAGCAATGAACAGCATGCCAAACAAGGTCACCAACATTACCACAACAGTCCCCAAGTCCGGTTGGAGTAACAGCAATACTGCTAACGTAGCAAAAACAATAATGGGTTTAATAAAACCGCCAAAGAAACTGGAGCGTACTTCGTCACTTTTCCGGACCAGATAACCAGACATAAAGATAAACAACGATAGCTTGGCCACCTCAGCAGGCTGCAAGTTGAATAAACCTAAGGGAATCCAACGCGAAGCACCATTAACCGACTTACCCGCGACTAATACCACAAACAGTAAGCCAACGGAGACCAGCAATAGAGCCATACTGAATCTAAGCCACTTCTCGAGCGGAATTTGAATAACCACACTCGCAACGCCAAGCGCTAAGAACAGAAAGATTGCATGGCGAAACATAAAGTGGAAAGGCTGGTCCGTGAGACGCGAACTGATAGGGAACGACGCCGAAGTCACCATCACTAACCCCGTTAACATCAAACCGAGAGAGATCCACACTAATTGCCGATCATACAGTGCATCGGGGGAAGCGGTGGTAATCCAACTTTTTATACTGGCGAAAATATTCTTAATCTGCATCGTATCTCTAGGTTATCTAGGTCACTTAACTTGTCTAGACTAGGCGTAGCGCCTTGCTAGTTGAGTAAAGGCGTCACCACGAGCCATAAAATTATTAAACTGATCAAAGCTTGCGCATGCCGGAGAGAGCAGGACCATGTCTCCAGTAGTCAATTGCGGCTTAGCCCACTCCACGATTTCTTGCATATGAGTGAATTGCTTTGCACTTGGATGAAGCGCCATAAACTGCGCGCCATCTTCTCCAAAGCAGCACAACTGTACATTCAACTTGGCCAATACTGGGGCAAGCTCGGAGAAATCTGCGCCTTTACCGACCCCGCCAACAAGCAAATACAATTTTCCTGTCAGAGTTAATCCGGATAATGCTGCTAGCGTACTCGCAACATTGGTCGCCTTTGAGTCATTGACCCATTTAACTCCGTGATTATCCGCAACAATCTGGCAACGATGTGTCAAACCGTTGTAAGACTTCAAGGCTGACAAACCTTGACTGACATCGATTCCCACACAATCAAGTAATGCGAGTACAACCAAAGCGTTAGCCACGTTATGTCGCCCCACTAGGGTGAGCTCATCTGTCGCCAATATCGGTAAGTTATCTTGACATAGGTACTCACGATTTTGCTGAACTTGAACAGAAAACTGAGTCTTGTCGGTTAAACTGAACTCAACCAGCTCACCTTTGAAATGCTCTGGATATGTCGCTTTATCTTGGGCATTAACAATACACGATTCAGCGTGTTCAAAAATCCGTAGCTTAGCTTGTCGGTAGCCCTCCATCCCGTCATAACGATCCATATGGTCTTCAGACAGGTTAAGAAATGCTGCGGCTTTGAGGTTTAACGAAGAGGTGGTTTCCAATTGAAAACTTGAAAGCTCTAACACATATAGGTCTGCGGGTTGCTCTAGTAACTCAAGGGCAGGCACGCCAATATTACCCCCAACCCCCACTTGTAAACCTGCCGCCTTAGCGACCACGCCTGCAAGGTCTGTTACGGTACTTTTGCCATTAGAGCCAGTAATCGCGATCACTGGTTTATCGACCTGCCATGCAAACAACTCAATATCACCGACAACAGCAACTCCAGCCTCTAGAGTCTTTTGAATCTCTGGTGTCGCAAGTGCAATCCCCGGATTAGCCACTACAAGATCAGCCTCGAACAACCAAGCTTGATTCCAGCTCCCGCTATGCAATTTGACGCCCGAAGGCAACGCCTCTTGTCCGGGAGGATTATCACGGGTATCAATCACTTTTATGGTCAAATCATAAGGTAATTTTGCTAGGTATTTAACGACAGAGAGCCCGGTAATACCGAGCCCTACTACAACGACGCTATGAATACTTTGCCAACGATCCATGGTCATAACTTCATTATCCTTAACGCACTTTTAGTGTCGCTAGACCAACAAGAACAAGTACGATTGAGATGATCCAAAAACGCACGATAACCCGCGGCTCCGGCCAACCTTTTAACTCGTAATGATGATGAATAGGTGCCATACGGAAGATACGTTGACCACGCAGCTTGTAAGATCCAACCTGCAGAATGACAGACAAGGTTTCCATTACAAACACACCGCCCATGATCACCAATACAAATTCTTGACGAACGAGAACCGCGATTGTGCCCAGAGCACCACCTAATGCGAGCGAGCCAACATCCCCCATAAAGACTTGCGCAGGGTAAGTGTTGAACCACAAGAAGCCTAACCCAGCCCCAACAATTGCGGTACATACCACGACCAATTCAGAGGCATGTGGAACATAAGGAATATGAAGATAATCGGCAAAATTGACATTGCCCGTTGCCCAAGCGATGGCAGCAAACCCAGCCGCAACCAATACCGTTGGCATAATGGCTAACCCATCAAGCCCATCGGTTAGGTTGACCGCATTACTGGTTCCGACAATCACAAAATACGTAAGAACAATGTACATTAAGCCAAGCTGCGGCATGATGTCCTTAAAGAAAGGCACAACCAGTTGCGTCGCTGAAGTGTCTTTACCATGCGCATAGAGTGCGAAAGCGACAACCAGTGCAATTGCTGATTGCCAAAAGTATTTCCAACGCGCGATAAGACCGTCGGTGTTTTTGCGAACCACTTTACGGTAATCATCAACGAAACCCACAGCACCATAGCCGATTAACACGGTCAATACCGCCCAAACGTAGGGGTTGGTGAGATCAGACCAAAGCAAAACTGTCGTCACAATCGCAGTCAAAATCATAATACCGCCCATAGTTGGCGTACCACGTTTACTAAAGTGTGACTCTGGTCCTTCGTTTCGAACGACTTGGCCAATCTGCAACATTTGCAGACGACGAATCATCTTCGGCCCCATCCATAACGAGATACCTAATGCAGTCAGTACGCTGACAATCGCTCGAAACGATAGGTATTCGAATAAACGGAAGAATGAAAAATATGGCTGTAGCAGCTCGGCAAGCCAAATGATCATGTATACATCTCCTTTAAAGCAGCAGCAATTTTACTCATTCCTGCACTATTGGCACCTTTCACAAGTAAAGTTTGTGCGCCATTGTGATTAGCTAGCTGCTGCTTAATAAACTCAATCATACTTTCATGAGTATCAAAGTGCTTACCTTGGCATTGCTCGCTAATCGCTTTTGCATCAGCACCAAAAGTCAGCACGTGTTCAAATTTGAATGGGGCAGCATGTTCCCCGACTTGACGGTGAAGTGCAAGGCTTTCATCACCTAACTCGGCCATATTACCTAAAATAAGCCAACGCACTCCGCCAAAACTGCTGAGCAAATCGGCGGCAGCTTTCATCGCGGGAACGCTTGCATTATAACTGTCGTCGATCAGAGTTATCTTGTCTGTCAGTGATACTGACTCCACACGACCTTTTACTTTAGCCAAGTGCTTTAACCCCGACTGAACCATTTCAATCGTGGCTCCGAGTTCAAAAGCAAGTGCACTGGCGGCAAGCGCATTGGCAACGTTGTGCTGACCAATAATGCCAAGCTCAACACTAAATGTACCTTGCCTCGATACTAACTCAAATGACGCTTCACCAGCGGTGCTCATGGTAATGTTACGAGCGAAAAAGTCTGCACTGTCATCTGAAACTGAGAAATGAACTACACGCTTATCAGCCAGCACCTGCTGCCAATATTCACCGCCATGACTATCGAGATTCACAATTGCAACTGAGCCTGGTTTTAAGCCTTGATAGATTTCACCTTTCGCCTGTTTAACACCATCGATTGAACCAAAGCCTTCTAAATGTGCTGCAGCCACATTATTTACCATAGCGATATCAGGCTGGACGAGTTGAGTGGTGTACGCAATTTCACCAATATGATTTGCCCCAAGCTCAATAACAGCAAAGTCATCTTCTGGTGTAGAACGCAGCAAGGTTAATGGAACACCGATATCATTGTTAAAGTTGCCCGCAGTAAATAGCACCTGACCTTTATTCATCATAATGCTGGCAACCATCTCTTTTACCGTAGTTTTTCCGCAGCTACCAGTGATCGCTACGGTCGGTGTTTGGCACAATTGATGAACAAATTGACCAATTTTTCCGAGCGCCAGTTTGGTATCATCGACTAATAGCTGAGGCGTTGAACAATCTAGTGCTTTGCTTACTAGTAGCGCACTGGCTCCCGCTTCCACAGCGTTACTGGCAAAGTCATGCGCATCAAACCGCTCACCGACCAACGCCACAAACAAAGATCCCGGTTCAATCGTCCGAGTATCCGTCGACACTTGTTCGATAGCGACATCTTGACCAATAAGCTGGCCATCCAAGTATTCAGCCAACTGAGACAACATCATGTTAATCATTAAATAAGCTCCAACAATTGCTGCGCCGACTCACGATCTGAGTAGTGGATCGTTTCGTTCGCTAATACCTGATAATCCTCATGCCCTTTACCAGCAAGCAGGATGATATCTTGAGCTTGGCTTTGACTGAGTGCGAACTGCAAAGCGTTAAAGCGGTCATGCTCCACGCTGGCTAAATCAGGCTGAGACATACCGGCTAGCATATCTTCAACAATCCTAGCGGGGTCTTCACTGCGTGGATTATCATCGGCAATAATGACTTTATCAGCTAGGCGTTCACCAATTTCGGCCATCATCGGTCTCTTTCCAACATCACGGTCTCCACCGCAACCAAAGATTACCCATAGCTTGCCTTTACAATGAACTCGAAGTGCAAGTAAGGCTTTTTCCAACGCATCTGGCGTATGAGCGTAATCAACAACGACTTTGGCCTTTGAAGGTGTTTGGAATAGCTCCATTCGGCCAATAACAGGAGTAAGCTGAGAGGCCGTTTCGACTAGACGTTGCTTATCAATTCCCAAAGTAAGCAGAGTAGCCAACGCGACCAGGACATTGTTTGCGTTAAACTCGCCAATCAATGGGACGTCAAGTTTGCCATCCCCATACATTCCAGAGAAAGAGAGTGAAATACCAGATTCAGAGTAGTCGACTTGAGAGGCATAAATGGCATTATCCGCATCAAGTGTTTTTAGAGAGACTTGAACTGAATTTGCTAACGTCGATGCCCAACGTGCACCAACTGGATCATCCACATTGATGACCGCATGTGCCGTTTTATGTTCAGTGAAAAGAGTTAGCTTGGCTTGCTCGTACTCTTCCATCGTACCGTGATAGTCGAGGTGGTCGCGACTTAGGTTAGTAAAGACAGAGACAGCGAATGGCAGCGTTTTTACCCGCCCTTGCACCAGACCATGCGAAGAGATCTCCATCGCAGTATAGTCGGCGCTCTGTTGCTCTAGCGCGGCTAATGTTTGTTGAATTTCAATCGCACTGCCCGTGGTATTCACCGCCGGCTGTAGAGCATCTAAGAAGCCATTCCCCGCCGTTCCTAACACCGCAGCTCTTTTCTCAACTAATCCAAGCCATTGCGCGATGATCTGCGTAATCGTGGTTTTACCGTTCGTCCCTGTCACACCGATCAGCTTCATCGATTGCAGCGGATACAAACGCTCTGCAAGCGCAGATAACTGACTATCAAGACTCTCAATGTACACAACAGGTATGCCCGCCTGCACTTCAATCGAGCCATGAGGGTGCTCGCTACTCTCTTGAGCAACAACCGCGGCCGCCCCCTTATCGATTGCTGAAGCAATGAACTTTCTGCCATCAACAGCATGGCCTTGAACGGCCACAAAGGTTGCTCCTGGCGTGACCTTACGACTATCAAGTTCCAATTGAGATACCGGCAAACGGCCAAATGGATTGGCAGCTAAATCAACCCAAGGTGCAAGTAATGTCGCTAATGTGATTGTGTTAGACATATAGCGTCTCTGTTATTTATCTTTAAATCTGTTTTCATCTGGCGCCACATTAAGAATTTGCAGCGTACCTTTCATTATCTCTGAAAAAACTGGGCCGGCCACCGAGCCGCCGTAGTAGTTATCCCCTTGTGGCTCGTTCACGACCACAACCAGAGCAACTCTAGGCTCACTTGCCGGCGCAACCCCTGCGGTATACGCGAAGTACTCATCACCATACCCACCCGCAATTGCTTTTCGCGCCGTACCCGTTTTAGCCGCTACGCGATATCCCGGTACGCCTGCTTTAGTTGCCGAGCCACCTGGCTGGGTTACCGTTTCCAGCATCGCTAAGACTTTACGGGCGATTTCATGGTCAATGACTTGCTTCGAAAAGTCCTGCTCATTATTTTCAATGATATGCACAGGTTGGTATTTACCATAGTTACCGAGAGTTGCGTATGCGTGAGCCAACTGTAAAGGCGTAATAGTCAAACCATAGCCAAACGCTAAGGTGGCTATTTCAAATTTTGACCAACGGCGGCGATTTGGGAAAATACCCTGAGTTTCACCAATCAAGTTTAACCCTGACACCTCACCGAACCCAACTGAGCTATACATACCCAGTAGCGCTTCAACCGGCATTCTTAATGCAAGCGTCGCAACACCGATGTTACTCGATTTTTTCAATATAGTGGTTAAGTCAGCTTTGCCCACTTTTGATGTATCGCGAACTCGGCTGCCACCAATTCGCATAATGCCATTACCCGTATCGATAATGGTATCGTCATCCGCAGCACCGTTTTCCAAAGCTGCCATAACAACAAATGGTTTTACGGTGGAGCCAGGTTCAAACGCATCAGTAATAACGCGGTTGCGCATTTTTGCAGACTGCAGATCAGAGCGATTGTTTGGGTTATAGGAGGGGGCATTAACCATCGCGAGGACGGCACCTGTTTTTACATCAAGCACGACAGCCGAGCCCGACGTAGCTCGGTAATCCGCAACCGCTTGTTTAATCGCCCGATACGCGATGGCTTGAACCCGTTGATCGATGGTAAGCTCTAGTGGTTTACCTTCTTCGCGCTCTTCTAATGAAATGTTTTCAACCACGCGGCCGTAGCGGTCTTTACGGATGATGCGCTTACCCGCCTCTCCGGTGAGCCATTTATCGTAACTACGCTCAACCCCTTCAAGGCCATGACCATCGATACCAGTCACCCCGACGATATGAGCACTCACCTCACCTGCGGGATAATAACGACGTGATTCAGCCTTTAAACCCACGCCAGCCAGCTTAAGCTCACGAATATAATGTGCCATCGCAGGGCTAACTTGTCGCTGTAAGTAGATAAATCGGCGTTTTTTGTTTCGCTCGATTTTATCAATCATTTCATCGCGTTTAAGCCCAAGTACATCCGCCAGTGCATGCCAACGATCTATATCGTCAAGACCACCTTTTTTGAAAATCGTCGCAGGATCAGCCCAAACCGCTTCAACAGGGACACTCACCGCTAAAGGTTCGCCATTGCGATCGGAGATGATACCTCGGGCCGAGTGAAGCGTTTTCGCCCGTACCGAACGCAGGTCTCCTTGCTTGATAAGGTTGTCAGGCTCAATAATTTGAATGTAAGCAATGCGCGTGACTAGAGCTGCGAAGGCAAGAAAAACGCAACTCAAGATGAGATTAAAACGCCAGCGAATCAATGTGTTCGGCTGGCTAGGTTTGGATGATTTAGCTGGGGTGACTTTTTTCTTACTCATGGGAGTTGAATAATGACTTCTTTGTCTGAATCGGGACGGGTCATTTCGAGATCTTGCTTAGCCACAGCTTGAACTCGGCTATGTTCAGCCAGTGCTGTTTCTTCTAGCAGCAAGTTACGCCACTCGTTGTCTAGCCGCTCACGTTCCATCAATGCCTGATCTTTTTCCGTAATGGCTTGGCGTGTATGGTGAGTGGTAAACACCACTCCCATCGCACTAGCAAAGATCAACACCAGCAGCACTAGTGGCGCTCGACCTACAGTTAATAGATCAAGGGCAATAATTTTAGCGAGATTCGGGCGGGAATTGCTCATGGGAAGTTACAGCTTTTCCGCTAAACGTAAAACAGAGCTACGAGAGCGCGCATTCATTTCCACTTCTTGCTTAGAAGGTTTGATTGCTTTGCCCACAGGTTTCAGATTTGCACTTCCCATCGCTTTGATTTGATCTTCCGTTAGAGGGATACCGTGAGGCACTTCAGGCCCCTTGCTCTCTTTACGAATAAAGCGTTTAACCATTCGATCTTCTAACGAGTGGAAGCTGATAACTGACAAACGGCCTTCTGGCGCTAGGATACTTGCAGCACCTTTCAATGCAGTATCGATCTCTTCAAGCTCACTGTTGATATAAATACGGAAGGCTTGAAAGGCTCGTGTCGCAGGGTGTTTCTTTTCTTTGAAACTCTTCGGAGCCGCTTCAGAGATAAGTTTGGCTAACTGCCCTGTACGAGTCAAAGGCTCGTTTTCTTCATTTTCGCGGTACGCAACAATCGCTTTCGCAATTCGGCGAGCATGCTTGTCTTCACCGAATTCTCGAATAACCCAAGTAATATCATCAAGATCAGCCTCTAGTAGCCACTGCGATACTGGAATACCGGATGTCGGATCCATACGCATGTCTAGCGGGCCATCTTTCATGAAACTAAAACCACGTTCGGCATCATCAAGCTGAGGAGAAGAAACACCTAAATCCAGTAACACGCCATCCACTTTACCCACCAAATCATAATCTTTGGCATAGTCTGCCATTCCAGAGAATGGACCGTGAATAATGGTAAAGCGTGGATCGTCAATTTTATTGGCTTCAGCGATAGCTTGCGGATCTCGGTCAATACTGTAAAGGCGACCATTTTCACCTAGCTTCGACAAAATCGTGCGACTATGGCCGCCACGACCGAATGTTCCATCAATATAGATACCATCGGGCTTAATCGCTAAACCATCAATGGATTCATGAAGGAGTACAGATATGTGTTTAAATGCTTCGGTCATAGTTATCTCATGTGGCTGTCGCATTGACGAATTCAGATTCTCCAGTGTACTGATTTAGTGGCGTATCGCCACCACTAGCGAGTGAGAACACGTGATTTTGCGCTAAGTTTAATGGTTGAAAAATTAATTAGGTCAATTAAAAGCAAAAAACCCATCATAACAACAAAGTTACGATGGGTCTCGAATAGGTGGAGCCGACACATAAGCCGGGTTCTGTTCCGCTTGCACGGCGGTAGCCATTCGTCTAGGCCAGCAATCACTCACTGGCTCGAGCAACCTACCCGCCTCCTTACGCGAGCAACGCAATGTGGAGGCCTATTTGGTCTTGCTTCAGGTGGAGTTTACCCTGCAACGAACTATTACTAGTCGTCCGGTGCGCTCTTACCGCACCCTTTCAGCCTTACCTGTTCCCTTACGGGCCATCGGCGGTCTTCTCTCTGCTGCACTTGTCGTAGGCTTGCGCCCCCCAGGCGTTACCTGGCACCTTGCTCTATGAAGCCCGGACTTTCCTCCCCCTTGTCAGTCTCCCGAAGGACATCAACAAAGCAGCGACTACCCAGTCAGCTCCGAGGGCGGATTGTATAGAGTTCGGGGAGCAGTGTCTAGCGAGATCACAGATTTGCTGTAAACCAAAGGTCAAGTGACTAAGGAATAGACAAAATGCGCCATCATCTCGCAGTACAGATGGGAGATTACCCTAGGTTTTCTAATCCCCACTTATAGAGAGCATTCTTTTTCAGATTATAGATTTCTGCCGTCATCGCAGCCGCTTTCTTTAGTGGCAACTCTTTGGTCAGAATGGCTAAAGTGCGCTTGACCTCTTCGGCTATCTCATCACTGGCCTCTGCTCGAAAGCCATGAATAAGAAGAGCCATCTCTCCACGCTGTTGATTTGGATCGGCCTTTACCCACTCGATCAACTCTCCAAGTGGCAACCCTTGAATCGTTTCAAACGTCTTGGTCAACTCGCGCGCCAGTACAACCTCACGCTCAGGACCAAAAATATCGAGCATATCGTCAAGAGAATCTAAAATTCGATGCGGTGACTCGTAAAAGATACAAGTCCGCTCAACTTTTGCAATTTCGAGAAATTTATCTTTGCGACCTTTGCTTTTTGCGGGTAAAAAGCCTTCAAAACTAAAGCGATCCGATGGCAAACCAGAGGCGCTCAACGCCGTAATCACGGCACACGCACCAGGAAGTGGAACAACTTTAACCCCAGCTTGACGACATTTTGTTACCAAATGGTACCCTGGATCACTAATTAGTGGTGTACCAGCATCAGAAACCAACGCAATTGAGTGCCCCGCCATAAGTTTCTCAACCAACACTTGCGCTTTTTGCTGTTCGTTATGATCATGCAAAGCAAATGTCTTGGTTTGAATATTAAAGTGAGACAAGAGTTTCCCAGTATGACGAGTATCTTCAGCTGCAATTAGGTCAACCGTTGATAACACATCGATTGCACGTTGAGTGATATCGCCTAAATTGCCGATGGGAGTCGGCACAATATAGAGAGTTGGGACCTCAGTTGGTAAGGTTTTGTTATCTGTCATTTGTTTACCATCACTTCAACGATTAATATAGACACAATTTAGTACGGAATTAACTAAGAACTCATGGCCATGAAAAACCATAAGCGACTCAGTGTAACACGCTTAATCACTCCTGTAGCCCTTGCCGTTGCATTAACCGCATGTAGCTCAGGCCCATCAACCCCTCAATCGGTTGATATTACCTTAGACCCGAACCAGGCTGTTCAGACCTACTTGATGCGCGCAGACAGCAGCACAGGCAGTTTACAAAATGACTGGTTAATCATGGCGCTAAAAGCGTCTATTGATGCGAACGATGCCTCTCAAGCAGAGCTATTGATTAAGCGCTTGTCTCGTCAACAATTGTCAGACATGCAACAGGCTGAATGGCAACTCGCCCGTGCCGATTTGCTGCTGACTCAAGAGCAATACGATGAAGCGCTTGCGCAATTAAACTTCCGCCCTGAATGGCAAATAGCCGACGCTCAGTGGAAAGAATACCACCAGCTGCGTAGCTCGTTATTCTTGAAACAAAGTGATTACTTCAATGCCGCACGCGAACTGAGCTTAGAAAGCGAATTTTCTGCGCAGGCTGAGCAACAATTACTCGCCGACAGTGTTTGGAACAACTTGGCGCTGTCCAAATCACAAGTCAAACTACAAGCTGGCCGTGAAAGTAATCTTATTTTTGCGGGTTGGCTACAGTTAGCCTCTTACAGCAATACCTTAGCAGCTTCACTGCCTCAACTTCAGTCAGAGCTTGAGCAGTGGCTAAAAGCTAACCCTGCACATCCGGCTGCAGTGTACACCCCTAAAGCCATTACTGAGATATTGCAACTCGAAGTGAGTAAACCCTTACATACTGCGTTACTGCTACCATTGACTGGCAAGTTTGCTAAGCAGTCAAAGCTCATCCGCGACGGTTTTCTGTTGGAGATGATGAATGACAAAGAGCGTGATAAAGACGCGACCCTGACGGTTGTTGACACTAACACAACATCAATTGAAGAGTTTGAAGCGCAGCTGGTCGAAAAAAATATCGACTTTGTGGTTGGCCCACTGATTAAAGAGAACATCGAGAAACTTCAGAGAGCAGATGACAATTTTTCGAAATCAGTACCTATGCTTGCACTGAACATTCCTGAAGATATCGAAGCGAATACCAACACCTGCTACCTCGCTTTATCACCAGAACAAGAAGTGGCACAAGCGGCAAAACATCTGTTTGAAGAAGGTTACCAGTTCCCATTGGTACTGGCTCCTCAAGGCCGTTTAGGCGATCGCGTAGTTGCAGCATTTAAATCTGAATGGACAAAGTACAGTGACAACAAAGTCGACGTAAATCGTTTTGGCAACAAACGTCAGCTACAGCGCAATATCAATCAAGTGTTTGGCTTACAAGAGAGCCAGCAACATATCGCTCAAATGGAGGCGCTGCTCAGTGTTCCTCTTGAGACTCAACCGAGAAGTCGCCGTGATATTGATGCGGTATATATTCTTGCCAATAGCGCAGAATTAACCTTGATTAAGCCATTTATTGAAGTCGCAATTAATCCCGATACCACACCACCGAAACTATTCTCCAACTCACGCAGTAATAGTGGTCAAGAGCAGTATGAAGATCTCACTGGTGTAAGCTATGGCGACATTCCACTCCTTATCCATCCAGATGGCAAAATTAAAGCGCAGATGGACCAATTATGGCCCAACAATTCGAATGCCAAAAAGCGCTTACAAGCGATGGGAATGGATGCTTATCGTCTGATAGATCAGCTCCCTCAGATGAAGGTTGTCCCTGGCTATACAATCGAAGGCAACATCGGTGTGTTAAGTATCGATGATAAATGCGTCGTTCAACGCGAAATCAGTTGGGCTGAATATGGTTCTGCGCAGTAAGCGCGCAACAGGCCAACAATACGAAGCCGTAGCAGAAAAGTATCTTATCAGTTGCGGCTTCTCTCTAATTGAGAGAAACTTTCTTGCCAAGGGGGGTGAGATTGATCTCATCATGCGCGATGGCTCGACCCTGGTTTTTGTCGAGGTACGCTACCGCAAGAGTCAACATTACGGACACGCAGCCGAAACAGTCACTCGCTCAAAAATAAACAAACTGATAAAAGCAGCGAACATGTGGTTGTTGAACAACGGCTTATCCGTCTATTCAACCGATTTCCGCTTTGATTTAGTCGCTATTCACCAACAAGGCGAACAAGTCGAGTGGATAAAGAACGCAATAACTCAAGGATAATCAATGCTAGACAGCATTAAAGACAGCTTTACAGAAAGTATTCAAATTCAAATTGCCGCAGCAGAGGCGCTACCAGATGCGATCACCCATGCAGCCCAAGCGATGGTTGCCAGCTTATTAAATGGCAACAAAATTTTATGTTGTGGCAATGGGGGCTCTTCTTCCAATGGTCAACAATTTGTATCCTGTTTGCTTAACCGCTTCGAGACAGAGCGACCAAGCTTGCCTGCAATGGCTTTAACCGCAGATAACACTACCCTAACCGCTGTCGCTAATGACTATCACTACGAAGAAATCTTCTCTAAGCAAGTGCGCGCTTTCGGTCAAACGGGCGATATTTTGCTGGCGATTTCTACCAGTGGTAACAGTAAGAACATCATTAAGGCGATGGAAGCCGCTGTAACAAGAGACATGACCATCATTGCGCTAACCGGCAAAGATGGTGGTGAAATGGCAGGGTTGTTGGGGGAAAACGATGTTGAAATTCGTATTCCATCTCACAGAACAGCAAGAATTCACGAAGTGCATATGGTGACACTGCACTGCTTATGCGACCTTATTGATCAAGTATTGTTTCCCGCTCACGAAGAGTAACTTATGAAGCGAATCAAAACCTTATTGATAGCTGCACTGGCGCTGAATCTGGCTGGCTGTGCTGGATTATTTGTCGCTGGTGCCGCGACAACTGCAAACCTTGTCATCGATCCTCGTACGACACAAGAAATCTGGAACGACAACAACATTGAGTTCGAAATCACCGGTTTAGGCAACAAAGCGCCTTTTAGAGGTAATGCCCGTGTGACGGCAAGTTCTTACAATGGCACCGTCATTCTCCTTGGTCAGGCAAGTACTCAAGATCTAAGTAATCAATTTGAAGAACAAGCGCGTAAAGTCAAAGGCGTCAAGACGATCCACAACCAACTCAAGATCAAGCAACCTCTTTCTGTAAGTCAGATTAGCCACGACAGCTGGATCACAACCAAGGTTAAGTCTGCGCTACTAGCCAACTCAGAGCTCAATGGGGTGAAGATTAAAGTCATCACTGAAGATAAAGAAGTTTACCTTCTCGGATACGTATCACGACAACATGCTGATCTCGCAACGGATATCGCCCGCAACACCTCAGGCGTAAAACAAGTCATTCGTGCGTTCCAATACGCAGACGAATAGATGCCATCGAGATACAAAAAAAGCAGCGATTTATCGCTGCTTTTTTATTATTCGTTTTGCTACTTAACTACACGTAGACTAGGGCGACCTTTAGGTCTCGGTGGCTCGTCGTCAGGGTGAGTTTCATTGCTTTCCGAGCTTTCAACGGATTCAGACGCGACGGATAAAGAAGATTGCTCTTCTTCAACTAGAATGTCCTCTTCTTCAATTTCACCCATGTAGGCGTCTTCAGGCTCAAACATAGTTCCAGCTCCGTTTTCACGAGCATAGATAGCTTGTACAGCATAAAGAGGCACAATCACAGAGTGAGGGCGACCACCAAATCGGGCATTGAAAGTAATCGCTTCATTGCCTAACTCTAGGTTACCCACGGCCCTTGGTGCAATATTCAGGATGATTTGGCCATCTTGAACAAACTCCTCAGGCACACGAACACCTGGCAATGTCGCCGCAACAACAAGGTGCGGCGTCAGATCATTATCCACCAACCAGTCGTAAAATGCGCGCAGCATGTACGGACGGCGTGGAGTCATGTTTGCAATATCCATCAAACGTTAATTAGCGAGATAGACGCATTTCACGTTCAGCTTCAGTCAATGAAGCAAGGAATGAATCACGCTCAAATACGCGATTCATGTAAACTTTAAGCTCTTTAGAACCAGGGCCAACCAGTTCAATACCAAGTTGTGGTAGACGCCATAGCAAAGGAGCTAGGTAACAGTCAATCAAGCTGAACTCTTCACTCATGAAGTACTCATACTCAGCGAACACAGGAGCAAGAGTAAGCAGGTCATTACGCAGTTTGTTACGAGCTGACTCAGATTCTTCTGCCGAGCCTTTTACAACCTTCTCAGCTAATGTGTACCAGTTTCTCTCAATACGGTAAATCATCAGACGGCTGTTACCACGCGCTACTGGGTATACAGGCATCAATGGTGGGTGAGGAAAACGCTCATCCAAGTATTCCATGATGATTTTAGAGTCGTAAAGCGCTAGCTCACGATCAACTAGAGTTGGTACTGTTTTGTACGGGTTAAGTTCGATAAGCTCAGCAGGTAGATTCACTTCATCTACAAGTTCTACTTCAACACTTACACCTTTCTCAGCCAGAACAATACGTACCTGATGGCTATACATATCAGATGCACTTGAAAATAGAGTCATCACAGAACGTTTATTGGCAGCTACAGCCATGGAGCCCTCCAGCACACTTACAACGATAAAAACAATGGAGGCTAAGCCTCCATTGTTAAGATTAAAAATTGGGAATTAGCACGGTATCGTAGCACAATTAGTGCACATCACGCCAATACTCTTTCTTCAGTAGTACGACTACTATGGTAAAGATAACTAGGAAACCCATTACCCACCAACCTAGAGCATGACGCTCAAGTTTAACAGGGTCACCTGAGTACTCTAGGAAGTTGACCAGGTCACGAACAGCATTGTCGTACTCTTCATCGTTCAACTCTCCCGTACCATCAGTTTCAATACCAACGACCTTCTTCACCTCTTGACCATCTACAACATGTGTTTCATAGACAGGAGAGGGAATGCCCTGCAGTTCCTCTAGAACATGTGGCATACCAACGCTTGGGAAAACGATGTTGTTAACACCAAATGGACGGCTTGGATCTGCGTAGAAAGAGCGTAAATATGTGTATAACCAGTCTGTACCGCGGACACGAGCCACAAGCGTTAGATCAGGTGGTGGAGCACCAAACCATTTTGCAGCGGATTCCTGAGGAATAGAGTTAACCATAAGGTCACCAACTTTCGCTTCCGGATCAAAGATCAGATTTTCTTTTAGCAGTTCAACTGGAATACCGATATCGCGAGCAACACGCTCATAACGTTGGTACTGTGCTGAGTGACAGCCGAAACAGTAGTTCATGAACAGTTTCGCACCATTTTGCAGTGATGCTTCATCACTCAGATCATTATTGGCTTTATCAAGTGGTACGTTCGCACCTGCTGCCATTGCCAGTGATGGCAGCATTGCAAATAAAATTACAATCCATTTTTTCATTTGAATGTCACCCTTTCTGGTAGTGGCTTAGTCGCTTCGTTCTTGCTGTAGAAGAACAGCAACACGAAGAACATGAAGTAAGCTAAGCTGAAGATCTGAGCTAATAGCGTGTAAGTTGGTGTTGCTGGTAGCGCACCAAGGATACCTAACGCGATAAAGCTGATCGTAAACTGGATGATATTGAATAAATGGAACTTACTGCGGTAGCGGTAAGAACGTACACGACAGCGGTCTAACCAAGGTAGAACAAATAGAACCGCAATCGATGCACCCATTGCGATAACACCCAATAGCTTATCTGGAACCGCACGTAGAATCGCGTAGAACGGAGTGAAATACCAAACAGGAGCAATATGCTCAGGTGTTTTCAATGGGTTAGCTGCTTCAAAGTTAGGTGGCTCTAGGAAGTAGCCGCCCATCTCTGGGTTAAAGAACAATACGTAGCAGAACAGGAACAAGAAGCCAGCGACACCAATCAAGTCCTTAACCGTACCGTAAGGATGGAATGGAACTGAGTCGATAATGTCATACTTCTTAGAGTAGTAATCGTGGAACTTGAACTGTGTTTTATAATCATCGCCCATTGTGCCTTTAGGCAGCTTGGTTTCGATACCGTCTGGGTTGTTTGAACCGACTTCGTGCAGAGCGAGTACGTGAAGAACGATAAGCAGCAGCAACACAATTGGTAGAGCGATAACGTGTAGAGCAAAGAAACGGTTCAGGGTTGCACCAGAGATTACGTAGTCACCACGAATCCACAGTGTTAAGTCATCACCAATAACAGGAATCGCGCCAAACAGAGAGATGATTACCTGAGCCCCCCAGTATGACATCTGTCCCCAAGGCAATAAGTAGCCCATGAACGCTTCAGCCATCAGCACTAGGAAGATAAGCATGCCGAAGATCCACAGTAGCTCACGTGGTTTCTGGTAAGAACCATAAATTAGGCCACGGAACATGTGCAGGTAAACAACAACGAAGAAAGCAGATGCTCCGGTAGAGTGCATGTAGCGCAGCAGCCAACCGTACTCAACATCACGCATGATGTATTCGATAGAAGCAAACGCACCATCACCAGATGGTACATAGTTCATTGTTAACCAAATACCCGTAAGGATTTGGTTAACCAAAACTAGCATTGCTAACGAACCAAATAGATACCAAAAGTTAAAGTTCTTTGGCATCGGGTATTCAGAAAGGTGCTTCTTGTACGCATTCATTGCGGGTATGCGTTTTTCTACCCAATCAAGTAGAGCTTGCATTATGCCTCCCCTCCTTCATCAACACCGATGATAATCTTGGTATCGCTCAGGTACATGTGTTTTGGAACAACTAGGTTAAGTGGTGCTGGAACACCTTGGAACACTCGACCAGCCATATCAAATTTAGAACCATGACATGGACAGAAGAAACCAGATTTCACACCCTGAACTTGCTCGCTAAAACTGTCAGGTAAATAAGTCGGTGAACAACCAAGGTGTGTACAAATACCTACAGCGACGAAGTACTCAGGCTTAATTGAGCGGTAAGCATTCTGAGCGTAAGTAGGTTGTTGCTCTTCACCAGAGGCAGGGTCACGCAGTTGTCCATCGATGGCTTTTAGACCATCCACAACCGATTGTGCACGACGGACAACCCATACAGGTTTACCACGCCATTCGACACGGACCATTTGCCCTTCTTCGAGTTTACCGATGTCTACTTCGACAGGGGCACCCGCAGCTTTGGCTTTTTCACTTGGGTTCCAAGATTTAATAAAAGGAACGGCGACAGCAGCAGCTCCAAGACCGCCAACAACAGCTGTTGTAGCAGTTAAGAAACGTCTGCGACCGTTATTTAAAGGCGCATTGCTCATCCAAACATTCTCCCATTTGCTCCTTGTGGACTTATTGTTATTCCGCTTAAAGAGCATGGCTAACAAAATACGAATTTAGTTGTATTTATTTGATGGCAAATGATAAATAAAACCCTACTTTTTGACAAGATAAAGCTACCTTTTTGTAACATTTGTGAGGTGAATCGCCAGTGACGTCACAAAAGGGACATAAGTAAAACAAAACTGAGGAAAAGCGGGAGCTTAGAAGGGATTTTTTTTGCGTAGAAAAACAAAAAGCTCGGCATATAGCCGAGCTTTGAACCACAATTCCAGTAACAAAACTGGAGCGGTAAATTTCCGATAAAGTGGAAATTAACGCTTAGAGAACTGTGGACGACGACGTGCTTTACGTAGACCAACTTTCTTACGTTCAACGCAACGAGCGTCACGAGTAACGTAACCAGCTGCACGTAGAGTAGGACGTAGAGACTCATCGTATTCCATTAGAGCACGTGTGATACCGTGACGGATAGCACCTGCTTGACCTGAAATACCGCCACCTTTAACAGTAACGTATAGGTCTAGTTTCTCAGTTAGTTCAACTAGCTCTAGAGGCTGTTTAACAACCATGCGAGAAGTTGGACGACCAAAGTACTCATCAAGGCTACGCTTGTTGATTACGATGTTGCCGCTACCTGGTTTAACAAAAACACGTGCAGCTGAGCTTTTGCGACGGCCAGTACCGTAGTATTGATTATCTGCCATTTTCGAAATCCCCGATTAGATGTCTAGTACTTGTGGTTGTTGAGCAACATGGTTGTGCTCAGCGCCAGCGTAAACTTTCAGCTTACGGTACATAGCACGGCCAAGAGGACCACGTGGTAGCATACCTTTAACTGCTAGTTCAAGAGCCATCTCTGGCTTGCGATCAATTAGCTTCTCGAAGCTGATTGATTTTAGGCCGCCAGGGAATTCAGTGTGACGGTAGTAAATCTTACCTTTAGCTTTGTTACCAGTTACAGTAACTTTCTCCGCGTTTACAACGATGATGTAATCACCAGTGTCGCAGTGTGGAGTGTATTCAGCTTTGTGTTTGCCACGTAGGCGAGATGCAATTTCACTTGCTAGACGGCCAAGAGTTTTACCTTCAGCGTCTACAACGTACCAGTCGCGTTTTACAGTTTCTGGTTTAGCAACGAAAGTTTTCATGCTAATAATAACCCGTTCAATAATTAAATTTACACTTAAGGAGCTTTCGCTCCCACTGACTAAGAGTCCAGTCAACACCCCTTCGAGTGGTTGGCACTCTCGACCCGTTATGTCGAAATACCTTCGATAATAAGGTCTGCAGTAACGGTGGGTCGCAGGATTATAGAGAAGTCAGTTGAAAAAATCACCTCTTTTCGGTAAAAAATTCATTTTTTTTCAACCTATAACATTTGGCGAATTTCCTCATGCTAAATGCTCTTTGGCCAGATAGTCATGGCTTTGCATTTCAATCAAACGTGATTGACAACGTTTGAACTCAAACTCGAGTTGTCCAGAGGTATAAAGCTCTTCTAATGCAACTTCAGCGGATATGATCAATTTTACGTTTCGCTCATAGAATTCATCCACTAAGGCGATAAATCGACGCGCTGCATCATCAATGGTTCTGTCCATCTGGCGTACATCTGCTAATAATACCGTGTGGTAGAGACGAGAGAGCTCAATATAGTCGTTTTGACTACGAGCCGTTTGGCAAAGTTGAGCAAAGGAGGCGTGCAGTACTCCTTCCGAAGTTTCGACTACATCAATGTGGCGATGGTTGATATCAATCACCTGCTCACCTCGACGCTGTTCGCCGACCAACTGCTCAAAATAACGATGTAAATTTTGATCCGCCTGCTCATCCAACGGGTAGTGATATATCTCTGCTTGCTCTAACGTACGTAAGCGGTAGTCGATACCGCTGTCAACATTCAAAACAATGCAGTTTTCTTGAATGAGTTTAATCGCCGGTAAAAAACGCGCGCGTTGCAAGCCGTTACGATATAAATCTTCTGGAGGAATATTAGAAGTCGCCACCAAGACAACCCCACGCTGGAACAAGGCTTGGAATAAGGTTCCGAGAATCATGGCGTCAGTAATGTCTGAAACAAAGAACTCATCAAAACATATAATTTCAGCCTCAGCTTTAAATTTGTCAGCAACGATTTCTAGCGGATCATTCACCTCCCCGAGTGCATTCAATTCATCGTGCACACGGTACATAAAACGGTGGAAATGCACCCTCATCTTCTTCTCAGACGGGAGAGCCTCAAAAAAGGTATCCATTAGATACGTTTTGCCTCGACCAACACCGCCCCAAAAGTAGAGCCCTTTCGGTGCGACAGGGGGTTGCGGCTTTTTACCGAACCAACTTTTCCAACCAGACACTTTCTCAACAGGTGTGTTTATATATTGCACAAATTGATGGTATAAAGTATCGAGTGCGGTGACAGCATGAAGCTGGGCCTCATCTTGCTGAAAACCATGCTGATTAATGTCATTTTTATAGCTGTCTAGGGGCGTCATAACTCAATTGACCTACAGAAGAAGAGTGGAAACTGCTATGTAGAGCACATGCATTTTTCTTTATCGGCTGAAGCACTCATAGTACCATGTCGTTCGAACATGTGTAACTAAGCAGTAATAAACATGTTAAATAACAACAATAAGGAGCTAATATGCCTTGGATTTACGCCCTAGTTGGTTTGCTTGTTGGTACTCTTTTAGGTGTAATTATTTCTCGTCTGACAACACCTGGATATAAAAAGCAGAAGAGTACTCAGAAAGAACTCGAAACCGCTAAGTTTGAACTGGAACAACAGAAACAAGACCTTGCCGATCACTTTGCTCAAACGGCAGAGATGCTTGACTCTCTTGGTAAGGAATACACTAAGTTGTATCAACATATGACGAAAACGTCTTCTGAGCTGCTACCTAACCTTCCTGAACAAGACAATCCATTCAATAAGAAAGTTGCTGAGCAGAGCAAAACGGAAGAGAAAACTGAGCAATCCGACACAGAGTCGAACACAAGTGAAGCACCGAAAGACTATGCTTCTGGGCCAACAGGGCTACTAAAAGAAGAGAAGAAAGAAATCCTCGATTCTGAACAAGTGGTCACGGCAAAAGCGTCTTAAACGAGAAAATTGCTGAACTTTGCAAAGGTTTTTGAGTCATAACTCCCATTGGAGCGAGTTGATCTTTTATTTTTCAGACAAATATAAGATCTCAAGCCCTTAACTTAATAGGAGTTATCAGATGAAAAAACCTTTGCTTGCATTAACCGTCCTATCTTTAAGCTTAAGTTCAATCATCACCCCGTTGTCCGCGACAGCGGCACTGCCTGCAACAGTCAATGGTGAGCAACTGCCTAGCCTCGCTCCCATGTTAGAAAAAGTGACTCCCGCAGTAGTCAGCATTTCAGTCGAAGGCACACAAGTGTCTAAACAACATATTCCTGAGCAGTTCCGCTTCTTTTTCGGGCCAGATTTTCCAACAGAGCAACTGCAAGAACGCCCCTTCAGAGGCCTAGGCTCCGGTGTTATCATCGATGCGAAAAAGGGCCACATCGTTACCAATTACCACGTTATTAATGGCGCAGAAAAAATTCGCGTCAAACTTCACGATGGCCGAGAGTATCAAGCTGAGTTAATTGGTGGCGACCAAATGTCAGATGTCGCACTGCTGAAACTAGAGAAAGCCAAGAACCTAACCGAAATAAAAATTGCCGATTCTGACAAGCTTCGTGTTGGCGACTTCAGTGTTGCAATAGGCAACCCATTTGGCTTAGGACAAACCGTAACCTCAGGTATTGTTTCTGCCCTAGGTAGAAGTGGCTTGAACTTAGAGAACTTTGAGAACTTTATTCAAACCGATGCCGCAATTAACAGCGGTAACTCGGGTGGCGCATTGGTCAATCTTAATGGCGAGCTCATCGGTATCAATACCGCTATTCTCGGGCCAAATGGTGGTAATGTCGGGATCGGTTTCGCTATACCATCCAACATGATGACCAATCTCACCGACCAAATACTGGAGTTTGGCGAAGTAAAACGCGGCATGCTTGGCGTTCAAGGTGGAGAAATCACTTCTGAGCTGGCTGAAGCACTCGGCTACGAGTCGAGTAAAGGTGCTTTTGTTAGCCAAGTCGTGCCAGACAGTGCCGCAGATAAAGGCGGTTTAGAGGCTGGTGACGTAATTACCTCTATCAATGGTAAATCCATCAACTCATTTAGTGAACTGAGAGCCAAAGTCGCTACGCTCGGTGCCGGTAAAAAGATAGAGCTTGGTGTTATTCGAGACGGTAAGCAAAAGACCTATGCAGTCACGCTAGGAGAGATGCAGAACGCTAAAGCCCCCGCTGAGAAATTGCACGAAGGTCTATCAGGTGCACAGCTGTCCAACACCAACTCTAGTGACTCAACTCAAGGTGTGAAAGTGACCTCCGTTGCAGCGGGCTCAAATGCAGCCGCTTATCAACTCGAAGAGGGGGATATCATCATTGGTGTCAACCGACAACGAGTGAAGAACCTCGCCCAGTTCCGTAAAGTCGTCGAGAAACAACCCGGCGTGCTCGCTCTCAACATTCAACGAGGCGATCGAACTCTGTACCTCGTGATTCGCTAGCGAGACAAAACGCGAACTACGCCTGAAAGGACAGCCACAAACCCGGCTGTCCTTTTATTAACCCCCGATCTAGTGCTATTCTTCAGCAACTTATTACCATCAAATGCCCAATGAGGATAGTATGCTGCAATTTTTATTGCGTTCTATAGGCTTAGGGTTGGCAACCGCAGCAATATTGTTGCTCGCGCTTCCCTCGCTACGAAGCAATATTCTTCCTCCCCTCCCTTCAAATGAAACTGAAGAGAGTGATCCGAAACAGATTTCTTTTAACCATGCAGTGCGCAATGCTGCTCCTGCCGTGGTTAACATTTACAGCCGAAAGTACACGGAAGCTGACCGCTCTAAACTGCTAACACAAGGCTTAGGCTCTGGTGTTATCGTCAGTGAAAAGGGCTATATCATTACCAACTACCACGTGGTGGCTCAAGCCGATCAAATCATTGTTGCCTTGCAAGATGGTCGTGTCGCTGCGGCGCAATTAGTCGGTAAAGACCGTCGAACTGACATCGCTATCTTGAGAGTCGAAGGTTCAAATCTACCCGTTATTCCACTTAACCCAGACTACTCACCTAAAGTCGGTGATATCGTGCTGGCGATTGGTAACCCATATAACTTAGGACAGACGACGACATTTGGCATTATTTCAGCCACAGGACGCTCATCCATCAGTGCCGATGGCCGTCAGGCGTTTATTCAAACCGACGCTGCAATTAATGAGGGCAATTCTGGTGGTGCTCTGGTGAATACCCGCGGAGAGCTGGTTGGTATCAACACCGCCTCTTTCCAGCAAGCCACTGAGCTGGAAACCTATGGCATTTCCTTTGCCATTCCATATTCGCTGGCTAACAAGATAATGGAAAAAATCATTGCCGATGGACGAGTCATTCGTGGCTACATAGGCATTGATGGCCAAGACATCAACTCGGTTACCTCGCGCTTACTAGGTAATGAACATCTTGGTGGTATCGTAGTATTAGGTGTTGACCCTAATGGCCCTGCGGCTGAAGCGGGCTTCGAAGCTCAAGACATCATCTTAAAAATTGATAATCAAAAGATTAACGGTAGACAAAGCGTCCTCGACATCGTCACTGAACTGCGACCTGGCACTGTGGTCGACGTACTTATCCTAAGAAAAGGCCAAGAGAAAACACTGCAAGTCACCATAGCGGAAGACACTCGCTAGGCACCAAAAAAA
>NZ_AEVT01000068.1 GCF_000189275.1 Vibrio sinaloensis DSM 21326 | reverse complement strand
TGATCGCAATGATATTCATTATCATTATTCTGTAGGGTAACAATGCAATTACATGAGTTGGTAAATACAATAGGTCAGGATCTGCAGCGACGTTATGGAGAAAAGGTTCATAAGCTGACTCTTCATGGCGGTTTTAGCTGTCCTAATCGTGATGGCACGATTGGTCGAGGTGGGTGCACATTCTGTAATGTCGCCTCTTTTGCTGATGAAGAGGTTCAGATAAAAAGTATTCATGACCAACTCAAAGATCGCGCAGGTGAGATTCAACGGGCGAAAAAATACTTGGCTTACTTTCAAGCCTATACCAGCACGTATGCTGAGGTTCAGGTCCTGAAAAATATGTACGAAGAAGCCCTCAAAGCCGCGGATATTGTTGGCTTGTGCGTCGGTACTCGTCCCGATTGTGTTCCTGACGCCGTACTAGAACTATTGTCGGGTTACGTGAAGCAAGGTTTTGAAATTTGGTTAGAGCTGGGCTTGCAGACAGCAAATGATGACACATTAAAGCGCATAAACCGTGGTCACGATTTTGCGTGCTATGCACAGATTACTCAGCGTGCCAGAGCCCTTGGCATTAAAGTCTGCACCCATCTTATTGTGGGGTTACCCAAAGAGAGTCGCACTGACAATATCGATACGTTAACTAAGGTGCTTGAGGTGGGAACTGATGGCATCAAGCTGCACGGACTGCATATCGTTGAAGGCAGTACAATGGCCAAAGCATGGAAAGCGGGTCGACTGCAAGCTCCAGAACTTGAAGAGTATGTGGCGATTGCCAGTGAGATGATTCGTTTGACCCCTGCTGATGTCGTTTATCATCGCGTGTCTTCTGCCGCGCGTAGACCCACATTATTAGCGCCACTTTGGTGTGAGAACCGTTGGTTGGCGATGACCGAAATAGGTCGAGCGTTAAACCGCGATGGGGCGCAAGGTGCACTAATAAATCAACCATTTACATATACAAAACCATTATTAAAGGCAGAATAACTGCTGAGAAGCTGATATCTTTGTATGCTTACTGTAAGTGCTGGTGGTCTAAGGGTGAGCAAGTAGATGGATCAGATATTGGTGTGGTTGTGGGATACATCCTTTGGTAATGGGGTGAACCTATTTGTAATCGTTATTGCACTGTGCGCGATATTTTTTGTTTACTCGCGTTTCCAACTTCATCTTGAGCAACTGCTCGAAAACTCTCCATCGGCTACCATTATTCTTGACGCCGCTAACAGTGAACTGCTGGCGGCCAATGTATTTGCTAAGCAACAATTGGCGATTCGAAAAGTGGGCAAGTCCTACTTCTTACCTCACAGCGTCAAGCTCAGTGATTTGACCGAGCTGACAAACTCTCTTGTTAATCAAGTCTCCCATCAAGCGCTTAAAACTGTCTGGGAAGTTTCTCCCGGAACACAACTGCAACTTCATGTGACTGGCCGTCGAACCTTATATCGTGGACGTAAAGCTTGGATCCTTGCACTCACTCCTTATCAATCGACGGATGATGATCTAACCAAAGAGATCCAATCGCTACGTGTTTATAAAAGTGCTTTTGATCACCTTTCTGAGTTGGTCTTCGTAAAAAATGTTCAAGGAGAGATGATTTCCGCTAACAGAGCATTCCATCGCTTTTGGCAAGATCGTCTTGAAGAGGGCACTGCTGATATTGAAGGGATCATTGAAGGTCGAGCAAGCAAGCGTCGTTGGACGATTACGCCAGATGGTCGAAGCTGTCTTTTAGAGACGAGTCAAACCGTTTTGCTTTCTCCTGATGGCAGCAAAATTGGGACTTTGGGTATTAGCCATGACGTCACTGACTGGCACAATATGCAACGTAACTTACGTGATGAGATGGAAAAACGTAAAGATACAGAAGTGGCACTTGCTCAAAGAGACACCATTTTGCAAAACATCTTGGAATCGAGCCCTGATTCCATCGGTATTTTTAACGAGAACATGGTTTATCAAGCATGTAACGAACCTTTTGTTAAGGCGCTCGGTATCGCTGAAGTGGATGAACTTATCGGTAAGCGCTTGCAGGATGTGATTCCGAATGAGAGTTACAGCCGATTATCTGAAACGGATAATAAGGTGCTCTATGAAGGTAAGTCATTACGTTATATCGATAGAGTCGTGAGCAGTAAGGGCGATTGCACTTGGTATGATGTAGTGAAGTCCCCATTTCGCGATCCCGCTTCTGGCACTAACGGAGTGTTGATCATGGCGCGTGATGTCTCTGAGCGTTATCTCGCTGAGCAACGATTGGAAGAAGCCAACCAAGAGCTAGAGCGGCTAAGTTTTGTTGATGGTTTGACGCAAATATCAAACCGACGTCGCTTTGATGAACAACTCAAAACGCTCTGGAATTTACATACTCGCGAAAAGCAGCCTTTGACTGTGATGCTGTGTGATATTGATTACTTCAAAGGTTACAACGACTACTACGGTCACCAGAGTGGTGATGATGTATTGGTTAAAGTCGCGGAAGTGTTCGAGCGAGTATTGCCACGCTCTAGTGATTGTGTTGCTCGTTATGGAGGAGAAGAGTTTGGCTTCATTTTACCCAACACCACCGCTGAAGGTGCGCAAAAGGTCGCTGAGCGGATTCATCAAGGAATAGAAGAGCTGGCGATTGAACACGTCTCTTCACAGGTTGCAAGTGTCATCACCGCCAGTATTGGTCTGGTATCGGTTGTGCCGCAACCACTCGACAGCAGTGATGGCATTGTGGCTTTGGCCGACAGCGCCTTGTATCAAGCGAAAGCAAATGGTCGTAACCAAACTTGCGTTCATCACACATCAGAAAATTAACCTGATCGCCCGTAGGGATTGTTTCGCGGTTGCTGACGAAAACGGGTAAGATGACGTTTATACCTCAAGCCATTGTTTAGATTGGTTTTGCCTCTTATTGCTTTTCGGAGTGCTGCATGAAGCCGATAAAAAACCTCGCCCAATATTATGTCGACCTGTTGGTTAAATTGGGCATTCTTCGTTTCTCCATTCTTCTTGCGCTGGCGCTGGTTGCCTTAGCGGTTGTCGTTCAAGTCGGTATTACTTTGGTGCTAAGCGGACATGTGGATGATATCGATATCGTCCGTTCGGTGTTTTTTGGCCTTTTGATCACTCCTTGGGCGGTGTATTTCCTGTCTGTGGTCGTGGATCAATTGGAAGAGTCTCGACAGCGTCTGTCTAAGTTAGTCTCGAAGCTTAAAGATATGCGCTCACGCGACCAAGAGCTAAATCACAAACTGCAGCAGAATATCACTAAGCTTAATCAAGAGATCGAAGAGCGTATTAAAGCCGAAGAAGCGCGCGAAGAAGCGATGAAAGACCTCGAGAATGAGGTGTATCAGCGAGAACGAACTCAGCTTGAATTAGCAGAAAGAACGGCACTGTTACGCTCTTTCATCGATGCCTCTCCCGATCTAATTTACTATCGTAATGCTGATGGTGTTTTCTCTGGTTGTAACCGGGCGATGGAAGAACTTACCGGCAAAAAAGAGAGCCAACTGGTGGGTTTAACGCCTTGGGATGTTTACAGCAAAGAAGTCGCACAGCAAATTGTCGATACGGATCAGCGAGTATTTTCCGACAACCAAGCGCTGACTTACGAGCAGTGGCTGGAATACCCTGATGGGCATAAAAACTACTTTGAACTGCGTAAAGTGCCGTTTTACAGCAAAGATGGCCGTCACTTAGGACTGGTTGGTTTTGGCCGCGATATTACCGAGCGTAAGCGTCACGAAGAATCATTGGAGAAAGCAAGCCGAGATAAAACCACCTTTATTTCGACGATTAGCCATGAATTACGTACACCTCTTAATGGTATTGTTGGCTTGAGTCGAATGCTTTTGGACACCCAAATGACCCAAGAGCAGCGTAACCATATGCAAACCATCAATGTCAGCGCCATCACATTAGGTAATATTTTCAACGATATTATCGATATGGATAAGTTCGACAGACGTAAGTTAGAGCTATACCCTTCTGCACTTAATTTTGAAAATTTTGTTGCTGAGATGGAAAGTATCTCGGCGCTGATGGCTTCTCAGAAAGGGCTTAGGTTCGATTTAGAACGCTTGAGTGCGTTACCTTCTGCGATTGAAGTCGATGCTACCCGTCTACGCCAGGTGCTTTGGAACTTGATCAGTAATGCGATGAAGTTTACCAAAGAAGGGGGAGTGGTCATGACGGTGAGTGCTGAAATAGAGCAAGGTTATGCCAATATCACGATGGAAGTTGAAGATAGTGGTATCGGTATTCCTGAAGCTGAACTCGACAAGATCTTTGCCATGTACTACCAAGTTAAATCGGGTAAGGATAACTTGCACGCTGTTGGCACAGGGATCGGCTTGGCTGTCTCTAAGCAATTGATCAATATGATGGATGGCGATATTACAGTAAGCAGCGAAGAAGGGTTCGGTAGTACCTTTACGGTTACGATTCATGTCCCATTGGCCGCCGAAGAGGAACCCATCGAAGCTGAGCCTCAGCCGCAAAAAGAGCTCAACATATTCATGGTTGAAGATATCGAACTTAATATTACCGTTGCCCGATCTTTACTCGAAAGTATGGGCCATGAAGTGTCTGTCGCAATGACAGGGCAAGATGCGATTGAAATGTTCGACCCGGAACTTTATGACTTGGCCTTCCTCGATATTCAGTTGCCTGATATGACAGGTTTTGATGTCGCTGAATTTTATCGAAAAACCTATAAAGACCTTCCGCCGCTCGTGGCACTCACAGCCAATGTTCTGAAAAACAAAGCGGAGTATCTAGAGAAGGGAATGGATGACGCAATCAGTAAGCCATTGTCAGTCACCGATGTTCATGATGTGATTGCTAAATTTACGGCCGAAGAGCACGCGCAGCCTCAACCATCCGCACCAAGTTCACAATTGACGGAGGATGAAGCTGATGGTGGGGAAATCTACAGTCGTTTACTTGACTTAGATATGTTGGAATCTTACGTGGGAATTGTCGGCGCAGCACCAGTGCTCGATAGCATTACTATGTTTGAAGAAATGATGCCGGGCTATATCCAATTACTTGATTCAAATATGGTGGCCAAACATCAAGATGGGATTGTCTCAGAAGCGCATAAAATTAAAGGCGCTGCAGGCTCGATTGGACTAAAACATATTCAAAGCGTCGCTCAGAAAGCGCAATCACCCGACTTACCGGCTTGGTGGGAAAACATCGACGATTGGGTGGAAGAGATTAAGAATGAGTATCTGCATGATATTCAGGTATTAAAAGAGTGGTTAGAACATCGAACTCAACAATAAGGATAAGCAAATGAAAAAGTTAGCGTTACTGTCGTTGGGGGCGGTATTACTGTCTGGGTGTGCAAGCGAGCCACAGGTGTGGAAGCAAACGCAGCAAGTGTCTATCGCTCAGACGAGCATTGAACTCAACAGTAAGTTGTGGCGCAACAAGATGCCGACCATTGGTGAAGTACAAGAAAGCACCTTGCACGGTGCTCTATATCTGGAATCCGATCAAACTCTACCTGCACAGTTAGATGTCGAGTCTATTGTGCTTAAGCAAGGGCAAGAAAGCTGGCAAATTGACAGTGATTTACTTGATCTACGCACTCACAATCAAAATCAGTGGGAAGTGGCGTTTGTATGGCGGATTGATGTTGATATTGAGCAAACGGTAGACATCGCGATTGAAATTAACGTCGATGACCAAGTTGAATGGTTAGTCGAACAAGACGTAAAAATCGATACCGTGTACTGAGGAAAAAGTGATTGAAACAAAAATAGCTGACGCGTGCGTCAGCTATTTTTTTATGCGTATGGATCAGTTCTTCGCGGTTTTTAGACCGGCATTGATATCCATAATGTCTTGCTCATTCAGAGTACCCACTGCTTGACGAAGCTGCAGTACGCTGATGATGTAATCGTAACGAGCATTAGACAGGTTTTTGTTTGCATCGTATAGGCGACGTGTCGAATCAAGAACATCAACAATGGTACGTGTACCTACATCAAAACCTGCCTCTGTTGCTTCAAGCGCTGACTCGGCAGAGACCACGGTTTGCTCGTAAGCGCGTAGCGCACCGATAGAAGCACTGATGTTGTTGTTAAAGGCGCGAACGTCTTTAACTACGCTACGGTATTGCGCTTCGAGATCTTGGCTTGCTGCAACGTAGTTGAATTCAGCTTGTTTGGTCTCAGAAGTAATGCTACCACCAGTATACAGTGGTACTGCTAAATTTAGACCAACACTGAAGTCAGAGTTATCGCCTTTAGAGCCGTTGTTATCATTACGTTCATCACCGTAGTTATAGCCACCGTCTAGCGTTAGTGATGGCAGGTGACCAGAGCTTGCCAACGAGATGTTATCTTTTGCGACATCTTGTGAAATACGTGCTGAAAGCAAGCTCAAGTTTTTCTCTTGTGCTTCTTCAATCAACTGATTGATTGGCGTTGATGTACGACTGGCGGAGAAGCGACTTGTATCAAGAACGTCTAGGTTAGAGTGCTCTTGACCTGTGATTTCACGAAGACCTTCGTAACTGTTGATCAAGCTATTTTCAGCAAGAACCTCATCGGCCAGCACGGCATCGTATTGAGCTTGAGCATCATGTACGTCGGTAATGGCAGATAGACCGACCTCAAAGCGCTGTTTAGTTTGTTCTAGTTGACGACCAACCGCGGCTTTTTCGGCTTGAACGAACTCTAGGTTGTCTTGTGCACGCAGTACGTCAAAGTAAGCCTGTGCGACACGTAGAATCAGAGCCTGCTGCGCGGCTGCGTAAGAGGCGTCTGCTTGGCGTGCGGATTTTTCAGAAACATCTAATGTTAGCCAGCTTGAGCGCTTGTAGAGTTCTTGAGTAAAGTTAACACCAGCACTGAGCTTGTCGCTTTCACGTGCGTCAATATCACTACGATTAATGTCGTAACCTGCAGTCAAAGTGATTTGAGGTAATAGCGTTGCGCGGCTAGAAGTTACTGCTTCAAAAGCTGCATCACGCTGCGCAGCGGCACTGAGTAGTGTTGGATCGTTGTCTTTCGCTTGGTTGTATACTTCAGCGAGTGTGTCTGCTAAAGCATTGGTGCTCAGGCTACCTAGAGCAGCGCTGATAAATAGTGGAAGCAGTTTCTTCATAGGTCCTATTCCTGCCAAAAGATGAAAAAGGTTACTCGTCAAGAGTTTAACCCATAGTGATGTTATTTCATGCAAAACTTTGCAAATTTTTACACTTAACTATCCACTTGTGCAATATATTTAATTATTCAATTTAACTCAGAATATAAAAATTATATAAAAAGTTGAGCCATGTCCTTGGAAGTTAAGCTTTTGTCTGAGTAAACTATAAGATTCACTCAGCGAGGTGCCAAATGCAACCATCTGACAAGCAACAGGGCGAGTTTACTCCCCAAGATGTGGAAATAATCTCAAAAGAATCTCTATTTAAGGGATTTTTTAGCATGATTAAATACCGCTTCCGCCATAAGTTATTTGAAGGTGGCTGGAGCGAGCCCATAGAGCGAGAAATGTTTGAACGTGGTCATGCGGCGGCTATGTTGCCCTATGATCCTGTGCGTGACCAAGTGGTTATAATAGAGCAGATTCGTGTTGGTGCCTTAGAGCATCGCTCACCATGGCAGATGGAAATTGTTGCAGGCATCATTGATAAAGGTGAGACTGCCGAACAGGTTGTGCGACGTGAGGCGGTTGAAGAAGCGGGCATTGAAGTCTCTGAACTAGAGAAAGTGACCTCTTATTATCCTTCGTCTGGAGGATGTTCCGAGAAGTTAGATGTTTACGTAGGCCGAGTCGATGCGAGCACCGCACATGGCGTTCATGGTTTAGACTATGAAGGTGAAGATATACGTGTTCACGTCATGAGCCGAGAAAAAGCTTATGAGTGGGTGAATACCGGTAAATTTGAAAATGGTGCATCAATTATTGCTTTGCAATGGTTGCAATTGAACCATCAACGTTTAAGAAGCGAATGGCACAAATAGCAGCAAAGAAACCGTATCATGTTGATTTATCTGAACTGATGCGAACTTACGAAACAAATTACGCTAAGCTCAATGCTCTCATTCCAAGTAATGCGAGCGTCGGGGATGTGCGCTGCTATCAAGCTGCTAATATGACGTATCAAATTCAAGTGGGCGAAGTCACAAAGTACACAACTTTGGTCGATATTTGTCAAAGCGATGACGTTCCAGTATTTCCATTACCAAGAATGTCTGTCAGGCTCTATCACGATGCTCGCGTAGCGGAAGTCTCTGAGTGTGCTCACTTGAAACGCGTTAATGCTCGCTATGATTACCCCAACGACAAAATGGTTCAGCAAGATGAGAAAGCACAGCTGAATCGTTTTTTGGGCGATTGGTTAACTTTTTGTCTGCGGCACGGTATTAGCCGGACACCGATCAATATTTAGGTTTGTAATTGTGAAAGTAACGTCAAGCTCTTCAGATAACAGCATTAAATTGCTCCAAATTACTGATACGCATCTGTTCGAAGCGACAGACGGTAGTTTGTTGAGCGTCAACACTGGTGAGAGTTTTAAAGCCGTCGTACAAGCTATCATTGACCAAGAGTGCCAATATGATGCGATCTTGGCGACGGGGGATATTTCTCAAGATCACAGCGAAGCTTCTTATCAGTGCTTTGAACAGGGCATCGTACCCTTGCTAAAACCTTGTTTTTGGCTACCCGGCAATCACGACTATAAGCCCAATATGACATCTGTCATCCCTTCGCAGCAAATTCAACAAGTGGATCACGTTTTGTTAGGGGAAGCCTGGCAAATGATCATGCTCGACTCACAAGTTGTTGGCGTGCCTCACGGTCGATTGAGTGATCAGCAGTTGGATTTGCTTGACGAAAAACTGGCTGAGTATGCTGATCGTCACACGCTAGTTCTCTTACACCACAATCCTATATTTGTTAGCAGTGCTTGGTTGGATCAGCACGCTCTTAAAGATGCCGATGATTTTTGGCAAGTACTTGGTAAGCACAGCAACGTAAAAGCCGTTTTATGTGGCCACGTCCATCAAGACATGAACGTTAAGCACAATGGTGTGCAAGTTATGGCGACGCCATCAACCTGTGTCCAGTTTAAACCTAATTCTGATGATTTTGCGCTTGATACCTTATCTCCGGGGTGGCGTGAGTTAGTGCTTCACGTGAGTGGTGAATTGGAGACTAAAGTGGAACGCCTGCCTGCGGGGAGCTTCCAGCCAGACTTCTCATCTTCAGGGTATTAGGTAGGACTTGCATCATGAAGCCGTCAATGCTCTTGTATATCCATGGTTTTAACAGCTCGCCTCTGTCACATAAAGCAAATGTGATGAAACAATATTGCGAGCAATCGAGGCCAGATATTAAGGTGGTTGTGCCTAAACTGCCTTGTTTTCCTCACCAGGCCTCAGAGTTGTTGCTTGATATTATCCAGCAACATCAAAATGATTACCGTATTGGCCTCGTCGGCAGCTCTCTAGGGGGATATCTGTCTATGTGGCTCAACCACAAATTTGGTTTTAAAGCCGTTGTGGTGAATCCAGCGGTGAGACCTTACGAGTTGTTAGCCGACTATTTAGGTGAACAAGTCAACCCGTACACTAATGAGCGCTATGTCCTAACCGAAGCCCATATCGATGAGATCAAAGCACTTGATACACCTGTGATTACTCAAGTGTCCGACTTCTGGTTGTTACAGCAAGAAGGTGATGAGGTACTAGATTACCGTCAAGCGGTGAGTAAATTTACCGGTGCGAAACAAACGGTCGAAGCCAATGGTGACCACAGTTTCGTCGGTTTTGAACGTTACCCTGAGCAGATCGTCCAATTCTTACAACTATGATGAACGCTTTGGTTTTCGCTTCTCGCGGTCACTATTTTGGCTAATGGCATGAGGGAAGAGTCATAAATTTACGGCTTACTTACTTATCTCTCTTGACATCAATACGTCTCTTCCAGACTATGTTCCACTTATGCTGAGCGGCATGTAAAGCGGTGATAGATTGCTCGCTTTTTCTATTCTTCGACGAAAAAGCTTGAGCCACATCGTTTTTCCACTTAGCTACTTTTTTCTTCTTTATAAAGATATTCCGTATTATGGCTGAACAATATAATGCGAAAGACCTCTCGGTACTTGAAGGTCTCGACCCAGTACGACACCGTCCTGGTATGTATACCGAAACAGAGCGACCAAACCACCTAGCCCAAGAAGTTATTGATAACTCGGTGGATGAAGCTCTTGCTGGTCATGCAAAAAAAATCAAAGTCATTCTTCATGCCGACCAATCGCTCGAAGTGATCGATGATGGTCGTGGTATGCCAGTTGATATCCACCCTGAGAAAGGTATCTCAGGGGTTGAGCTTATTCTGACGAAGCTGCACGCGGGCGGTAAGTTTTCTAACGACAACTATAAATTCTCCGGTGGTTTACACGGGGTTGGTATCTCGGTTGTTAACGCCCTATCTAAACGTGTTGAAGTGACCGTTAAACGTGAAGGCCAGGTTCATGAGATCGCGTTTGAACACGGCAATGCCGTTACGGAACTGACGGTCACAGGTACTTGCGGCCATCGCAATACCGGTACCTCTGTGCATTTCTGGCCAGACGCAAAATACTTCGATAGCTATAAATTTTCTTCTTTACGCTTAGTCAACAACCTACGTGCAAAGGCCGTGCTATGTCCGGGCTTAGAAATCACCTTTAGCGATAAGGTTAATAACGAAGAGCATAAATGGTTCTACGAAGATGGCTTGAAAGATTACTTGGCGGAAGGGGTTAAGGGTTACGAAGTCCTACCTGCTGAGCCGTACATCGGTGAATTTACTGCGGATACAGAAATGGCCACTTGGGCGGTTATTTGGCAGCCAGAAGGCGGCGAAATGATCACGGAAAGTTACGTTAACTTAGTTCCAACTAAACAAGGTGGTACTCATGTTAACGGTCTGCGCCAAGGCCTCCTCGATGCCATGCGTGAGTTTTGTGAGTTCCGTAATTTGCTACCGCGCGGGGTTAAGTTAACCGGCGATGACATCTTTGACCGTTGTTCTTATGTTCTTTCTGTGAAGATGCAAGATCCACAATTTGCTGGTCAGACTAAAGAGCGTTTGTCCTCACGCCAAACCGCGGCATTTGTTTCCGGTGTGGTGAAAGATGCCTTTAGCTTGTGGCTGAATGAAAAGCCACAACTTGCTGAACAACTGGCGGAAGTGTGTATTGCCAATGCGCATCGCCGTATGCGCGCAAGCAAAAAAGTTGTGCGTAAGAAAGTGGCGTCAGGCCCTGCATTGCCAGGCAAACTGACCGACTGTTCTGTACAAGATTTAAATCGAACTGAAATTTTCTTTGTCGAGGGTGACTCGGCGGGTGGTTCAGCGAAGCAAGCCCGTGATCGTGAATTCCAAGCGGTGATGCCTTTACGCGGCAAGATTCTCAATACTTGGGAAGTCTCGGCTGACCAAGTCCTTGCTTCACAAGAGGTGCACGATATCTCCGTGGCACTCGGTATTGACCCGGATAACGACAACCTCGATGGTTTACGTTATGGCAAAATTTGTATTCTTGCCGATGCGGACTCGGATGGTCTTCATATTGCAACGCTACTGTGTGCTTTGTTTACTCGTCACTTCCGTGCTCTAGTTGAAGCAGGCCATATCTATGTAGCCATGCCTCCATTGTATCGAATCGATTGTGGCAAAGAAGTGTTCTATGCGCTCGACGACGATGAGAAAGAAGGCATTCTAGAGCGCCTATCAAAGAAAAAAGCCAAGATAAACGTTCAACGATTCAAAGGCTTGGGTGAAATGAACCCGCTTCAGTTACGTGAAACAACCATGGATCCGAATACTCGTCGTTTGGTTCAATTGACGATCGATGACAATGAATCAACGATGGAAATGATGGATATGCTGCTAGGCAAGAAACGAGCAGATGACCGCCGCTCTTGGCTACAGAACAACGGTGATATGGCAGAGGTTTAATGAATGTCGACTGAGATTACCTATGATGGCGTTGAACAGTTGCCAATGCGCAAGTTCACCGAGGACGCTTATCTTAACTATTCAATGTACGTCATTATGGACCGTGCGTTACCTTATATTGGTGACGGCTTAAAACCGGTTCAACGACGTATTATTTATGCAATGTCGGAGCTTGGCTTATCGGCTGCGGCAAAATACAAAAAATCGGCACGTACTGTTGGTGATGTGCTAGGTAAATACCACCCACACGGTGATTCAGCGTGTTACGAAGCGATGGTATTGATGGCTCAGCCTTTCTCTTACCGTTACCCTTTGGTAGACGGTCAAGGTAACTGGGGTGCACCAGATGACCCTAAATCCTTTGCCGCTATGCGTTACACCGAAGCTAAGTTGTCAAAATTCGCTGAAGTGCTACTTGGTGAATTAGGTCAAGGCACGGTGGAGTGGCAGCCAAACTTTGATGGCACGATGAAAGAGCCGCAAATGCTCCCAGCGCGCTTGCCTCATATCTTGCTCAATGGCGTGACGGGTATCGCAGTTGGCATGGCGACAGACATTCCGCCTCACAATGTGCGTGAAGTTGCCAATGCTGCGGTTCATCTTATTGATAATCCAAAGTCTGAACTTGCTGATGTGATGAACTTTGTTCAAGGGCCAGATTACCCAACGGAAGCCGAGATCATTTCCCCGAAAGCGGATCTGGAAAAGATTTATCGTACTGGTCGTGGCAGCATCAAGATGCGTGCAGTGTGGCACAAAGAGGGCAGTGACATTGTGATCACCTCTCTACCGCACCAAGTATCTGGCGCGAAACTGCTTGAACAAATCGCCAACCAAATGCGCGCGAAAAAGTTACCTATGGTCGATGATCTACGTGATGAATCGGATCATGAAAACCCAACGCGTATCGTGGTTGTGCCTCGTTCAAACCGAATTGATTGCGATCAGTTAATGAATCACTTGTTCGCATCGACGGATTTAGAGAAAAACTTCCGCGTTAACTTGAACATGATTGGCCTTGATAATCGCCCGCAGGTTAAAGGCTTAGTTCAAATCTTATCTGAATGGATTGAGTTCCGTCGTTCTACAGTTCGTCGTCGTCTTCAACATCGTCTCGATAAAGTAATGGCTCGCCTCCACATTTTGGAAGGTTTGTTGGTTGCTTACCTTAACCTTGATGAAGTGATCGAGATTATCCGAACTGAGGATGATCCTAAAGCTGTGTTGATGGCACGCTTTGGCATCACCGAGATTCAAGCTGATGCGATTCTTGATACCAAACTTCGTCACCTTGCTAAATTGGAAGAGATGAAGATTCGTGGTGAGCAGGACGAATTAGAGAAAGAACGTGAAAAGCTTGAGAAGCTACTCGGTTCAGAACGTCGTCTTAACACGCTCCTGAAGAAAGAAATTCAAGCAGATGCTGAGAAATATGGTGACGACCGCCGTTCACCTCTGGTTGAGCGTGCGGAAGCGAAAGCCTTAACAGAGCGCGACCTTGTGCCTAGCGAGCCGATCACGGTTGTATTGTCTGAGAAAGGTTGGATTCGTCATGCTAAAGGTCATGATGTCGATGCCGAAGGACTGAGCTACAAGTCGGGTGATAAATATTTAGCTCATGCGCGTGGTAAGAGTAATCAACAAGCTGTGTTCTTTGGCAGTGATGGTCGAAGCTACTCACTTGAATCTCACTCATTACCCTCAGCGCGTAGCCAGGGTGAGCCAATTACTGGCCGCTTAAATATTACTGCCGGAAGTGCGATTCGTCAGGTCATCATGGGCGAGGAAGAGCAGTTATGGTTAGTGGGCTCTGATGCGGGTTATGGCTTTGTTTGTAAAGGTAGTGATTTACTGTCGAAGAACCGCAGCGGTAAAGCGTTAGTGACACTACCTGCCAACTCGGAAGTGATGGAACCTAAAACCATTGCTGATTTGGACTCAGATGAAATCGTAGCAATCACTAATCAAGGACGCATGTTGCTGTTCCCAATTAAGGATCTACCTCAGCTTGCAAAAGGTAAGGGCAATAAGATCATTAATATTCCTGCGGCAAAAGCGAAAGAGCGAGAAGAGATCCTATCGCATTTGATTGCGGTACCTAAAGACGCAACTCTGACCTTATACGCGGGTAAGCGTAAGCTTGGTTTGAAACCGTCTGACCTGGATAATTTCCGTGGTGAGCGAGGTCGAAGAGGTGGTTTATTACCACGTGGGCTGCAACGGGTTACTCGGATTGAAATTGAATCCACATCCACAGATGTTAATGACGCCACTTCTGAAGAATAAAAAAAAATCCAC
>NZ_AEVT01000069.1 GCF_000189275.1 Vibrio sinaloensis DSM 21326 | reverse complement strand
TAAAACCACCTACTAATACTAAAAAAATTTTAAAAGAAAAGCTTGATACTAAAAAAAAGTTGAGAGCCTTTCGGCTCTCAACGGCGATTTATAGGAAAGCAGGAATACCGTACTGACCTTCCAGCATACCAACTGCTAGCATAGCAACTAAACAGATAACAAGTACACCGACTGGAATAACGATTTTGTCGACAAACGATAGGCGCGCGGCACGCTCTTTATCGCCAATGAGGCCATTGTTATCAAGTAGCATAGTCAGTGCCCATGCCAGTACAGGGTTAACTACCGCAGAACCGAAGATACAGATACCCGCAGCTTGAGAGTCCTTAGAGTCTTTAACCATTTGCATACCAGCTTCAAGTAGAGGTAGAGATACACCTACTAGCAGAGCAACGCGCATAAATGGAGGCCAAGTCGCCACGTCCATTGGGAAACCAAGAATCGCGATAATCATAACGAGCAGACCTAGTAAGATTGAGCCAGCAGGAATAGGACGCTTAGCGATTGCCGCTGGGATCATGTATGTTCCCCATGACGACGTGATGTTACCACCACCGACTGCAGTACCAACCATCTGACGAACAGAACACATAGTCATAGTGTCATCAACGTCCATCAGTACTTTCTCAGTCTTTTTAGGGTAGTTCAGTTCTTGGAAAATACGGTGACCAAGGAAGTCTGGAGACCACATTGCTACCGCTAGAATAGCGAAAGGTAATGAAGCGATGAAGTGCTCTGCATTTGGCAGACCAAGCATCCAACCTTCTTCAGTGCTACCCCACCAGTAAACTGGGTTCAAGTTCGGTAAACCAGTCTCTGTTTCGAATACGATGTCAAAGCCAGCACCAAGAACTAACGCAATAACCAAACCTGTAAATGCACAAACAGGAATTGCTAGCCAGCGCTTATTCACTTTCGCTAGATAAGCGTATAGGCCGATGGTGACCGCGAGAACAATCAGGCCAACGTAACCCATGCTGCCCGCCACTACAGTGTCTGATTGAAGACCTACAGCCCAAGCTTGGATAGAGTTAATCTGGCTCATTGTACCGGTGAGACCAAGGAAAATAAGCAAGCCACCTGCGGTACCTTGTGAGGTAAGGTTAACCAGCTTAGAGCCACCTTTTAGGAAGCTCAGCAGAAGGCCGAATACACCGATAAGGATCGCCAATGCAAGAGGGTGCGCACCTGCTAAAGCAATGGTGCCGATAAGAGGGATCATTGGACCATGGTTACCAGCCAGGTTCGCTTTCGGGTTAATGAAACCAGAGGCGAGTACACAGAATAGCAATGCCGGGATCAGCATCTCTACTCGCGCGACTTCAATCGCAAACTCTTTGCCTAGGTTAACATGGTCCCATGCCGCGGTTAGGCCTTCAGCCCAAGACATCATTACCGCAGAGTACATTGCGATAATACCGATAGTACCAGCAAGTGCCGGGACTAAATCTTCCAACTCGAAACGAAAATCGCGACCAGGTAGGTTCAGACCATAGCGACGAGGCTTCATGATCTGCAACTCATGGTCTAAATAGTCACTGCGGCTTTCAAACTCTGAAGCCGGACGGTGCAGCTCTCGATAGCTCTTGTTTTCGATATCCGAATCAGAGTGCGGTTTATTGACTGCGTCTGACATAGATTCCTCATATTAAAAAAGTTAATGATTCTTGAAAGAGACACCTGTAATTATTGTGTTTAGGCGTTCTCATAAAACTTGCAAGCTTCCTGCATTAAAGTCCTTGTTTCATTGTTCTGTGACGCAAGATGTTCGTGCTTAAGCATAGACAATGAAAAAGACAAAAATTCGCTTATTGAGGCTTTTATCTTTGAGGCGAGTTTAACGTGCTAACCCTTAAGAGTGATTGATTTAGATCACTTTATGAAAGAATGTGAAAGAAAACTACACACTTACCTGAGAGGTGAGGGTATTGGCGCATCAGTGCTGAAATTAATTTTCACATTGTAAGGTTTATAAGACAGGTTGAATAAGGAATAACCCAGATCTAGCTGTGATTTTCGAGATTATTGAGATAGATCTTGTTTTTATAAAAATGTTAATTGTTAACTAGCTTGGCAAATGTGAGTCTTGGTTTGATTTATGCGGTTAATGAAGCTTTTTTGACTAAAAAGTGAATGTTTAATCGTATGATCTGGCTAAATATCGCAATAATGCAGGTTAATAATTTGTTGCATGTTTTAGGGTCTAATGCTAGTTTGTATCGCAATGTGGGCTGAACCTCCGCATGATCCCCATCCAACGGTAGACGATGGGTAGAATAATAACAGGGAGTTAGGCGCATGAAAGATGTACCAGCGCTAGATATAAAAGATTTACATAAAACTTTCGGTCAAAATGAAGTTTTAAAGGGCATTTCTTTGGAAGCCCACAAAGGGGACGTTATCTCTATCATCGGTTCTTCTGGTTCCGGTAAAAGTACTTTTCTTCGTTGCATTAACCTATTAGAGACACCAACAGCGGGTGAGATCTGGGTTAATGGAGAACTCATCGACATGAAAAACAATCGCCAAGGTGAAGCGGTACCTGCCAATGAAAAACAGGTGCAACGCATTCGCTCTCGTTTGGCGATGGTATTTCAAGGTTTCAACCTTTGGTCGCACCTCACTGTTTTAGAAAACGTCATTGAAGCACCTGTGCACGTATTAGGCGTACCAAAAGCGCAAGCGATCGAGAACGCAGAAGTACTGCTGAAGAAGGTAGGCCTTTATGAACGTAAAGACTACTACCCAGGTCATTTGTCTGGTGGACAACAACAGCGTGCGGCAATCGCTAGAGCACTTGCTGTTGATCCTGAGGTGATGTTGTTTGATGAACCTACCTCTGCACTTGACCCAGAGTTGGTTGGGGAAGTGCTAGGGGTTATGCGTGATTTGGCAGAAGAAGGCCGAACCATGTTAGTCGTGACTCATGAGATGGCCTTTGCACGCGATGTATCCAATCACGTTATGTTCTTGCACCAAGGATTAGTGGAAGAGCAAGGGCACCCAGATAAACTCTTTACCAATCCAGATTCGGAGCGCTTAAAGCAATTCGTTTCTTCGATTTACTAGTCGTCTATAAGCGGCAAACACAACAAAGATACAATTCAAAATAAAAAATCACAGGAGTATGGAAATGAAAAAGTGGTTATTAGCAGCAACTCTGGCAGCAACGGCAGTAACGGGTGTTGCTCAAGCAAAAGAGTGGAAGACAGTGCGTTTCGGTATTGAAGGCGCTTATCCTCCATTTAGCTGGACGGAAGCTGACGGTTCATTGAAAGGTTTCGATGTGGACATGGCTAACGCTCTGTGTACTGAGATGCAAGTCAAATGTAAAATCGTTGCTCAAGATTGGGACGGCATTATTCCTTCTCTGCTTGCTCGTAAATACGACGCTATCATTGCAGCAATGTCTATCACTGAAGAGCGTAAGAAGAAAGTGGACTTCACTGGCAAATACGCTCTGATTCCAAACAAGTTCATCGCGAAGAAAGGCGCAGGTCTAGACTTTGAAAATCTGGACGGCCAAAAAATCGCTGTTCAGCGCGCAACAACACACGATAAGTACTTAACAGATAACTACGGCGACAAAGTAGAAATCGTTCGTTACGGCTCTTTCGACGAAGCATATCTTGATCTTGCAAACGGCCGTGTTGCAGCGGTACTTGGCGATGCATCTGCTCTTGAAGAAGGTGTACTGAATAAAGCGGGTGGCGAAGCGTACGAGTTTGTTGGCCCATCACTAACAGATCCTAAATGGTTCGGTGAAGGCTTTGGTATTGCGGTACGTAAGCAAGACAAAGATCTAACTAAGAAGCTAGACGCAGCTATCCTATCTCTACGCGAGAAAGGCGTGTACCAAGAGATCGCAGCGAAATACTTCAACTACGACGTTTACGGTAAGTAAACTCGATAAAATGGCCGCTGATATGTTCCTAGAGGTAATCAGCGGCCTAGTTATATTTCAGTCTAGGTATCAGGAACTCACCTATGCTCGATCTACAAGGATACGAAGCCTCTATTCTTAAAGGGGCCTTAGTGACCATTGAGGTGGCACTACTTTCACTATTGCTGGCTGTCATTTTGGGTATGTTGGGTGCACTTGCAAAAATGGCCCCGTACCGCTGGGCTCGCGCAATCGCAACGCTTTACACGACGGTTATCCGTGGTATTCCCGATTTAGTCCTGATGATGCTGATTTTCTTCGGCGGACAAATCCTGCTAAACAACAGTTTGTACTCTATTAACGAGACGTTGAACGAATGGTTTGCTTCAAGCGATCCGAACCATGAGTGGACCTCTTACTTACCTGACTATATTGACGTTAGTCCATTCATTGCTGGTGTACTGACCATTGGTTTTATCTTTGGCGCTTATATGGCCGAAACCTTCCGTGGGGCGATCATGGCGGTTGATAAAGGAGAGCTTGAAGCAGCTAAAGCATACGGTATGGGGCCAGTCATGTCTTTCCGTCGTATTCTCTTACCGCAGATGATTCGTCATGCGTTACCCGGTTTTGGTAATAACTGGTTGGTTTTGCTTAAAACCACGGCTCTGGTATCGATTATCGGTTTAGAAGATATGGTTCGCGTTAGCGCTCTTGCTGCAGGTTCAACTAAGATGCCATTTACTTTCTACATGGCGGTTGCGCTTATCTTCTTGTTCTTTACTAGTGTTTCAACTGGCTTACTCAAAGTGGTTGAACGCAAATTCAGTATTCATGCGAGGTAGACTATGGACTTTTCATTGATTTTTGAAAGCTTTCCTGTCTATCTTGAAGGCTTGTGGACCACGGTATGGTTGGTCTCTCTAGCACTTATTATTGGCTTACTTGTCGCTGTACCCCTAGGCGTTGCGCGGAATAGCCAGAACTATTTCATCATGGGACCAAGCTGGGCGTTTATCTACTTTTTCCGAGGTACGCCACTGCTGGTGCAGCTTTACTTGATTTACTACGGTATGGATCAGTTTTTCCCCGTCAAAGATACCTTATGGGAAAATGCGTGGTTTTGTGCCTTGGTTGCGTTTGTGTTGAACACTTCTGCATACACCGCAGAAATCATTCGCGGAGCAATTAATGGCTTGCCTAAAGGGGAAGTTGAGGCTGCAAAAGCGTACGGCATGAGCAACTTTATGACCTATCGCCGTATTATTTTGCCAAGTGCGTTACGACGTGCGCTTCCAGCATACAGTAATGAAGTTATTTTCATGCTTCACGGCAGTGCCGTTGCTGGCATTGTCACTATTGTCGACTTAACAGGGGCAGCCCGTTTGGTTAACTCGCGTTACTACGCTCCATTCGAGTCTTTCTTAACGGCGGGTCTATTCTACATGGCACTTACATTCATCATATTGTGGTGCTTTAAGCATGCAGAAAAACGTTTCCTCGCTTATTTAAGACCTCTGAGTTAATGACAAACGGCACCTTCGGGTGCCGTTTTTGATTTAGCTGTCGATGTTTTTTTATTATCTGTTAGCGCGCTTCAAACTTTTCAATCGGACAAATCAGTGCGGATTACTTTTATTAAGGCTTTGATTACACTCAGCCGAGTTTCATAAATATGGTTGATATGTATGGGGAATGTTCATTCTCAGTTTGGATTATGCGTGCTTGCGTCAATAGCGCTTTTAGGCTGTGGTGGAGGAAGTGGTAGTAGCGATTCGACTGACTCTGGCAGTCGTCTTTCGAATGTAGAGAAAGCATTGCAGTCGGGAGATGCGTTACAAGTTAAAGACCCTGCCGAGTTTGTAGTGCACAGTTCCGTGGTTATTGAGCAACATAAACAGGCTTTCAACAAGATTAAACGTTCGATCAATGGGAGTACGCAAGCGCTGCATTGGGACCCGACTCACGATGCCGCAATAGTCTCTCCTAGCTATGGCTTTAATGACACCATTCTCATGACGAACAAAGCGATGCAAGATGGTTACGCTGACCAGTCTCTATCGATAGGTGTCGCGGGTCAGTACGCTCAACGTGGTCGCTATGTCTTTCTCGGTAGCAATCCATTTCGAACGGCAAAGCGTTTTCCAACCTCCGTTAATGAAGAAATGAATCTATGGTTGGAAAACAGTCTCGCTTGGCTTAAAGGCTCCTCGTTTAGCCATTCAACCCGTTTAGTCATTGCGCAGATGGATCAGTCTTATTATTTCCCAGATCAAAGTGCGACTCGGGAGTGGTTAGATGAGCGATACCACGATCAGGTTGTGTACAATGAGGCGGGTAGCTGTGATGGAACCGCGCTCCTAGCATGTGTTGAGCAGCGCCCAGACTTACTCATTTTATCGCAGCACCTTGACTCCGATGCGGATTTGTCTGCTGTCGAACAAGCGATTTATCGAGCACAGCAGTTGCAGATTCCTATCTTATATTTGCATTGGGATGGCGGAATGACTGAGCTTGGCCGATCCATGTTCCGTGACTTTCGTGTCAATTATGTGGGTGATAACTATTGGCGTAAATTGGGTGTCAGTAATTGGAGTCCAGTGCAACTCATTGACTCAATCCCAACAGATATTGTTCAGCAACAGGCGTTACTTGAACGCTTAGATTCAGACAGTTTTAACATCGATCTGTCGCTTTGTGACGATAAATCCTGTCCAGATGAAGCAAACATGGACCAAGAGTTTTACCAGGCAGCGAAGAGTATTCGGGATCGTTTACGTCAACTTGATGAGCAAGGTATTCAGTTGTTTGAGTCTGACCACTACGAATATGAGAAATCACTCATTCTGCTTGCCGACCATTATCGCCAAAGTATCGTGTTTCCTATGGATAAAGAAAAAACGCGACGTCTTGAATTTTTACGTAGCTATTTTGCCGACTACGTTCAATATAATAATCGCGATGTTAACCCCGTACAGCCAGACATGGGCAACTTTAGTCGCAGCGAGTTTAGCGTTGATATCCCGAGAATCACAACCACGGTGAACTTGGAATCTAAGCGTCATTTCCGTGCTGCCGGAATCTATGCGTTGCCAGGGGAGACCTTTGAAGTGACGCGGTTAGATAATCAAGCCGTCGCCACTAAAATAGTGATCAATACACTGCGAAGTGGCGCAACCCACGAATTTTCTACTGATGGTTACAAACGGCCTAAGTTACTCACTTCCTATGCGTATCCGGTGCAACCCGGAGAAACTATTCGGTTGACCTCTTCTTATGGCGGCCCGATTCAGATCCAATTTGATAACAATGGTCTACCCGTCGAGCTTAGATTCAGTCATGTTGCTCAACATCCGGTATGGCGAAATGAAGGAGACAATCAGCATTTTATTGAGCAACTAGAAACCAATTTATTTGATTGGGCTGAATTGATCACGCCTGGATTTGAAGTGCATTCGAAGCGTGACAAGATGTTGACCTCGGTCATGGCGGAAGAGTGGGCTCAACCTGCTGATATGGCACTGGCTACCGAGCGATATATTCATAATTTACCCCATGCGCTTGCCGGTTTTGAAGGCCCGGGCATAGACGCCGTCACGGATATCCATCAATACGCTGAAGCGCGAGGTTGGCAAATAGAGACCATTGATATCGTCAAACATATGAATGCCGATCAGGCGACCTGCGGCTATGGCTGTTCAGGTAACCCTTATGATGCTTACTGGTCTTTTCATCCACTTGGTCATGGTGATTTGCATGAATTAGGGCATGGTTTAGAGAAAAGTCGTTTTCGGTTTAGTGGCTGGGATGGGCACGCGACGACGAATTACTACTCGTATTACAGCAAATCCCGTTTTTACAGTGAAACTGGTCAAGTCTCTAGCTGCCAAAGCCTCGACTTCAAAGCCCAATTTGAATTGTTACAAGCCAGCCGTCTGCAAGCGGATCCAAACGGTTACATGGCTCAGCAAAATCAAACGAGTTGGAGTTGGGGAGCACGTGTTTTTATCCAGATCATGATGCAAGCGCAAAACCAAGGTGTGATTGATAATGGCTGGCATTTGCTAGGGCGGTTACATATCTTAGAACGCGAGTTTACGCGTCTAAAAAGCGCTGATGAGCTATGGGCCGCGAACAGAGCGCAAATAGGTTTTTCTAGCTACAGCCGAGATGAGGCCAATGCCATATCCAACAATGATTGGTTGTTGATCGCATTCAGTGTCATTACAAACAGAGATATGCGCCAGTATCTTGATATGTGGGGCTTCCAGTTTAGCGATAAGGCCATTAGTGAAGTTAGCTCCAAAAGCTTGCCAGCGATGCCTTTAAGCTATTTTGCATCCAATCCAGGTGGTTACTGTCTAGATGAGTTTGCAACCAACGAAGTGGCTATTGATGGCACGAGCAGTTGGCCCTTGTGATGAACAAAAAGGGAGGCTTAGCCTCCCTTCTTATTGTGATTAGGTCAACGGTCTAAAAAGTCGAAACACACTTAACTAAGAATGATAAGTATGGTCCCCGCTAGTGTCATGAGTATATTTGCTATGGCGTAGGTACCCGCGTAACCTAATGCTGGAATCGTTGACTTGGCATAGTCATTCACAATATCCATTGCAGGCGCACAAGTACGCGCACCAATAATCGCACCAAACAACAATGCTCGGTTCATCTTTAAAATGTAAGCGCCAACAAGATAAGCGCAAACGACAGGCACGACACTGACGACGAAGGCGAGACCGATAACTTGAACACCGACTTGAGAAAGGTGCTCGAACATCTTACTACCCGCACTTAGGCCAATGCCGACCATGAAAATCATCAACCCAAGATCTTTGACCATGTTTAATGCCCCTTGAGGCACATAACCAAAAGTAGGGTGATTCGCACGAAGGAAACCGAGTGTAATGCCTGACAGTAGCAAGCCTACCGCGTTACCAAGGCCAAAAGAAACCTGACCAAAGGTCATGGTGATCAGACCAAACATAATACCCAAGATGAAGAAGCTACAAAAAGCGAGTAGGTCAGCCATTTGACTATGAATGGAAATGAAACCGATTTTCTCAGCCAGACCATGAACTCGGCTTTTCTCCCCACTGACCTGTAAGACATCACCTTTGGCTAGCACAATGTCTAAATCCATTGGCATTTCGATTTGGGCACGGACCACACGGTTTAGGAAACAGCCGTATTCCGATAGGTTCAAATCCGATAAGCGCTTACCTGCAATCGCATCACTTTTCACGACGATCTCTTCTTCGACAATGCGTAAGTCGAGCAGGTTTCGGTCAAAAACCTCTTTGCCGTTTCTAAAGCTAGGGTCAAGACGGGCATGACTGTCTGGAAAGCCAACCAGCGCTATTTCGTCGCCTTCCTGTAGGATCGCATCACCATCGGGGTGGGCTAGGATACCATTGCGACGAATACGCTCTATGTAGCAACCCGTTTGGCGATAGATGCCCAGCTCGCGAAGGTTCTTGCCGTCAATCCAATCTATTAGCTCTTGCCCAACGCGATACGCACGGATAATTGGCAGGTATACCTTGCGCTGGCCAGAGCTTCCCAATCCACGTTCTTGAGCAATTTGTTGAGCGGAATCCGACAGGTTTTGCTTTTGTAATTTAGGCAGCAACTTGGCAAACATGATCATACTAATCAAACCGATCAAGTAAGCCATCGCATAGCCGACAGAAAGGTTTTCCAGCACCAAAGAAAAATCCATATTGCGTGGCGCGGTCGCAAGCCCTGATGTTAACGCGTCTTGTGCACCAACCAGTACTGGTGTTGAGGTCAATGCTCCTGCCATCATGCCGGCAGATAAACCAAAATCTAGCCCTAAGTGATGGCTAGCAAAATAGGTGATAAAGAGTGCGGTCGATAAAACCACCATACTGAGAATGAAGTAGTGCTTACCGTCTCTGAAGAATATGCCAAAAAAGTTAGGCCCCGCTTCGATACCAACACAATAGATAAACAGCATAAAGCCTATGGTTAGCGCATCGGCACTAAAGCTAAAGCCAAGGTGTCCCATCACAAGCGCTGTCACCAGAACGCCGATAGAATTGCCGAGTTGTAATTTACCGAAACGAATTTTGCCTATTGCTAGGCCAATGGCGAGAACCACAAAAATGAGGAGGATGGGGTTTTGCTCAAGCAAGTGTACGACGTCAATGTTCACGGGCAGATCTTGTTTTGTTGCCGGGGTAAGTTAAGTGTGCGAATTGTATCTTAATATTGCAAAATGGATAGTGAATTATTTTAGAATTTACGATTAGTTTACTTGAGGCATTATATTGTTAATTGCTAATGCAACTGGCTGATAGGTATAAAAAAAGCCGCTATATGCGGCTCTTTCAGGATTCGATTTACTCGTCGAAAAGACCTAGGTGCTCTTTTGCGTACGCTTCGAAGTCATCACAACCACCGATGTGATCTTGATCGATGAAGATTTGTGGAACCGTCTCAACTGGTTTACCCACTGTCTTTTCTAGATCAGCTTTTGAGATACCTTCAGCGTGGATATCTACATAGCGGTAGTTGAAGTCGTCACGCTTCGCTTTTAGTGTTTCTGCATGCTCTTTTGCACGAACACAGAATGGGCAAGCTGGGCGACCAAAGATAACTACGAACATATTCTTTCTCCTATAATTTGTTAACAGCAACTATGCACCAATCAGTGCAGGAAATAAAGAAGCATTTACCTCTTGTCTCGATAGAGAAAACCTATTGATTGAATTTTGATCTAAAGGACTCAAGCCGCAGTAAAGAAAGCGAGATAGGTCGAGAAAACCCCTTTTATCAATAGGGTATTTTGTACAAGTTGCACTGCATCAATTTTATTTCCCTTTGAGGTTGGCATGCTAGAACAAGTCTAATTTGCTCAAGGAGTGTGTTGGTTATGTTTCAGTTTATGACCTCCACCCGGATTATATTCGGCGAAGGAGCGTTACAGTCGTCTCTCTCTGTGCTCAATCAGTTTGGCTATAGTGTTCTGCTTGTTTCTGGACAGAACATTGAACGGGCTGCGGCCATTATCCACTACTTAAAGTCGCAGAACATGCGTTACCAGCATGTCTCTATTGCAGGTGAACCTAACATCACTATGGTAGAAGAGACGGCTTTGGTTGGGCGTAAGTTTAAACCTGACATGGTCATCGCAATTGGAGGGGGCAGCGTTTTGGATATGGGAAAAGCGTTAGCAGCGGTGATTCCAAACCAAGGTGATGTTTATGACTATGTCGAAGTCGTGGGTCGTAATGTGCCTTTGAAATCCAAACCCTTACCATTTATTGCCATACCAACCACCGCGAGTACTGGATCTGAAGTTACCAAGAATGCAGTGCTTCGTTCCGGACAAGATCAAGTCAAAGTGAGTTTGCGTAGCCCCGACATGTTGGCTGACGTCGCTATCGTCGACCCGACACTGACTTACGGCACAGACCCATATACTTCGGGCAGAGGGGCAATGGATACCTTTACCCATCTTATGGAAGCGTATGTTTGCGGCGATCCTAACCCACTTACCGATATGATTTGTGAGGAGGGGCTCCGAAGGCTAAGCCGTTCTATATTGCCTGCTTGCCTTGAGGATGATTTTAAAGCGCGTGCCGATCTCTCTTTTGCCGCCACCTTAGGAGGTATGGCGATTACTAACGCTAAGTTAGGAGCAGCTCATGGGTTAGCATCAGCCTTGGGTGGGAAATTAGAGGCTCCGCATAGCGTGATTACCGCTAGGCTCTCGCCGCATGTCATGGCTGAGAATATTAAAGCGGCGAAGGCGTTAGGTCGTGCTGACTTACTTAATCGCTACCAGAAAATGGCCTGTTTACTGACAGAGCAACCAAACGCACAACTGGATGATGCGGTAGGGTGGGTCGAATCAACCTTATCTCGCTTAGCGCTACCGGAGTTAACTCATTTTGGTGTATGCAGCACCTCATTTGAGCAAGTTGCTGATGATGCCCTGAAGTCTGTCGCGATAAGGGGGAATCCACTTCCTTTAACAAAAAAACGGTTAATCTACATTCTTGAGCAAGTGTGTGATTGTCAGGGGGATTGCAGTTATGAAAATAAAGAAGTGAAAGGTGCCAGTAGCCTTCTATTACATAGTAGTGATCCTAGGCTGGTGAATAAAACCACTAACACGCAATAAAAAAGGAGCCATTTGGCTCCTTTTTTAAAACTGAGATAACTTGTCGTAGCGAGAATCTTTTAGCGCATCTTTTACTCGCTTAAGGTTTTCTCTAAATCCTGTACCACGGCGTAGTGTAAAACCAGTTGCCAACACATCAATCACTGTCATCTGCACAACGCGACTTGCCATTGGCATGTAGACATCTGTGTCTTCTGGTACATCAAGTGAGATTGACAATGAACTCGCTTTATCCAGCGGCGAGTCTTTCGCAGTAATAGCGATAACCGTCGCACCGTTTTCACGCGCTAGGTTGGCAATTTCGACCAAACTCTTAGTGCGACCTGTATGCGAAATCAGCACAACTACGTCATTATCGGTACAGTTAATACAGCTCATACGCTGCATAACGATGTCTTCAAAACAAGTAATTGGGATATTGAAACGAATGAATTTGTTTTGCGCATCTTTTGCTACCGCAGATGATGCACCTAAACCAAAAAATGAGATTCGTTTCGCTTGAGTCAGCAAATCCACAGCGCGATTAACTTGCATCGCATCTAGGCTGTTCTTTGCCACATCAAGGCAAGCCATGGTTGATTCAAAGATTTTGTGCGTGTAGGCGTCTGGTCCATCATCTTCCTCAACGTTACGGTTAACGTAAGGCGTACCATTTGCCAAACTTTGTGCTAAGTGCAATTTAAAGTCTGGGAATCCTTTGGTATCCAAGCGACGACAGAAGCGGTTAACAGTAGGCTCACTTACATCAGCCATTTTTGCTAGTGTAGCAATACTAGAATGAATGGCAGTCTGAGGAGAAGCCATAATCACTTCAGCGACCTTACGTTCGGACTTACTGAAGTTCTCTAGATTTTTCTGAATTTTTTCTAATGTGTTCATAGTGTTCACGAGGGTAAGAGAACAACTCACCGGATATACCATTCGAACTATTTCGAGAGGAAACAAGATGTTCCCTAAGAGGTAGTCACTATCCAGCGCCATTGGGTCAGTATAAACCTAAGCCATAGGTTTACAGTAACATTTATCCGCTTAAATTGGCGAGAATATGACAAGCCTCAAACTAAATTTTATGAAAACTACAAAAATAGCTTGTATGCGGCCTGTTTCATCGTTTGTTTGCTTGATCTTGTTGGTCAAATTACAGGATTTAAGAAAGAAACTTTCATTAAGCGTTGATTTGTTTAACCAGTTTTTCGATTCTTGCCATCAGGTTTGGTGCCGTCTGCGCGATTTCACGCTGTTCTTCGAGCACAGTGCTGAGAATGTCCCTACCCGTGAGCGGGTTGGCAAGCACGACTCGGAATACGATGGTATTGAGTCTATCCCATTGATTAGGGTTTAAACGAGTGCGAGATACGAAGGATTTACCGGTTTCTCGCTGACGTTTTTGAATGAACTTAGTCAGATCATTAAGCAGTTCATTGAGCTCTGCTTTTTGCTTAGCGTTTGCTTGTTCCAGACTTTGACGAACGTGCGCTGGAATGTAGCGGTATGTGAGTAAGCAAAGCTCAGGTTCAGACACTAACTCAAAATCGTCTTGCTGTGTTATCAGTGAAGCAAAATATTTTGCTTTCTCAATACTTTGATCGATGAGTAGCTCATAACCAGGGCGACTGATGATGTGCATGGCTGCGTAAACTAACATCGCCATACCTGAGCGTGAACCTTCGAGAGTGTGGCTGCCCAAATCTTTAGAGCCTTTGCGCAGAATGTATTGCGCATGATGCTCGATGGACTTCATTGCGTCGGGGTTTTTAAACAAAACCATGCCTGCGCCCATTGGGATGTATAACTGTTTGTGCGCATCGATGGTTACCGAATCCGCAAGTTCGACCCCTTGAAGTAGGTGGCGATAGTTGTTAGACATCAGTGTGGCGCCGCCCCAAGCCGCATCGATATGGAAATGGCAATCCTCTTCTGCACAGATCTGTGCCATCTCTTCTAGAGGGTCGATACTGCCCGTTTCCGTGGTTCCGGCTACACCAATTACAGCAAAAGGTTTAATGTTTTGAGCCTTAAGCTCTGTTATTTTCTGTTTGAGCGCCTTAGGACAAATGCGGTTATCAGAGCCTGTTTTGATTGCCACTAAGCCTTCTTGACCGATGCCTAATACGTCTGCTGCTTTTTTGAGTGAGTAATGACCACGCTCGGACACCAATACGGCTAACCCTTCGTAGCCATAATGCTTCATCGCTTTGAAGAGGCCTTCTTTCTCTACCCCTTTGAAGTCACCAGTTGCGCGTAAAGCATTGTTACGTGCGACCCACAGCGCGGTGATGTTAGCGATGGTACCGCCGGAACAAAAAGCGCCTAAGGAGTGGTTCGCACTGTGCATCCATTGGGAATAAAAGGCGTCATCGCGGTGATAGATCAGGCGATGGAGCATTCCAAGAACTTGGCGCTCTAATGGTGTAAACGCTTTAGACGTTTCGATCTTAACCAGGTTCTGGTTCAACGCGATCATGATTTTTGACAGCGGCATCAAAAAATAGGGAAGTGCCGATGTCATATGGCCGATAAAACTAGGCGCTGAAGTATGAACGGAGTGTGATACTAACGTATCGAGCAAATGCTGTGTGTGGTCTGAGACAAATTCGGGTTGTTCAGGGATCGCCGCATTGGAGAAATCTTTTTCAATCTCTCGCAAAGGCTTTTCTTCTGCGACGATGTGCTCACGCAAAAACTTATTGAGATTACGTGATAACTCTTCGTCGATTTTGGTTAGCGTTGAGTCTGGCCCTTCAGGTACTGTAAAAATTCGAAGTAGACTTTCGAAGCTTACATCCGCCGTTTTATGTTCCGATACCATACAGCTACATTGCTCTAATAATTTTTCTTGCAAGCGGGACAATCTAAACGAAAACGGGAACAAAGTCCCGTCTTAAATTGGTCAATCTTAGTTTTAATTGGTCGAAATTGACGGCTTTTTGAGCGAAAAGCCGTCAAATCCTTATTTACAAGAAATGCTTTCTAGTTCTTGAATTGATTGATTATAGCGCTTCAATGCGGCATCAATTTTCGTCGGGTGGCTTAAAAGGTCGGCGAAGGCAGAGCGAAGTTGGTAGTTCTTCTCATGCGGTTTTGCTTGGCGATCTTCAAACGTTACTTTTGCCAGCTGGCCCAGTTCGTCACTACGAGAAGCGAGCACCTTGATGTCTTTTTGTTCGAGCTGCAACCAAGCTTCTACTGGTTGGCCAGTTGCAACTTTCGTCGCATCATTATCAAGATAGTAGCTGACGGCTGCACGGTTGAGTTCAAAGTGATTCACTCGACCTTGCAAGAACCACTCGCTAACTTCTTTTAGGTCAGGGTATTGCTCAGAGGTGAGTTTGGCGAGATCTTCGTACCAGTGCAGAGAGGCGTCAATGTAAGCGTCGTATTTTTTTGATAGACAAGCGTTGTCTGCAGCCAGGGCCATAGAAGAAGAGGCACTTAAAAGCAGCGCAACAATCAGGCGTTTCATAAAGATTCCTTTTGAATAATAGTTATTTTGTCCCCTAAATAACGATGTATTGGCATGTTGAGCGAGATACAATCGTTGCTAGAGGTGACGACATTTTATTAGCTATTACTAAAGTAATAGTCTCCGACGCGATTAATATAGTGAATTTCTCGGCAAAATCCTGCGATCTAGCTTGCAAGAGAGACAAAGAAAAGCATCAGTACTGGTACCAGTAAGCTCAAGATAAAGCCGCTGACTATCGCAATCGGCACACAGCGAACCCCGCCGGTGGTCTGAATCACGGGTAAGGTAAAGTCCATGGCAGTCGCACCTGCATAACCAATCGCGGTGCAAGGCTTAGTGCGAATAAACAGTGGGATCAATACAAGTGCGATAAGCTCGCGCAGAAGCTCAATCATAAACGAGGCACCGCCGTAAATAGGCCCAAATGCGTCCCCCATTAATATGCCCGCAAGTGAGTACCAGCCAAAGCCGGATGACATAGCCAGTGCTCGGTAGAGGTTTATATCGAGAATGTGCGCGGCAATGACGCCGCCGATCATCGAACTTACAATAATCAGCAGTGCGATGACCATGCCGTGTTTATTCAGTAGGATTTGCTTTAAGGTTAATCCGCTATTACGTAACTGAATACCAATAAAGAACAGCAGCAAGAAAAGTATCCACTCACTTGCAGTGTCTACCCAACTTAAATCGAGGGGGAGGGCTAGACCAATCATTAATCCCCCGCCGACAACCAGAATCAGTTTCATTGATTCTAGTGCCATGCTGGAAAGCGGTAGTTTTTTGCTTACCGTATCGGTTTGGATAGGTAACAGCTTGTCAATAAAAGGAAGGACAGCAAGGTTGGCTAAGCTCAAGCAGCTAAAAAATACCGCGGTATACTTGAGGATTACCTGAAGGTTTTGTCCTAAGTTATCCAGTGCGGCTAGGCTTAAGCCCATCAAGCCCAAAATTACGTAGATAAGATTCGACGTCGTGGTGTTGATGGTATCAAGTAAAGACTTTTTTGAAATCGATATAAAATACCCCACAACAAGTGGGGCAAAGATAAATATCATCCCTGAGAACATGAGTTTTCCTGTGAGTTACAATCCGCTTGCGCTGATAAGCTCGTCGATTTGCGTATTGAACTCAATATCACTCAAATTACTGAGTTTGTACAGTATATCTGCTCCCGTCACATCAAATTCTACCAAATGTTCGTCCAGGTCTTCGTCTTGGCGACGGAACATTAGGATGTGATTCGCGATTCTGGCGATCTCTAGGTAACTCACCGCATGCTCTGCTTTAACTAGACGTTTGTTCGCTGCAACTTCGAGAAAATCAGCATCAAACCCCCAGCTTTCTAGTACCAATTTACTGGCGTTAGAACATTGATTATCGAAGACTTGAAAGGCGATGGCTTCATCTAAGTAATTACCGTCTTCTATATAGTAGTGGTATTCATTGACGATGCAGAACAAACCGATATCAGCCAGAAGACCAGTCAGAAGCGCTTTGTCTGATTCTAGGTGAGCGTATAGTGATGAACCACTTTCTTTAAACCCTCGAGCAACGAGCACCATAGTGGCGGCAAGTTCGCGAGAATTCGCGGCGCTCTGAACCAATATTTTGTTGCAGGATGTGCTCAGATCCACTGAGTGCTTGAGCTGTTCGATGGCTTGAGCAGTGACAATATCACGTACACGTAAAATGCCTAAACGAGACACCGCGGTTACTAGATCGGTACAGGTGATGTTACGGCGGTTAAAAATAACTGAATTGGCAACTCGGATCACGATAGCTGCCAAACCGGGATCTTCGAGTAGCGAGTCAGCAACATCCGCAACGGTTGTGGTGTCTTGGGTACATAAGCGCTGGATCTTTAGTACCACTTCAGGAATGGGGGGGAGAGTAATTTTTTTACTTGAAATGGCATGTTCGATGAGTTGCGAGAACTCAGACTCGATGCCTTTTAATAGCAGTTCTTTGTTTTCTGGAAGCCAATAAAATGATAGATGGTTCATACATTGTCTGACGATAAATTAACTTTTTACAGTGTAACGTTTCTCTCGTTAAATAAGCAAATAATTGCGTTGTGTTATTGATACTTTGGGTGGTAGTTCTCAACCTTTTGATTAGTTCCTTAAAGTTGTTAACAATCGAGCCAACTCGTGACAGAACTCTCAAATCAACGCTAATGAAGTTTGCGTGATGTGACCTATGCACAGACTTATTTCGTTTCGTTAACTATCATCTGTTTACTTACTGTGATTAAGCAAACAATACTTTTAATTCTATAGTTTAATCGACAGGTTTTTCGCTTAAAACTGCTGCTATCTGGTGATCATAAATAATCGGGGTTTCGATATTTGAAGGATCAATGGATATGACAGAGCTACATTTTATTCAGTACGTAAACAAGTTTGGTACATTTCAAAAGCGTTCAATGTTTGGCGGAACAGGATTGTTCAGGGAAGACGCCATGTTTGCATTGATCAGCGCGAGCAAAATTTTTATTCGAGGCGGTGAGCAGTTAGATAAAGAATTCTCCGCATTAGGTTGTGAAAAATATCGTCATGTGAAAAAACAGACCACAGCGACGGTTAACTATTACGATATCACAGCTTTGTTTGAGCAAAACGACGACCGCCTTGGCGAGTTGGTTCAACAATCAATCGATTACTCGGTATCTGAACGTCAATACAAGCGTTCGGCGGCAAATCGTCGATTGCGTGATTTACCTAACATGCAACTTACCTTAGAGCGCATGGTTAAAAAGGCAGGCGTGGAGGACGTGGATATGTTCCTCGAACTTGGAGCTCCAGCTGTCTTCTCTAAAGTAAAACAAGCGTACGGCAGTGATGTGGATGTAAAGCTGCTGTGGAAGTTTGCTGGTGCCATTGATGGTATTCACTGGAAATTAATTCAGGAACCACGCAAACGTCAGCTGTTGGCAGGGTGTGAATAGTTCTACTCTTTAAATGAACGGATATAGATAAAAAAAACACGACG
>NZ_AEVT01000070.1 GCF_000189275.1 Vibrio sinaloensis DSM 21326 | reverse complement strand
TTTTTTTATCTGGTACTGGTTACTCTGCGCTAGCAGGGCGCGACATAAAGCCTAACTTCTTCGCCACCCACAAGAGCAAGCCTAGAGTAATAAAGATCGACAGCATGTTTGAGCCGGCATCTGGATACTGGGCTTTGATGAAAGCAGAGTGACCAAAAGCGCCAACAAAGAAACACGCTAAGCCTACTAGAGGAATGTCTTCAGAGACTGGCTTACTAAGATATTCTTGATAAAGTGTTTGTACTGCAAGTACTAGAGCAATGAGTGGAAAAATAGAGAAAGAAACTTCGCTCATTGTCAGCCAAGACAACATAGCGTCACCACACATACCGGCAACTAGTGCCAGTACTAGGGTTTTCTTCTCTGAACCACGATTAACTTGGTTTGTTTCATTCGACATTAATCTATCCCACCTTTTAATCGGTTACGTTCACGTTCTTTGCGATACCAATAAGCCCCTTTGGCTATCATTCGCAATTGCATTATTAGGCGATCAGCAAGTTCATCACGTTCACGCCTATCTAGATCTAAAGCTTCTGCACCGGAGTTAAACACGAGCGTGACCGATGCTTCAGCTTGAGTAAAAGCTTCTTCACGGGTCATACCGGTACCGATCAGGTACTCAGTCAACTCTGCTGCAAAGTGTTGAATTTCTCTCGCCACGGCGGCACGAAACTCTGCGGAGGTGCCAGAGCGTTCACGCAGCAATAGACGAAAGACATTAGGGCTACTCTCGATAAACTCCATAAAGGTTTCTACCGATGTGCGAATCACACTGCCCTCTTTAACAATGCGTTGGCGAGCCTGACGCATAAGCTGACGAAGCAATAAACCGCCTTCATCTACCATGGTTAAACCCAACTCATCCATATCTTTAAAGTGTCGATAAAATGAAGTTGGTGCAATACCTGCTTCTCTGGCTACCTCTCGGAGGCTCAAGTTCGAAAAGCTTCGATCTGCACTTAGCTGACTAAACGCGGCGTCAATCAGTGAGCGACGCGTTTTTTCTTTTTGCTGTGCGCGGATTCCCATGGATTTCATATCTATTATTCTACTTCTTATCTTGGTAGCCATTAATATACAACGATTGACTTAGGGAGATAACCCAAAAATGTTGCTGTGTGACTACCGAGGGGCAATTAAACCGAGTTCAAACCAATTTTCAATCTTTTCGCATCTAATTAGAGAGATACAACATACCCTTTCTCAAATTTGAAAGAATCTACGTGATCTCACCGACTCTCTAGTGTGGTTTTGATGTACCGCAGAGGGGAATCAGTTAAAATCTCGCTACAGCAATGTTAAGACAATATAACAAGGAAAGAAGCTATGGCGGAGAGTAACCACTTTGATGTAATCGTTATTGGTAGTGGTCCCGGAGGAGAAGGGGCAGCGATGGGATTAACCAAAGCTGGATTAAATGTTGCCATTGTGGAAAAAGAAAGCAGTGTCGGTGGTGGATGTACTCACTGGGGAACCATCCCCTCAAAAGCGCTGCGCCACGCGGTAAGCCGTATCATCGAATTCAACAACAATCCGCTATTTTGTCATAATAATACTAGCCTTCATTCCACGTTCTCCAACATTCTTGGTCACGCCAAATCGGTGATCGATAAGCAGACTCGATTGCGCCAAGGCTTCTACGACCGTAACCAGTGTTCTCTGATCTTTGGTACTGCACGCTTTCTTGATAAGTACACGATTGCTGTCATGCAAAGCGATGGTACGGAAGAGGTTTACAGTGCAGACCGATTCGTGATTGCTACGGGCTCACGTCCATACCAACCTGAAGGGGTTGATTTTACTCACGAGCGAATCTACGACAGCGATTCTATCTTGAGCCTCAAGCACGACCCTCGCCATATCATCATCTACGGCGCGGGGGTTATCGGTTGTGAATATGCGTCGATCTTTAGAGGTCTTGGGGTAAAAACTGACCTCATCAATACCCGTGACCGCCTACTAGCGTTCTTAGATAATGAAGTTTCTGACGCGCTTTCTTACCACTTCTGGAACAGTGGCGTAGTGATTCGAAATGATGAAACATTTGAGAAAATCGAAGGGACAGATGATGGCGTTGTTATCCATCTAGAATCGGGCAAAAAAATGCGCGCTGACTGCCTGCTCTATGCCAATGGCCGTACTGGCAATACCGACAAGCTGAATCTCTCTGCAGTCGGACTGGAAGCGGACTCTCGAGGTCAATTAAAAGTAGATGGTAACTACCAAACCGAGGTTGAGCATGTTTATGCCGTAGGTGATGTGATTGGCTACCCTAGCTTAGCGAGTGCAGCATATGATCAAGGCCGTTTTGTTGCTCAAGCAATCACTAAAGGCCAAGCTGATGGCAACCTGATTGAAGATATACCAACTGGCATCTACACCATTCCGGAGATAAGTTCAGTAGGTAAAACGGAACAAGAACTCACCGCTGCAAAAGTACCTTACGAAGTGGGACGATCTTCTTTTAAACACCTTGCAAGAGCACAAATCGCAGGCAAAGATATTGGCAGCTTGAAGATTCTATTCCACCGAGAAACGAAAGAGATTCTTGGCATTCATTGCTTTGGTGAACGTGCTGCAGAGATCATTCATATCGGGCAAGCTATCATGGAACAGAAAGGGGAAGCGAACACCATCGAGTACTTCGTCAACACTACCTTCAACTACCCAACCATGGCAGAAGCCTATCGTGTTGCAGCGTTAAATGGTCTAAACCGACTGTTTTAAACCTAACTCACAAAAATACTCTAAGCATTCAAAAAGCCGTCCCTATGAGGACGGCTTTTAGGTTTATTGCTGAAGGTATTTCGCATGGAACGTTAAATGCTCATCAATAAAGGTCGAAATGAAGAAGTAGCTATGGTCATAACCTGGCTGCATTCGCACTTTCACATTTGAACCATGAGCTTCAGCAGCCGCAACCAGCGCTTGAGGCTTGAGCTGCTCAACCAAAAATCCATCGGCTTCACCTTGATCCACCAAAATCGGTAAACTCGCTTTCGCTTGCTTCAACAACTCGCTGGCATCGTGCTGCTTCCACGCGTCAAAGTCATTCCCCAGATACGCATTGAAAGCCTTTTGTCCCCAAGGACATTGCATCGGATTGCTAATCGGGCTGAAGGCCGAAATAGAACGGTAATGCGCACTATTCTTTAATCCAATCGTGAGTGCACCGTGTCCTCCCATGCTGTGGCCAGCAATCGACTTAACCGACGAGACAGGAAAGTTTGCCTCAATCAAAGCAGGGAGTTCTTTGGTTACGTAATCATACATATGATAATGACGCGACCAAGGAGGCTGCGTTGCGTTGAGGTAAAAACCCGCTCCCTGACCAAGATCGTATTCATCGTCATCTGCCACATCGTCGCCTCTTGGGCTAGTGTCTGGTGCCACGATGGCAATGCCTAACTCCGCCGCTTTAGCAAATGCACCCGCTTTCTGCATGAAGTTTTCATCGGTACATGTTAAACCTGATAGCCAATATAGCACCGGTGCAGGCTCTGCTTGGGTGGCATTGGGAGGTAAGAAAATCGCAAATCGCATGTTGCAATTTAACACCGCTGATTGGTGGGTATATTGTTTGTGCCAACCGCCACTGACTTTGGCTTGGCTAATGTTTTCAACGCTCATGGTATTCCTATTGCTCAAGAGGAGACGGAGCGATCTATCAAGAGCGCTCCGTATGATGGTCGATTACTTATCCATGTGTAGCACAGTACGGATAGATTCGCCTTTGTGCATCAGTTCAAATGCTTCATTGACGTCTTGTAGCCCCATGGTGTGAGTAATAAACTCTTGTAAGCCAAATTCACCTGCCATGTATCGATTGACGATTTCTGGCAATTCAGAACGGCCTTTAACACCACCGAATGCACTGCCGCGCCATACTCTGCCTGTAACCAGTTGGAACGGGCGCGTTGAGATCTCCTGACCCGCTCCTGCAACCCCGATGATGACCGATTCGCCCCACCCTTTGTGGCAGCACTCCAGAGCTTGGCGCATCACGTTGACGTTACCAATACACTCAAATGAATAATCAACACCACCGTCGGTCATTTCAACAATCACTTCTTGAATTGGTGTGTCGAATTTTTGTGGATTGATCACATCAGTAGCACCTAGCTGCTTAGCGAGATCAAATTTACTTTCATTGATATCGATACCAATAATACGGCTCGCTCCCGCCATGCGCGCACCAATGATAGCCGATAAGCCAATGCCACCAAGACCGAAAATTGCCACAGTATCGCCTTGCTCTACTTTTGCCGTATTGAGGACCGCGCCCATGCCAGTTGTAACGCCACAACCCAATAAACACACCTCTTCAAGCGGCGCTTCTTTGTTCACTTTCGCTAAAGAAATTTCTGGGAGAACGGTGTACTCAGAAAATGTTGAACATCCCATGTAATGGAAAATAGTCTCGCCATTAATAGAGAATCGGCTTGTACCATCGGGCATTAGGCCTTTGCCCTGTGTTTCACGAACCGCTTGGCACAAGTTAGTTTTACCCGACTTACAGAACTTACACTCGCCACATTCCGCAGTATAAAGAGGGATAACATGGTCACCAACTGCAACGCTTGTTACACCCTCGCCAACCATCTCAACGATACCGCCACCTTCGTGGCCTAGAATGGATGGAAAGATACCTTCTGGATCCTCCCCTGACAGGGTGAATGCATCAGTATGACAAACACCTGTCGCCACAATACGAACTAGGACTTCACCAGCTTTTGGTAGTTCTACATCTACCTCTTCCATTTTAAGCGGCTCGCCCGCAGCCCATGCGACCATAGCTTTCGATTTTATGTGAGTTTGACCAGTTTTAATTTCAAGCGACATTGGATGCTTCCTTTAAGTAGGTATTGAGGGGGACGTAGTAAGCGTAGTAGAGCTTTGCCCTGACTTCTGCGTCGTTTTGTTGGAAGCTATTTTAAGAAGCTGATAAAAAATGATAATCCCTGTATTTTGAAAATCATTATTACTTATTTGTAATAATAAAGAAGATCTGGACGTGGTGTCGTCACACTACACTAACGAATGCTTGGTAAAAATAGGCCACTACGCCATTGAATCATGAGTATTGTGGCTAACGTAATTCCACGCATTGCCATAAAGCTCAACATCGCTAACCACAGGGCATGGTTTTCCCAGTACTGGAACAGAAAAAATACGGAAAAAAAGCTGCACGTTGATACAAACATGCCGTTACGCATTTCCTTACCTTTGGTGGCACCAATAAATATGCCATCCAGCAAAAAGCACCACATTGATATCAATGGCATCGCCACTAACCAAGGAAGATACAAGAGTGCCACATCGTGCACTTGAGGAATATCGGTGATCAAGCTGATCATATTCGATCCATACAAACCAAATGCCACGGTTAACCCTGTGCAGATCACTAGACTCCAGAAGAAAGCACCGACTAACGACTGATTCAGCTGTCGCTTGTCATTGGCCCCCACCGCCTTACCTACCATCGCTTCCATTGCGTAAGCGAAGCCATCCATACCATAAGAGATCATCATCAGAAAACTCATCAACACCGCGTTCGCGGCGACGATATCATCACCAAAACTCGCACCTTGAAACGTCATGAAGGTAAAGGCAGCCTGTAAACACAGTGAACGCAAAAAGATGTCTCGATTTAGCTTTACAAATCGACTGAGCCCATTGGTGCTGTCTCTCATCAACGATAGCAGACTCGGCAGCTTAGTACGGTGCCACGTGCGCCATACACACCATAGGCCAAACGACATTCCTGTATAGTCAGCAATGACCGAAGCAAGCGCAGCGCCTTCAACTTTCCAATCAAAGCCAATGACGAACACAATATCTAGGACGATATTAGTGACATTAGCAATAATGACCATCCACATGGGGGCTTTGGCGTTTTGTGTTCCGAGTAGCCAACCTAATAAAACAAAGTTTGCCAATGCCGCCGGTGCACTCCATGCTCGTATCAAAAAGTACTGCTCGGCATACAGTTTTACTTCTTCACTGGCGCTGCTAAACGACAAGACCCAATCAGAAATGAAGGAATGGACGAATAAAAAGCCACCAGCAAAGCCCAACGCCATTAACATACCCTGACTCAAAACAACCCCGAGTTGATGATTGCTTTGTGCCCCATACGCTTGAGCAGCGAGACCCGTTGTCGACATACGTAAGAAGCCGAGCAGCCAAAACGTCACGCTAATCATAGTGCTACCCAAGGCTACCCCCCCTAAGTACCACGCATGCTCAAGGTGCCCAATAACGGCGGCATCCACCAATCCCAGTAACGGAACTGTAATGTTGGATAACACCATTGGAATAGCTAACAGCAATACCTGTTTATGAACAGTTCGATTGGAGAGAGTTTGGAAAAGGCGCACGTTGCTACTCAAAATAGATAGTCGAGCAGCAAGTGTAGCGGGATTACCAGCGGATCTGAACCAGTAGCGGTGTCAGTCGCTGTTTAAGTGGATGAATCTTAGTGAGCCAACGCTGCCAAAGCTTCCAACGCCCGCAGTCTCTATCGAGCGGAGAATAACTTTTAACCCAGCGCGCCCAAGGCAAATAATTGAGCATCGCCTCTTTGGCACTTGCGTAACCATGTGCGTAATGACCCGCTCCCATTTTTTGCCCAAGCTTAGACGAACTTAAATCACCGGCTAATACAACGCAGGCACGCGCACTGTCAAAATGGCAACCTAGGGCTTGAATAAATTGAGCAACCTGCCTTTCTTCACAATCCAGTAAAGCATGCTCACACACAATCATAACGGGTGTTTTTTCTGGTATCGGTAGGGCGTCTAGCCAGCTTAGGTCAGTCACACTACCGCACATATGATGGTAGCGCTCACTATTGTGAAACAGTTTCTGGCGCCAAAGCAGATTTTCAGTGACATCTAGCTCTAACCAATGGCAACGGCCGTTATCAACGCGATAGAAGCGAGTGTCTAGTCCTGCGCCGACATTGAGTATCCAGCCGTCAGGGTTGCGTTTAATAAATGCGGAAACTTGCTGATCGCACTGCTGTGCAATCGTCACGTGAAGAAGTTGCTTTTGGTCTATGTCGCCAGAGAAGCATTCAGGAGCAAGATGGCAACGTTGGCAAGCGCGAGCAGCAATAGGATCATAGACTAGGCCATTATCCACCAAACTTTCACGACTACGAAGCCACAGCGGTTGTAATAAACTTGCCGGTATTTGATAGCGATGTTGCGCTAATTTTTGCTTGGCGGCCATTATCATCTTCCTTCCTTAGCTCGAAAGGAGATGATAATGAATATCAATTACAAAATCAACAAGTGAGAATTTATCTCATTAAGATGCAGGCTACATCCAATCCGTATTGCGAATAATGCCAACCGCCAAACCTTCAATGGCTAGGTGCTGGCTGGTTAAATCCACTTTGATTGGCTCAAACTCTTCGTTTTCAGCATGCAACAATACGGTTGAACCTTTACGCTCTAGGCGCTTCACGGTGACATCCTCATCCACACGAGCAACAACGACTTGGCCATCGCGTACATCTTGAGTTTTGTGAACAGCTAACAAATCACCATCCATGATGCCGATATCTTTCATACTCTCGCCGTTTACGCGCAGCAAAAAGTCAGCTTGCGGTTTAAACATACCTGGATCGACTTGATAGTGGGTTTCGACATGTTCTTGAGCCAAGATGGGTTCGCCTGCAGCCACTTGGCCAATAAGCGGTAAACCCTGTTCGTCATTTGCGGCATCTTCTAACAGGATGCGAATCCCGCGCGAGGCGCCAGGAATAATTTCAATCGCTTCTTTACGAGCAAGCGCTTTTAAGTGTTCTTCTGCAGCATTCGCAGAGCGGAAACCAAGCTCACGTGCAATCTCAGCACGAGTGGGTGGCATACCTGTGTCATCAATTTTACTTTTGATCAGATCAAATACTTGTTGCTGGCGTGGCGTTAACGGCTTCATAAGTCACCTGTCTTTTTATACAGTTAACTGTGAGTATATCCAGTAATATAGCAAATGAAAAGAGAATTGATTGTTTTTTGAATAGCTTAAGTCACGGCCGCTTCTGCTCCCCTCCTCAGTGTAAGATCTACCTTCTCTCACTTGGTTTTGTTTAACATTGCGCGATAAGAGTACAAACAGCAATCTTCGGCGCACTCTGGCATGTTTGATTTAGTCTTAGCGTTAAGAATTTCAAGCCAACACGCTGATTGATGCACCAATCTGGCGAATATTGGCGCTTTACTGGTCAATTTTAAGTAAAAGGTTCGACCAGTTTCTGATATCCTTGCAGCCTTAAAAATCCGCTTGGGCGCATCCCCACTTCTATACTTAAGAATTGGAAATGTGCTTATGCTATTTATCTATTTTGAGGCTCAGAAGCTTTATGTCTTCCGGACAATCATTTTCTCGTTCACTTCTAAAACTGCCCCTTTCCGTATTAGTTAAAGGGACAGCGATTCCAGCGAACCCGATCGATGATCTCAATATCGACATCAATAAGCCGATTATTTACGCACTGCCTTATCGCTCGAATGTCGATTTAATTACACTCCAAAAGCAAGTAATGCAGCTTGGGTTACCCGATCCATTCGAAGCGGTCGACATCAACGGCAAAATGTTCCAGCGTTTTGTGTTCACCTCCTCTCGCGACACCGTGATGAGCAGCGACCAAGATGTACCGAGTGAATCTATCGCCCAGTTTTCAGAACTGCTAGAGCAACATAAGTTCGACTCAGAACTTGACGTCCAGGTGATCCCAACCACGGTACTGTGGGGTCGTAAGCCAGGAAAAGAGTCACAACACAAACCTTACCTCCAGTCATTGAACGGACCACAAAAAGCGAAAGCGGTCTTCGTTTCTGGCCGTGATTGTTTGGTGCGAATTAGTCCGGTTGTCTCTTTACGCTATATGGCAGACTCACACGGCACAGATACCTCGATAGCTCATAAGTTAGCGCGCGTCGCCCGCATTCACTTCTCTCGTCAAAAACTGGCGGCATCAGGCCCTAACTTACCAAGCCGTCAAGCTTTGTTTAAACGTCTGATGAAGTCTAAGGCGATCGAGAAAGCGATTGAAGATGAAGCAAAAGCGAAAGACATCTCGATCGAAAAAGCGCGCAAAGAAGCGCAGAATATCATGGACGAGATCGCGGCTGACTTCTCTTACTCGTTGATTAAAAACGGCGAACGCTTGCTAGGTTGGTTATGGAATCGTATCTACCAAGGTTTAAACATCACTAACGCTTCAACCGTGCGTAAACTGGCGCAAGATGGCCACGAGATTGTTTATGTTCCTTGTCATCGCAGCCACATGGACTACCTGCTGCTCTCATACGTTCTCTATCGAGAAGGCATGGTCCCACCGCATATTGCTGCAGGTATCAACTTAAACTTCTTCCCTGCAGGCCCGATTTTCCGTCGTGGCGGCGCTTTCTTTATTCGCCGTAGCTTCAAAGGCAATAAGCTTTACTCAACGATTTTCCGCGAGTATTTAGCCGAGTTGTTCGCGAAAGGCTATTCCGTGGAATACTTTAGTGAAGGTGGACGCTCACGCACTGGCCGCTTACTGCAAGCTAAAACCGGCATGTTGGCCATGACGATTCAAGCCATGCTACGCGGTTTGAATCGTCCGGTTACTCTAGTACCTGTTTATATTGGCTATGAACATGTGATGGAAGTAGGCACTTACGCTAAAGAACTGCGCGGTAAGCGTAAAGAGAAAGAAAATGCGGGTTTGGTGTTACGCACGATTCGTAAGCTGCGTAATTTTGGCCAAGGCTATGTCAACTTTGGTGAGCCTATTCCACTCAACCAGTACCTAAATGAGCATGCGCCAGAATGGAGCAAGGACATCGACCCAATGGGGAGCACTAAGCCACAATGGCTAAACCCCGTAGTGAATGATCTTGCGAGCAAGATGATGACCAAGATTAATGATGCCGCCGCTGCGAATGCGTTAACTCTATGCGCGACCGCACTGCTTGCATCTCGCCAACGTGCGTTGTCTCGCGATAGCTTGGTTAATCAGATTGACTGCTATCTATCACTGCTTAGAAACGTATCCTACTCGAGTACTTATACCGTACCAAGCGAAGACGCAGAGCAACTGGTCAAACACGCTGAGTCACTGGATAAGTTTTTAATTGAGTCTGATTCGATGGGCGATATCATCTCGCTCGACCGTAATCAGTCAATATTGATGACGTACTATCGCAACAACATTATTCACCTGCTGGCGATCCCATCGCTGATTGCCCAAATGCTTGTCCGTCACCAGCAACTCTCTTTGGCACAAATTAAAGCCAATGTTGCGCTAGTTTACCCTTTCTTAAAACAAGAACTGTTCCTTGGTATCGAAGAAAGCAAGTTGCCAGAAATGACCGAAGCCTACATTGAAGAGCTTGCTCGCCAAGGTGTGGTTACGGTAGACAGCGATCAAAATGTGGCCATTCGCCAAGCCAATACTCAAGTATTGGTGTTACTTGGTCGAACGATCACCGAAACCTTACAGCGCTACTCAATCGCCCTCAACCTACTGGTTGCCAATCCTGAACTCGGCAAATCTGACCTTGAACAAAAAAGCCAAGACATCGCTCAGCGTCTCGGTCGATTGCATGGCATTAATGCACCAGAGTTCTTTGATAAAGGTGTATTCTCCGCCATGTTTACTACGCTTAAGCAGCAGAACTATCTCGATATCGATGGCAACTGTGATGTAGAGAAGTGTCAAAAGCTGGCAGAGATGCTTTATTCGATGCTGTACCCAGAAGTGAAGCTGACGATTAAAGAGAGTATTTGTCAAACCACCGACCAAAAATAAGATCTAAAAAGGGCATCGATTTCGGTGCCCTTTTCTTTCTTAACTGGAATTAGTCTAAGACTAAATAAAAGCGACCAGTAAACCTATCGCAATCACCATTCCAACATAGTTGTTGTTAAGAAACGCTCTAAAGCATAATTCCCGATCACGATGACGAATTAGGTGCTGTTGGAATACAAACAGAGCGCCTGCAATCAACAAGCTCCAGTAAAAGCTTGCTCCTAACTGATACCAAACACCTAGATAAATTAGCATCGCGAGCGTAATCAGTTGCAGCGCCCCTATCACCATCTTATCGAAACGACCGAATAGAATGGCTGTCGATTTTATCCCAATCTTGAGGTCATCATCGCGATCGACCATGGCATATTGAGTATCGTACGCAATCGTCCACAACGCATTCACGGCAAATAGGAACCAAACCACAAGTGGTAACTCATTAGCCTGAGCCGCCCATGCCATTGGAATCGACCAGCTAAACGCTAACCCCAAAAACAGCTGTGGAAGGTGAGTAAAGCGTTTCATAAATGGATAGATAAACGCCAGCACAATACCGACAAACGACAAAGTAATCGTTAGAGTATTCATGCTTAGCACAAGTAAGAATGACGCCACCGCTAAGATCAAAAACAGGCTAATCGCTTCTTTGGAGCTGACACGACCAGACGGTAAGGGTCTTTGACTCGTACGTTTAACGTGACCATCGACTTTACGATCAGCAAAGTCATTGATCACACACCCCGCCGCTCGCATGAACACAACACCAAGAATAAACACCACCAACACTTTCGGGTCTGGCATTCCCTCGGCCGCTAAAATCAGCGCCCATAATGTCGGCCATAGCAACAACAAAGTGCCAATCGGCTTGTCCATGCGCATCAGTTGCCAATAAGCGTGCGCCTTACTAGCAGTCATCCCTGCTCTCCTTGGTATACATTGGTGCCGTAGGCAAAAATAATTCTGCAACTAACATAGGTTTGTGATTCATCCACAATCGAGAGCGACGCGCAAGCATCTTACCCTCTGGCGTCTCAGCCCAACCAACTTGCAAAGCATCGCGCTTAACATTTTCAGCGCTAAAGACCGTCAGACCAAGCGGAATCTCCCCTTGCTGAGACAAATCGTGCTGTTGATCTTCCATTGAAGAAAATGGGATTAACGTTCGACCCAATACCCAGGCTTCACCATCACCTTTCAAAACAACCTTGCGCAGTAAACACGCTTCTTGGTTAAGCAGTTCTATTTCTTGCGAATTCAGCTTCTCAGCTCTAACCATTTTGTTGTGCAACAGATCGACCGTTAAGCCTTCGCAGTATCGGCTAAGCAGTCGGGATAAAGAGCCTTGTTCTTTCACCCACTTCTCCGAGTTTACACTGGGAAAGGTAAACTCTGCTGGGTCTTGCCAGCTCACTTGGCGCAGTGCAGATAAATAAAGCGCAATCAATTGATTCATACTAGTATTCAATAAGTAGCCTTATCGTCGTACAATAAAGCTTCGATGTGGAGTGTTAACCAGCACATCGAGTACTTAACGCATTTTTATTACAAATAGATGCTCTATTGTAACAAGACTCTGGCGATTCGAGTATCGTGATTGGAAGAAAGAAAAGTTATAAATATGATTAAACGTTACCTAGGCCAAATATTTGTCGTTTGGGCTCTACTTATGAGTTTGCCAGCATCAGCGGAAGAAGAAGCGGTGCCACAGCTGGCCTACTTCACTCTAGAGCCAGATTTAACGACTAACTTCTATACCAAAGGAAATAAACTGGGTTATATCCAGGTACGCATTGATATCATGGTCGCAGCAGAAGCTGACCTTGCTGTGATCGAACTGCATCAACCTCTGATACGCGATGCGGTGATTGAGCTATTAGGCCAGCAGTCGGAAGATACCATTACGTCTTTGGCGGGTAGAGAAGATCTGCGTAAAACCTTGGTTGAACAACTCAACTCGATTTTACTGCCAGAAACAGGCAAGACCATCATTGCGGATCTGCTGTTCACGAAATACCTTTACCAATAGCGAGATAAAAAAGCGGCGCAATGCCGCTTTTTTATTGTTTCTGATAACGACTTGCGTCTAGCAAACCAATGACCACACCAGCAACAAGCCCGGCTAAATGAGCGGTGTTGGCAATGGCCATAAATGGCTGTACAAAACCGAGCACTAACCAGACCAACATAAACCCAATCACGGGCTTGGGCATACTAAGACCAAGCTGTGGCGCTTTATATCCTAGCATCCACAAGTAACCAACTAACGCATACACCACGCCAGACAAGCCACCAAAGTTGGCACCTTCTACCCAGTATTGCCCTGCACCAGACAGCGCAGCAGACACCACAAACAGTTGGATAACTTTAGTTGAACCTAATCGGCGTTCAATATCCCCTCCTAACTGCCACCACCACAGTAAATTGAAAGCGATATGGAGAACAGAAAAGTGCAGTAAAGCATGACTTATCCAACGCCACAGCTGCCACTCTTGACCAACGAATGCCGGAAAGTGCAGTGCCGCAAAGACGGCTTGACCAGCTCCAAGCTGTTGTAAGGAAAAAATCACCATGCATAACATCATCAGAGTCAAGGTGACAGGGCCTGCTTTGGCTTTGATCATGGCCAGCATACTTGGCGAACCATAATGAAAACGATTTGTGCGCGTCTCAGCCATATCCCAAGAAGCCGCTTGGTATTTCTGTTGTGCGGGATTGGCTAAAAACTGCTTAAGCTCCGCTTCGGCTTCCACTTGGTGCTCAGCTTCCGTTAACCACAAGGCAAACTGCCCCCCACCCTCTGGCATCATCTTAATATCGATATCGCGAGAAGCCATATAATCGATGAAAGCTTGCGCCATTCTTGGATTGGTTAGGGTGGTCAGTCGAACCATAATGTTTTCCTAAGGTGTGTGTGACTCAATCGGTAACTCAGCGCGGTGCCACGCCTCAAAGCCCCCATCCACACTATACACCTGCTCAAAGCCCTGGTTAACCAAATATTGTGCGGCACCTTGGCTGCTGATGCCGTGGTAGCACATGACCAAGATAGGTTGATCAAACTCGACCTCATTCATCAGTTGAACAATGCTGTCATTAGTCAAATGATAGGCTGACTCCGGGTGAGCGACGGCAAACGACTGCGGATCACGAATATCAACGAGCCTTGCCTCACCCTGGTCTAGCAAGGCTTTCGCACCTTGCACATCAATATGTTGAAACTGCTCCATTTACTTTCTCTCTAACACTTTATTATTTGCTGGCATTGTAACCTATCCAGTGCTGAACAAGTACACGAGGATAATAAGGTTATCCACTAGCGATCACTTATTCACCATCTGTGGATAATTTTGTGGATTACGTTGATAAAGTGTCTTTGGAAAAATAGATCCACTACATCTAGTGATGATCCTGATTTTTATGTGTGTAAATGGAAAAGTATCCCCATAGGAACATTGTCTGTTAGGCCTTTATTCACCCTGCTTTCTGACATATAGCAAAGAAATTTGTCACAGAGTTACCCACAGGCCAGCCACTCATAATGGATCCCTTGGTTACTGCCCTTTTTCTCGGCGAGATCAGAAACAAAAAGGCCGAGATCTCTCGATCTCGGCCTTCTTTAATCTGTACCGTTTTAACAGCGTAATTTAGAAATCACCAACGGCTGTTTTTAGTTTCTTCATCGCATTCTTTTCTAGCTGACGAATGCGTTCTGCTGACACACTGTATGTTTCAGCAAGCTCTTGAAGTGTCGACTTATTATCGTCTAACCAACGTGAGCGGACAATATGTTGACTACGTTCATCAAGACTCGCCAGCGCAAGGCTTAAACGATTGTTGGTATGCGCTTCCCAGTTAGCCGCCTCAACATTGTCTGCCACATCTGACGCCTTATCTTCTAAGTAGAGAACCGGCGCGGTATATGACGATACCGAGTCGTCGTCGTCGGTTGGCATTTCGAATGTCGAGTCTTGAGCAGCCAAACGAGATTCCATCTCACGCACTTCTGCTGGCTCAACACCAAGCTCCTTAGCGACAGTTTCTACTTCACCGTTGTTAAACCAACCTAAACGCTTCTTGGATTTACGTAAATTAAAGAAGAGCTTACGCTGCGCTTTAGTGGTTGCGATTTTCACGATACGCCAGTTACGTAGAACATACTCATGAATTTCAGCTTTGATCCAGTGGACTGCGAATGACACAAGACGAACACCCACCTCAGGATTGAAGCGCTTTACCGCTTTCATAAGGCCGATATTCCCTTCCTGTACTAAGTCTGCCATTGGCAAACCGTAACCAGAATAACCGCGAGCAACATGCACCACAAAACGTAGGTGCGAAAGGATCAAACCTTTTGCCGCCTCTATTTCGCCGTCGTAATGCAGCCTCTCTGCGAGTTCACGTTCCTCGTCAGCAGTCAGCATTGGGTAGCTGTTCACTTTACGGATGTAGCTGTCCAAACTATCTTGTGTAACTACAGCCATTGGGTACGCTTGGTTAGTCATTCAATTCCTCATCAATCTCTGATCTGGAGTCATTTTTAGCCCATCAATCTTGAACCTAAAATGAACAGGTTTCAAGCAAGGGAAAGTAATTATGCATAAACAAATTGTTTACACAAGCAAAAGTACACGGTAGCGTCTACTTTTCAAATAGTAGGACAAACAGAAACTAAACAGGTTCAATTTCTTTCAAATGTCTTTGCGCCGATACCTTCGCCGCTAAGCAGCCTAAGAAAGTGCCCAAGATGAGCAGCAGTAAGCTTTCATCCCAACTTAAGCCGATCAAACGGAAGCGACTATCATAGAGCAAAGCCAGTTGCTCGACACTGGTGTTCAACAATATTGTGATTATCGCCGTCACAATCCAAGCAATCAGTGCTCCCAGCAAGCCAAACCACATACCTGAATAGAGGTAAGGTCGCAGAATGTAGCTGTTAGTTGCCCCGATAAGCTTCATGGTCTGAATCTCTTCTTTATTGGCCAACACATTAAAGCGCAGTGTATTACCCACAATTAAGAAAACCGACCCCAGCATCAACACAGACAGTGTGATTACGATTCCGCCGACTAGGTTCTTGATTGCATCAAGTCGAGTCAACCAATCTTCATCCATTCGAACATCCGTAATATCCGCTTCCTCTCGAATGGTTTTCGCTAGCTGTTTGATTTGGTCTTCATTTTCCATACTTGGGGTGATAACCAATACACCTGGTAATGCGTAATCATCAAGCAAAGAGATGGCTTGTTCAAACCCCGAATACTGGCTCAAATCATTAAGACCTTGCTGCGGAGAAATATATTCCACCTGAGCGACTTCATCTAAGCTCTCTAAGTTGTCTTTGAGAATCATTACCCGGGCTTCAGGGGTGCGCTCGGCAATATATCCACTAATTTGCGAAGGGCTTGTGACATGAGAAGAAGCTTCAGACAAGTTCTTACCCAATAAATACAGCGCAGATGGCATCGCCAATGCCATAGCGATGACCGCCAGTGTCAACAGATTTCCCAGAGGGCGCTCAGTAAGCTCAAGCAAGGACGCTTTGGCTTGCTTAAAATGCACCGCTAAAAAGCTATCTCGTTTCACGCGATTGGTGACACGCCCTTTCTTGGTGGCTTTGCGATTACGAACATTAGCGGCCATAGTCTTCTACCTCACTCAAGAAGCCTTGATTCAACTCAAGATGGCGATACTGCGGACGGGTGTTCACCAAGCCTATATCGTGGGTTGCCAGCAAAATAGTCACACCAGCGCGATTAAACTCTTCAAACAGTTTTAATACTCGGCTCGATAGTTCAGGGTCTAAATTACCTGTTGGCTCATCAGCCAATAATAGCGTTGGACGATTGACCACGGCACGAGCAATACCAACTCGTTGCTGCTCCCCTCCAGACAGTTGGCTAGGTAAGCATTTTGCTTTGTCTAACAACCCCGTCTTGTCGAGAGCCGCATTGACCCGACGTTTAATTTCACTTTCAGAAATCGACTCGATGCGCATTGGCAAAGCAACATTATCGTACACAGGGCGATCCATCAGTAAGCGGTGGTCCTGAAAAACGATACCAATGTTGCGGCGCAAAAATGGGATATCTTTACTTGGAATACGAGTGATGTCGTGGTCATTAAAGCAAATCTTGCCGTCTGTTGGACGTTCAATGGCACAAATTAGCTTAAGCAAGGTACTCTTACCTGCTCCAGAATGACCTCCCAAAAAGGCCATTTCTCCACGCTTTAGGTGGAAGTCTACTTTTTGCAATGCTTGGCGACCGCCTCGATAGGCTTTACTTACTTGCTGAAAATTTATCACCCGTCATTCCTCTTACTGGGCTGTGACTAGTCTTCGCGACTAAACAGTGCGTCAATAAACTCTTGTGTTTCAAATGGGCGCAAATCATCGATACCTTCACCAACACCGATGTAGCGAATAGGAATCTGGAACTGATCCGCAAGTGCGAAAATCACACCACCTTTGGCAGTGCCATCCAGTTTGGTCAGGGTAATGCCCGTCAATGGTGCCACGTCACTAAATAGCTTCGCCTGGCTGATCGCGTTTTGCCCTGTCCCCGCATCCAATGTCAGCATGATTTCATGCGGCGCTGAATCGTCAACTTTCTTCATAACACGTACGATTTTACGCAATTCTTCCATCAGGTTAGCTTTGTTTTGCAGACGGCCTGCGGTATCAGCAATCACAACATCAACACCTTTCGCTTTCGCAGACTCGATTGCATCGTAAATTACGGAAGCGCTGTCTGCGCCAGTATGTTGGGCTACAACAGGGACGCCGTTGCGTTCACCCCATACTTGAAGTTGCTCTACCGCAGCGGCACGGAAGGTATCACCAGCTGCCAACATGACAGATTTACCTTCTGCTTGGAACTGCTTCGCCAACTTACCAATGGTTGTTGTCTTACCAACTCCGTTCACGCCAACCATAAGGATCACGTAAGGTGTTTTGCTGGTATCGACTTGCAGTGGTTGCTCAACATTGGACAGAATCTCAGCCATCTCTTCTTTGAGCAAACCATACAAAGCTTCACCATCTTTCAACTCTTGACGAGACGCTTTTTCCGTCAAGTTTTCAATAATCTTCAGCGTGGTATCCATACCAACATCAGCAATCAATAGCTGTTCTTCAAGTTCCTCAAACAAATCGTCATCAATTTGCTTACCTTTGAACAAGCCAAAGAAACCCGCACCAATGTTCGCTTTGGTACGCGCCAAACTGCGCTTTAGACGAGCAAAAAAGCTTTCTGTAGGCTTTTCTTGCTCGACCACTCGCGGCGTTTCTGGTTCCGGTTGAACCTCTTCAACTACCTCTTCAACTACCTCTTCAGATACTTCTACTTCGGCTTGTGCTTCTGCTAGTTCAGTATTTTCAACGGGGTTGCTCGGTTCAACCTCAACAATTTCTTCTTCAGTTTTAGAATCTTGTGGTGGGACTTGTTCTGTCTCTTTCGGCTGCTGCTCTTCAACCGGTTGTTGAGCCTGGTCCTCATCACCAAAACCAAGCCAAGAAAGTAATCCGCGCTTCTTTTTTTCCGTCATCTGGGGATATCCTAGATTGTCTTATATTTAGTTTACGATTCTTTCCCGCGGGCATTATCCCCATCTGGAAAAGAAAAATGACAACAGAGTGAAAAGTTTCCAGCTAGTGAGCGATGGTATACACTCTGTCATCAACAAAATTTGGGCTGTACTCAGGGCTTAACTGCTGAGCGACTGGGTATAGTATCACTTTATTAGCGGTCAAAAAATCTATGGTAAGACGTCGCCAGCAAAACACATCACAAAAAAAGCCATCCACAGGCTTCGTTCGTATTATTAGCGGCTTATGGCGAGGAAGAAAGCTTCCTGTGCATGACGCAGAAGGCCTTCGACCAACCACAGATCGTGTCAAAGAAACCTTATTTAACTGGATCGCTCAAGATGTTCCTCGAGCGAAGTGCTTAGATCTGTTTGCGGGCTCTGGAGGGCTTGGATTTGAGTCTGCCTCTCGACAGGCAGAGATGGTGACCATGATTGAGCTTAACCCTCAGGCATTCAAACAACTGCAGAGTAATGTCGCAGCCCTAAAAGCGGACAACATTACCCTTGTCAATACCGATGCCTTAAGTTACCTAAAACAGCCCGCGTCTCCACATCATGTGGTGTTTATTGATCCACCTTTCCGCCAAGGTTTACTGGCAGAGACCATTGACCTGTTGGAAACCAACGGCTGGCTAGCACCGGATGCGCTTGTTTATATTGAAACAGAGAAAGAATTACAGTTAGAAGGTATCCCTGCTCATTGGCACCTTCATCGAGAAAAAACGGCGGGACAGGTCTGTTATCGCCTGTTTGAACGTCAACCTAATTAAAAGGAAGTAATAATGAAAGCACTGTTATGGCTGGCCAAAGCCGCGATTGGTTTTGTCTGGTTCGTCCTAATTCTTAACTTTTTCATGCCCTTCCCGGGTAAGGCAGCAATCGCCCTATACATCATGACCGCCTTCCTATTTATCATGCATGGTTTACAGATGCTGATCTTCATCGGAGCATTTGGTGACAAAATCGAAATGTCACGCTGGGAAAAGTGGTCGATTTTAATCTTCGGCATCTTTGCGTTGCTCGATATTCGACGCAAACATATGTCATAAAAAATGCCGCTCATTGAGCGGCACTTTTTTATCAGGCGAGATAACTTTTCACCCCATCTAAAAACATCTGCGTTGAAATCATGATCAGCAACAATCCCATCAAACGCTCTATCGCTTTGAGTCCTCGCTCACCCAAGATGCGATGGAAGAAACCATAGAACATCAAGATAATGAAGGTCACCCCCCAAGCCAGTAACACTGCGGCAGATAACTCCATCAACTTGTCTGGATGTTGACTCGACAATAGCAATAGAGCCGCTATCACTGAAGGGCCTGCAATCATAGGGATAGCCATAGGCACAAAGAAGGGCTCTTCACCCGCCGCAAGGCCGACGATGCTTCCACCAGTCGGGAAAATCATCTTGATCGCGATGATAAACAGGATGATGCCCCCCGAAATGCTCAATGTTTCTGGGGCTACATGCAAGAAGCTCAGAATACTCTTGCCCGCAAATAGGAACAGCATCAAAATACCCAGAGCAAATAATAGCTCTCGAATCAAAACCTTACGGCGACGCTTGGGGTCTAAATGTTTCAGAATGGAGAGTACAATGGGCAGATTACCCAGCGGGTCCATGATAAGAAATAACATGGTAGCAGCGGAAAGAATATCCATGTATTAAGCCTCCAAAGTGGTATAAATCGCGGCAAGGTGTGTAAAAAGACGGCGAAGTATAGCAATGTCGTTTGACAATTTGGAGGCTAAAAACAAGTTTTAATGGCTACAAACTCGTTCCAAGTTTAGTGACCACTTATCGTCTTGCAAAACGATCTTGTCGCGCTGGATGAAAAACGTCATTAATGCTTCAAAATCAAAGCCATTAAGCTTACAAGTATGAAAGGTCGCCTGCTCACCAAACTTAGTCACCACCGCTTCACGCAGCTCAGCCCCACTCATTGGGTTGTCTCGCAGTAAGTTTAGAACCTTATGCGCATGGATTTCATTCATTCCCGTTGCTCCACTCAATATTTGTCGACTAAGAGTATAAGCTTCGCAAATTGTTCGCTTTGATTTTAGATAAACAAGGCGGCAGTAATTAATGAATGAGCAAGTAGATAGCTACCTGAAATTAAATAACGGCCATAGGTGAGAGGATGGCGATAATCGTGCACAGCCAACAATCCAGCTGATAAGGTAAGGGTTAACGTACCTAGAAAACCCACCGCCCCCGCCAACGTTGCAGAGACTAACCAAACTTCACCAGCCGCCCAATTGAGTTGGAGTAGCATCATTCCCATCATGACTACAGGAAAAATGAGTCGATCAATTTTAGGTAGCATCAAGAAAAAGACCACAATCCCTATCGCAAGAAGCATCGCAGGTAACCACCAAACAATTTCTCCGGACAATTGAAGCCAAAATGAGGTGCTATAGCAAAGTTGGGAGCCGATGTAGGCTGCGAAGCAAAGCTTCTTATGTTTTTGGAAGATATACAGGCTATCAGCTAAAGCCGAGATGATCAGCCCTAAAGTAATCCACCAAGCAGAGATGCCAACGACACCATCTTGAGTCCAGATCATCGCCACCAGCATGAACAGCGTGAGTGTTTTAAACACCACCGCTTGCGATTTTTGATTGCTTTCATTGGCAGAAATACTGATAAAGCCTGATAGTGCGACTGAAAGCCAGCTCCACATGAGATCACCTCTTTTAAACTGAGTCGCCAGTGTAGGCAGGGCTAGTGAGATGTCCAGAACCGAAAAGCAAAACTTGGATCTTGATTAGGCTTCTACAGCCCAAGTGAACATTGCCTACCTCCTCTCTTTTCAATGTAGAAACCGACCGCTCAAGCCCATACCTTTTATAAATCCTCCACTCCAACACTTACGATAAGATAAGCGTAAAAAAGAC
>NZ_AEVT01000071.1 GCF_000189275.1 Vibrio sinaloensis DSM 21326 | reverse complement strand
CCGACACCAAATCAAAAACTTTGCTCATAGGAACCTCAAGAATGATTGCAACGACATTAAGTCGTTATTGTGACTGTATAAATATACAGAAACAATAGCAGAGAGAAAAATATCACCCTGTTTTTATCATTTTGTTTTGCTTTCGCTAGATCCGCGCTGTCAATCCTGTTACTATCTTTCGCCCTACTCGAGATCTACTCTCATTTCCTTCTAGTTTTCGCTCACAGCTTATTCACAAAATTTAGTTAATTTTACTGATCTGTAATTTGATCATCTTGATCCAAATTATCCACACTGAGCACTAAAAATAGGCTGATGCTTTATTATACAGGCAGTTATGCGAAGATCTTTTTTGATTATTTTTAGTTCAATTACTCTATCTTTGACCTGTTTATTAATTGCTCAAGTTTAATTAACACACTTATCCACAATTTTGGTGGATAAGTAAATAGAGCCTTTATCGGACAAGGGCTTCAGGAAAGTAAAGCTTTTTTCATTAAAAAAATTGCCGATTATCCACCACTTTAGTGTTGACACTGACCGTATCGATCGTTAAGATTCGCCCCGCTTTATAGCAATTCCTCCTTAGCTCAGTTGGTAGAGCGACGGACTGTTAATCCGCAGGTCGCTGGTTCGAGCCCAGCAGGAGGAGCCAAATTCAGAATAAGCCGTGTCGCAAGACGCGGCTTTTTCGTATCTAAATCTTACGCTCTTCAAGGCGAGTAAACCTCCCTCCGCTTTCCACCTTGCGCCCCGACTCATCGTAATAAATCGCTAGCGAAACAAGACAGTTAAAAACTCCAATGACGCAGCTCAACTTTAGCCTGGACGTTTCCTACGCTTATTTGCTGTCAAAAATGCTCATTAGACGAATTATTTCGTATAATTTTTACTCATTGATATAAAACCTTATCTTTCCTTGGTTGTTATTGCGCTGGCAAAGCAGGATAATATCGGGATCGGAATTTCTTAAACAAATAACTATGACCGAATATCTTTTGTTGTTGGTAGGCACAGTCCTAGTCAACAACTTTGTACTGGTGAAGTTTTTGGGCCTTTGTCCATTTATGGGCGTCTCCAAAAAACTGGAAACTGCAATCGGAATGGGGTTAGCGACAACTTTCGTGCTTACCTTAGCCTCCGTGTGCGCATACCTTGTCGAAAACTATATTCTCGGACCACTTGGGCTACAGTACCTGCGTACGATGAGCTTTATCTTGGTCATTGCTGTTGTCGTACAGTTCACCGAAATGGTGGTACATAAAACCAGCCCAACACTATATCGCCTACTTGGTATCTTCCTTCCGCTTATCACAACCAACTGTGCTGTGTTAGGGGTTGCCTTGTTAAACATTAATGAGAATCACAACTTCATTGAATCGATCATATACGGCTTTGGCGCTGCGGTCGGTTTCTCGCTGGTACTGATTCTGTTTGCTTCTATGCGTGAACGTATTACCGCTGCGGATGTCCCTGCACCTTTCAAAGGTGCCTCGATCGCTATGATTACCGCCGGCTTAATGTCATTGGCATTTATGGGCTTTACTGGTTTGGTGAAACTGTAATGAGTGCGATTCTAATAGCGGTATTAGCCGTCGCAGCATTGGCTGCAGTATTCGGTGCGATATTGGGCTTCGCGTCCATTCGCTTCAAGGTGGAAGCGGACCCAATCGTCGATCAAATTGACAGTATCTTGCCGCAAACCCAGTGCGGACAGTGTGGCTACCCTGGTTGCCGCCCCTATGCGGAAGCCATTGCTAATGGCGATGAGATAAATAAATGTCCCCCAGGCGGCCAAGCAACAATAGAGAAGCTGGCTGATTTAATGGGGGTTGAAGCCACCGAGTCTGCGCACGAATTAGATGCAGTCAAAACAGTTGCCTTCATTCATGAGGACATGTGTATAGGCTGTACTAAATGCATTCAAGCTTGCCCGGTTGATGCCATTGTTGGCGGTACCAAAGCTCTACATACCGTTATTAAAGATGAATGTACCGGTTGCGACCTATGTGTTGCTCCCTGCCCAACAGACTGTATTGAGATGATTCCTGTAGAAACAACTACAGCGAACTGGAAGTGGCAATTGGACGCCATTCCTGTTGTTGATATTACCGATTCTGCAACGACGCAGAAAAGTGTGAATTAAGGACTGGCATGTTGTCATTAATCGAACAAATTAAATCTGGCGCACTGTGGGACTTCCCAGGTGGCATCCATCCACCAGAGAACAAGCAACAATCACTTCGCTCTGAGATCGCTCGCGCAAGTATTCCTCAAGAGATCGTTCTGCCAATCAAACAACATATCGGTAAACCAGGCACTATCACTGTAGCCGTAGGCGAACAGGTATTAAAAGGCCAGCCACTGAGTAAGTATGACACCAGTTTTATGCTGCCAGTGCATGCCCCCACTTCGGGCACAGTTACCGCGATTGAATTGAGAACCACGGCTCACCCTTCAGGTTTAGCCGAAACTTGTATCGTTATTCAGCCTGACGGTGAAGACCGTTGGTGCGAACGCCAACAATACCAAGACTTTAGCTCTTTATCGCCAGACGAACTGATCGAGATTATTCGTCAGGCAGGTATCTCAGGTATGGGTGGTGCTGGCTTCCCTACCGCTAAAAAAATCCAATCGGGCTTAGCTCGAACCGACATTCTGATCGTCAATGCTGCTGAGTGTGAACCTTACATCACCGCAGATGATATGTTGATGCAAGAGCACGCCAACGAAATCATTACTGGTATTGAGATCGTTGAACATATCCTTAAGCCAAAACTGACCATCATCGGTATCGAAGATAACAAACCGGATGCCGTCAAAGCACTCCAAGCTGCCGCTGATGACAAAGATATCATTATTCGCGTCATCCCAACTAAGTACCCATCAGGTGGTGAAAAGCAGCTAATTAAGATCCTCACCAACAAAGAAGTACCCGCTAATGGTATCCCTGCTGACATCGGGTTAATGGTACAAAACGTTGGCTCACTACAAGCAATAAAACGCGCCGTTTGCGATGGAGAGCCTTTAGTCGAACGAATCGTCACTCTAACGGGGGATACGTTCAAACAACCACGCAATGTTTGGGCAATGATCGGTACCCCAGTGCAATCATTGCTCGACGAATTTGGCTATAAAGCCGACAAGAAACTCGAGCGCTTGATCATGGGTGGCCCTATGATGGGCTTCACTCTGCCGCATGCCAATGTACCTATTACCAAAACAGCAAACTGTATTTTGGCTCCAACGCGCAAAGAGATTTCACCAAACCAATACGAGATGGCGTGTATTCGTTGTGGCCAGTGCGCTGAAGCTTGCCCGGCATCTTTATTGCCTCAGCAATTACAGTGGCATGCCAAAGCAGAAGAGTTCGATAAATGCGAAGAACTAAACCTTAAAGATTGTATCGAGTGTGGCGCTTGTGCATTTGTCTGCCCAAGCGAGATCCCTCTCGTTCAATACTATCGCCAAGCTAAGGCTGAAATCCGTACCCGTAAAGAAGAATCTGAAGCGGCTGAGCGAGCAAAAATCCGCTTCGAAGAGAAGAAAGCACGGATGGAGCGAGATAAAGCTGAACGCGAAAATCGCTTCAAGAAAGCTGCAGATAGCCGACGCCAAGAAATGAAGAAGAGTGGCGGTGACGACGCGATTGCTGCTGCCATTGCGAGAGTCAAAGCGCAGAAAGCCGACACTAAACCTGAAGAGCCCGCCGTGAAACCTGCGGTTGCAGCAGCCATTGCCAAAGCTAAGGCCAAACAAGCAGCAGCACTCCAATCTGGCAGCAGTGAGCCAGACAACAGCGAGATGGCGAAACTCCGTGAGGAGAGAAAACGCCAAGCTCGTGAGCGTAAGGCTTTGAAGACACAAGAAGGCGTATCACCTGATGCGACCGAAAGTAAAAAAGATGCGGTAGCGGCAGCAATTGCGCGTGCCAAAGCCAAAAAAGAAGCTCAAAGCGACACTCAAGCTCCGGTTGAAGATAAGAAAGCCGCTGTCGCTGCTGCGA
>NZ_AEVT01000072.1 GCF_000189275.1 Vibrio sinaloensis DSM 21326 | reverse complement strand
TACTTTTGAAAGAGTAGTACAGATTGCAGCAGTTAGAGTTGTTTTACCGTGGTCAACGTGGCCGATAGTACCAACGTTTACGTGCGGTTTCGTACGTTCAAATTTTTCTTTAGACATGGGGTGTCCCTCTAGGTACGGATTTAGGTGGCTTTGATGACCACGCAACCAAAAGTTTTGGTATTAATTTTACTCTCAATCACTAAACGTAGTTTAGTAACAAGAAAGTATCAAAAGGAAAAGTTGCTTGAGAGCTGGTGCTGATAGGCAGACTCGAACTGCCGACCTCATCCTTACCAAGGATGCGCTCTACCACCTGAGCTATATCAGCACTCAAAATAGAGTGGAGCGGGCAGCGGGAATCGAACCCGCATCATCAGCTTGGAAGGCTGAGGTAATAGCCATTATACGATGCCCGCAACACGTAACTCTGTGAGCTATTTCCTAAAGAATATGGTGGAGGGGGACGGATTCGAACCATCGAAGGCAGTGCCAGCAGATTTACAGTCTGATCCCTTTGGCCACTCGGGAACCCCTCCAAATTTTTCATCCATTTCACTCATAAAGGAGAAATGGTGCCGACTACCGGAATCGAACTGGTGACCTACTGATTACAAGTCAGTTGCTCTACCTACTGAGCTAAGTCGGCATAAGTGGAGCGCATTCTATTGAAGGATTGCGTACCTTGCAATAGCAAATTTAAAAAAAAACGAGATTTTAGTTACTTTCCGCTTATTTGCTGAAAAAACACACAAAACAACCGTTAAAACCGACTTAATGTTGGCGTTGTCATTTGCTTTCAACGCTCGTTGTTGTATTTTCCTTGCTCTATCGCGAACTTTGGTTAGGAAGACTATGACACCTTATCTCTCTTTTAATCGCCAACAATGGTCAGAATTGCGTAATTCTGTGCCTATGACGTTGTCCGAAGAAGATCTGATTGAGCTACAGGGTGTCAACGAGAGTTTGACCATGGAAGAAGCCGTTGAGATCTATCTGCCGTTAGCTCGTCTGCTTAATCTCTATATCTCTGCGCGTCAAAGTCGTAACACGGTTCTAAACAACTTTCTTAGTAACCAAGAGTCCACGCCGCCATTTATCATCGGTATTGCAGGCAGTGTTGCAGTTGGTAAAAGTACCACCGCTCGACTGCTTAAAGCACTGCTATCACGTTGGGACAAACACCCTAAAGTTGAGCTGGTCACCACCGACGGTTTCCTTTACCCGAAGAAAGTGCTTAATGAGCGAGGTATCATGCATCGCAAAGGCTTTCCCGAGTCTTACGACATTAAACGTCTGGTTGAATTTGTCTCCGACGTTAAGGCAGCGAAACCCAACCTAGAAGTACCCGTTTATTCGCACATTACTTACGACATTACCGAGGAAGTCAAAGTCGTTGACCGGCCTGACGTGTTGATCATTGAAGGATTGAATGTACTCCAGAGCGGTATGGATTATCCACATGACCCGCACCGTGTATTTGTGTCCGATTTCTTGGATTTTTCTATTTATGTTGATGCAGAATCGGAGGTAATTGAAAACTGGTATGTGGAGCGTTTTTTAAAGTTCCGCCAGGGTGCTTTTACTAAACCCGGATCGTACTTCAGCCATTACACAAAACTGAATCAACAAGATGCGATCACTAAAGCTCGGGAGATTTGGCAAACCATCAATGGTGTAAACCTTGATGCGAATATATTACCAACCAAAGGCCGAGCCCAATTGATCTTAAAGAAAGGTCAAAACCACCTTGTGGAAGAAGTGTTCTTGCGTAAGTAGTCAAAAGCAAAAGGGTTGGCAAATTACGCCAACCCTTTTCATTCACTGTTAAACCCTTACTTGGGCTCGGGTCCATAACGGTTTTCACCCTCAGTACCTCTGAGGAAACCACATTCGATCAAAATCCACAGGCCACAGATTAGCGCGGCAACGGAACTGAATGCTTGTAGCATGCTCGGTTCGACACTCTGACTAGGATCCCCCATTGGCATCGTCATACGACCGATAACCAAAGGTATGTTCAGCAACAGCCACCAACTTGATTTCCCTCGGTCGTGCCAGCGCTTGGCCGTAATGGCTAAATCTGGCACGAGTACCAGAATCAAAAAGACGGGTAGAATCAAGTGAGCAAATGCAGGGAACAAGGCATTCATCCCGATCCCAAAACCTACTATCGCTAAGTAATAAATCACATTCCAAGTCCAATAGACCTTGCGCCCTATCCTGCCTTGAAATGAAAACAACAGCTCTTTAATCGACATCAGATTACCTAAAAAATACAACGAAATGAAAAACTAGTTGATGACCTTCTGAAAGCTCTCCTTATCCATGTCGCGCATATTCACCGTTAAACTGCGGACATGACTCGCTTGCTCTTGCAGTACCGTCATCAGTTGGCGAGATAGTTCACATTTTTGCTCAGCGGTGCGCCCATCCAGTAACTCGAAGCTAATGTGAATGAAATCCACACTGTCTCCTTCATCACCAACCAGCCAATGATGACAACGCAATGCTCGAGACTTTACCGAACCCACATCAAATAGGCCGCTTTGCAACGCCACTTTGTGTAAGTCTTCTAGCAGCCCTTGCACATTAACACGCTCATCAACTGAATTGGAGTATTCCATTACTAGGTTTGGCATAGTAGTCCTCAAATGTAAGAGAGTTTCATCATCATGATCTATAACTCAGTCACTATTAACAATTTCTGTGCAGATTTTGCAGTCACACAAGCCTATTCTGTTTATTGGATCACTCTAGTAAGTCACAGCGAACTCAATTCTGTGCACTCACAGCTCCAACCATTGGGTGAGATTCGGTTAAGACATGATACTAGTCATGATCTGGTGAATTTATTCTGTTATATTCCTACGAAGATTTTTTACATTAATTGATTAAATACGGAGATATTCCTATGCGTCGTCCTGTAGTGATGGGTAACTGGAAACTTAACGGCAGCAAAGCAATGGTAAAAGAGCTGCTAACTGGTCTTAACGCTGAACTTGAAGGCGTTGAAGGTGTAGACGTAGCAGTAGCTCCACCAGCTCTATACATTGATCTAGCTGAGCGTGTAATCGCTGAAGGCGGTAACAAGATCATCCTTGGTGCACAAAACACTGACCTAAACAACAGCGGTGCATTCACTGGCGACATGTCTCCAGAGATGCTAAAAGACTTTGGTGCTACTCACATCATCATCGGTCACTCAGAGCGTCGTGAATACCACAACGAATCTGACGAGTTCATCGCGAAGAAGTTCAACTTCCTAAAAGAGAACGGCCTTAAGCCAGTTTTCTGTATCGGTGAATCTGAAGCGCAAAACGAAGCGGGTGAAACTGAAGCAGTATGTGCGCGCCAAATCAATGCAGTAATCGACGCTTACGGTGTTGAAGCTCTTAACGGTGCGATCATCGCTTACGAACCAATCTGGGCTATCGGTACTGGTAAAGCGGCAACAGCTGAAGATGCACAACGCATCCACGCTTCTATCCGCGCTCTAATCGCTGAAAAAGACGCAGCAGTTGCTGAGCAAGTAATCATCCAATACGGTGGTTCTGTTAAGCCAGAAAACGCAGAAGCTTACTTCTCACAACCAGACATCGATGGTGCTCTAGTTGGCGGTGCTTCTCTAGACGCGAAAAGCTTTGCAGCAATTGCTAAAGCAGCGGCAGCAGCTAAAGCGTAAGATATTCCTAACGAATAAATCTTTGAAAGGTCAGCATATGCTGACCTTTTTTTATGGCGACGAATTGGTCGTATCCATTCAGATCAAGTATGCTACGCTTTTCTTCTTCTCGAACTCTCATTGCCAATGCAGGATAAACACGGCCTTTTAACTGGCCCTATTCCCGATGTATTACGCCAAATGACCATTCCGATGACCTTCGGATTGATCGCAATATTGATGTTTAACCTCGTGGATACCTTCTTTATTTCCCTGCTTGGTACCGAAGCCCTTGCGGCTGTTAGCTATACCTTTCCTGTTACGTTTGCTGTGAACTGTATAACCATGGGAATAGGAATGGGGCTTTCGACCAATATAGGCCGCTTGTTAGGTCAGGGACAGCCTCAAGAAGCCGCACGTTGCTCGAGTCATGGCATCATTTTAGCGGTCAGTTTGGTTGCGCTTACCTGTGCCGTAGGCCTAGTTACGATAGAGCCGCTTTTTCTTCGTCTTGGCGCAACGCCCGAGTTGCTGCCTCTCATTTATGAATACATGTGGATTTGGTACTGGACCATACCTCTCCTTGTAATCCCAATGGCGGGCAATAGTGCGATTCGCGCCACTGGAGATACCAAAACACCCGCTAAAATCATGATGCTGGCAGGCTTTATCAATGGCCTACTCGATCCACTGCTGATATTCGGTTTGGGGCCTTTCCCAGAGCTAGGCATTCAAGGCGCAGCAATCGCAAGTGCTTTTAGCTGGTTTGGCGCATTATGCGGATCTTTGTTTGTTTTGATCAAACGAGAAAAACTGCTTGCTTTGCCTTACCCTAGCAAACTAATCAGTGACTGGCGTTTAATCTTAAAGATTGGTACCCCTGCGGCATTATCAAATGCAATGACGCCTATTTCCGGGGCGATTCTAATGATGATGCTTTCCAGCCATGGTACAGCAGCGGTCGCAGCATATGGCGCAGCTCAACGCGTGGAATCGATTTTGATTTTGGTGTTAATGTCGCTAACTTCGGCCTTAACACCGTTTATTGCCCAAAATATGGGAGCGAACAACCCTCAGCGTAGCTTTGCCGGGCTGTTCCTCAGCATGCGATTCTCTATCGTATTTCAACTTGCCATCTTTATCATGATGGTTCCGCTTAGTATCCCACTAGCCGCGTTGTTCTCTCAGGAGCAAGTCGTCAAAGATTTACTCTGGCATTACCTGTTAGTCGTGCCATTTAGCTACGGCTTTCAAGGCATCATTATGATTTTGGTATCTGGACTTAACGCTCTGCATCAACCAATAAAAGCCTTTCAGTGGAGCTTTATGCGCTTATTCGCTTTTACCTTACCTTGCGCTTGGCTGGGGAGTCGACTCTTTGATATTGAAGGGCTGTTTATCGGCATTGCACTGGGGAATATCATTGGAGGCAGCTTAGGCTACCTTTATGCATTGCGATTGCGAAAACAGTACCTAACAGAGCAGTGACCCCTGTTCTCGCTTAAAGAACACAAAAACACCGGCATGGTAGCCGGTGTTTGAGGGATTAATCGGTCACAATAACATCATCGTCATCGTCTATTTCCAACTCTACGTCTAACGGCTCTTGGGATAATATTACGCCTGTATTATCAGCGTAGAGGTAGTCTTCAGGTAAAAAGGTCACGCCACCAAAGTTAACCGGAACATCGATTTCACCAACATTCTGCGCAGTCGCACCAACTGGGATTGAAGCAATGGCCTGAATACCAATGCTCATATCTTCCAGCTCATCCACTTCACGAACACACCCGTAGACTACAATACCTTCCCACTCGTTTTCTTCGGCAATGGCAGCAAGCTCAGCGTCAATCAAAGCACGACGCAACGATCCACCACCATCAATAAGAAGTACACGCCCTAAACCATCTTGATCTAAGATCTCACGGATCAGGCCATTATCTTCGAAGCATTTTACTGTAGTAATTTGACCCGCAAACGAGGCGCTACCACCAAAGTTACTGAACATCGGCTCTACAACATCGACTTGTTCTAAGTAAATGTCACATAAGGCAGAGGTATTGTATTCCATCGTGTTCCTTCCCATACCGTTTGTCTTCTCCCTCGAGTATATAGGGACATTAAGTCATTGCAATGACAAGCATCACTTAACTGACCAGAGTTTGCGCAATGACAGCCCCTGCAAACAATAAGTTAGTCACCAATGAGCACTTAACTACGATTGGCATCATAGGCGCAATTTGGGCTGGTTGGTCTGCCAGCCACACGGCCCTTCCATGCTTGTATACAACGAGCGCGCTGAGTAAAAAAGGTAGGCAAGTCCATATCGGACTAGGTTGTAGCAATAGATAAACGATAAAGGCGAGCAAACCGCCACCCAGTAACAAAGAGTGGTATTGCTTTGCTTTTTGTTGACCCAATCTCACCGCGACAGTGCGCTTACCACACTCCTCATCGTTTTCGATGTCGCGCATATTGTTAATGTTGAGAACTGCCACCGCCAGCAAGCCACACCCGACTGCTGGTAAAATGAGTGACGAGACAACAATGCCAGTATGAAGAAAGTAAGTCCCCGCGACACCCAGTAGACCAAAGAAGATAAACACGGATATGTCGCCAAGCCCAACATAGCCATAAGGTTTATTACCAACGGTATAAGCGATGGCAGCAACGATAGCCAGCACCCCTAACCCGATAAACGCCAGAATGCTCTGAAGGCTATCTAAGGCGTAAATAACCAATACCAAACCAGAGGCAATGGTTAGAGCGATGTTTATGATGATCGCTGACTTCATATCTTTCAGACTAACATCACCGGATTGAATCGCCCGCATAGGCCCAAGGCGTTGATCATTATCAGTGCCTTTGACTGCATCACCGTAGTCGTTAGCTAAATTGGACAAAATTTGCAGAAGTGTTGCCGTGAGAAATGCCAATAACGCCACTGGCAAAGAGAACTGATGAGTAGAATACGCCAGCACACTACCGGTAAGGATAGACACCAATGCCAAAGGCAAGGTTTTAGGACGAGCGGCATCAAGCCAAATACGTAAAGACTGTTTCATGAGTATTAGTGTAGTCACAAACTGTGTGACAAAGATTGTGGCACATCAAGCGCTAAGCTGAAAAACAAAAAAGGCCACCGAAGTGACCTTTTTCAGAATCTTGACGAACTCGGCTTACTTAACGCGGCCTACGTATTCGCCAGTACGGGTATCCACCTTGATCACTTCACCAATTGCGATGAACAAAGGTACACGTACCACAGCACCAGTAGAAAGAGTTGCTGGTTTACCGCCAGTACCTTGAGTATCGCCTTTCAGACCAGGATCGGTATCCGTCACTTCAAGCTCAACAAAGTTTGGTGGAGTTACAACGATTGGGTTACCGTTCCAAAGTGTAAGCATACATGTGTTGTTTTCTACCAACCACTTCGCGTTGTCACCTACTGCTTTTACGTCTGCAGCGATTTGCTCAAACGTTTCGTTGTTCATAAAGTGGTAGAATTCGCCGTCGTTATATAGATAATCTAGGTCGATATCCATCACGTCTGCGACTTCACACGTTTCACCAGACTTGAAGGTTTTCTCTAGCACTTTACCAGAAAGAAGTTTACGAATTTTCACGCGGTTGAACGCTTGGCCTTTACCTGGTTTAACGTATTCGTTTTCCAGGATAACGCAAGGCTCGTTATCAAGCATGAGTTTTAGACCGCCTTTAAATTCATTGGTGCTAACAGTAGCCATTTTTTCCTCTTTACATTCTTAGAGCTAAATTCAATGCCGCATATCATAACCCGAAAAGCCGTATCTGTTGAGCAAAACTGGCTCCAACAGCTAGCGAATGGGATCTCTGATCCTGCAAAATTGCTCGAACAGCTTGAAATCGATCCTACTCCTTGGCAGCAAGGATTCGAAGCCAGACAGCTTTTTGCTCAGCGTGTGCCGCAAAGTTTTGTCGATAGAATGGAAAAAGGCAATCCTTTTGATCCGCTCTTACGGCAAGTATTGCCCCTATCAGAAGAGTTCGACGTTAAGCAGGGCTATTCCAACGACCCCTTGCTTGAACAAGACAATGCTATCCCTGGATTGCTGCATAAGTACCGCAATCGGGCTTTGATGATCGTTAAAGGTGGCTGTGCGATCAACTGCCGCTATTGTTTTCGACGTCATTTCCCATACCAAGAAAACAAAGGCAGTAAAGCCGTTTGGCAACAGAGCCTAGACTATGTTCAACAGCAACCAGAGATCAATGAAGTCATCCTTTCTGGGGGCGACCCATTAATGGCCAAAGACGACGAGCTGCGTTGGTTAGTAGAGCGTATTGCTGACATCAAACACATCAAGAGGATTAGGATCCACTCTCGCTTACCGGTTGTGATCCCAGCGCGTATTACTGACGAACTGCTGGAGATTTTTTCCACCACGCGCTTACAAGTTGTGATGGTCACTCACGTCAACCATGCCCAAGAGATCAATCATGAGCTGCGTCTCGCGACCGCACGCTTAAAACTCGCAGGCATAACGCTATTGAATCAAGGGGTCATGCTCAAAGGGGTAAACGACAGTATTGAAGCTCAAGTTGCGTTAAGTGAAGCCCTATTTGATGCCAATATTCTTCCCTACTACATCCATGTATTGGACAAAGTACAAGGTGCCGCGCACTTCTACATTTCAGATCATGAGGCAAAACGGATCATGGCAGGCTTACTCGAACGAGTGTCCGGATACTTAGTTCCCACCTTGACTAGGGAGATCGGTGGCCGAAGCAGTAAAACACCTTTAGATCTTCACTTGGAATAAACGTATGTATGGCTGGCAACAATTTGTCATCTAGATAAAAATCTTTTGTTCGATAAGCCGGTCTATAGTGTGCATACTCCGTCGCTTTGGAGGTCAAAATGCAACCATCTATTGAACAACTCTTCGACTTAGGGCCTTTTAGTTGGGCAGCGTTATTGTGCTGCGCTGTAAACGGCGCTCTGGTCGGTGTCGAACGCCAAACTCGTGGTAAACCCGTTGGCATCCGAACCTCAATCCTGGTGATTTCCGGCACCTATTTCTTCATGTCGATGGCCGTTTCCCTGTCTCCGAATACCTTAGACCAAGCGCGCGTTCTCGGCCAAATAATTACTGGGGTCGGTTTTCTTGGTGCTGGCGTGATGATGACCTTAGATGGCAAGATCCACGGCGTAACTTCTGCGGCAGTAATTTGGGTATTGGCGGCACTCGGCATGATGATCGGCTTAGGGTACTTACAACAATCAGTGGTGATCACTGTATTGGTTTTATCAGTGTTGCTTGGGGTCGACAAAGCCGAAAATAGAGTGAAAGCCCTGCGCCGCGGTGTGCATCAGAAATTTCAGAGTCGGAAGGTGCCACGCACAAAACCATGATCTACATGGCGAATTTAACATGAGTTTTCACTACCGTGCCGCGATTTGATAGAAAACAAAGAAGCGTCTAAAAACGAATTAGAGCATTAAGATAAGCACAAAACCTCACGTTTCCAACTACCACTTTTGGGTAGGATAACCCTAACATTTTCACACTGTAGGGTTTAATTATGTTTTACGTGCATATGCTGCTGCTTCTAACGGTGATATTCATTGGTATTCGCCATGGAGGCATCGCATTTGGTTTACTCGGCGGCCTTGGGGTCTCCGTTTTAGCGTTTGTATTTGGTGTCGCTCCCGGTTCACCTCCCATTAGCGTAATGCTGATTATTCTTGCGGTTGTTGCCGCTTCAGCAACCCTGGAAGCGACCGGCGGACTGAAACTACTGGTTAAGTTTGCCGAGCGTTTGTTGCGTAAGCACCCAAGCCAAATTGTTTTTCTTGGCCCGCTGTGTACTTATTCACTCACTGTCTTAGTCGGAACCGGTCACTCTGTCTACCCACTCTTACCTGTGATCTATGATGTCGCATACAAGAAGGGCATTCGTCCAGAAAGACCCATGGCCATGTCTACGGTCGCATCACAGATGGGCATTACTGCTAGTCCAATTGCGGCGGCAGCGGCCGTTGTCATGGCAACAGCGGCGGACAATCACCTCGATATCAGTTTGGTTAACGTCCTATTAGTTACCATTCCGGCAACTCTGATTGGTGTGCTTGTTGGCTGCTTATGGAGCCTAAGACGCGGTAAAGAGCTTGATCAAGACCAAGCATTTATCGAACGCTGCCAAGATCCTGAGTTTAAAGCGCAATTAATCGATGAAGTTCAACAAGATGAAGACCAACCCGCCAGTCAAAAAGTGGCAAAGCGTGGTTTAGGGATTTTCCTAGCAGGTATCGCAACCGTGATTTTCGTCGCCATGTTTGGTAAAGATCTAGGGCTGCTTCCGCAAGGTGTGAAGATGTCCGTCGCGATTCAATTCTTGATGCTTTCAGTCGGTGCATTGATCTTGCTGACCACGAAGGTGGAACCGAAGAAGATTGTCCACAGCAACGTGTTTATTGCAGGTATGACCGCGGTGATCATTATCTTCGGTATCGCGTGGATGAGTGACACCATTATCGGTTTCCACAAGCCTTACTTGATCAGCCTAGTGAGTGACATCGTTGCTGCTCACCCGTGGACTTTTGCTATTGCGATGTTCGTGGTGTCCGTGTTCCTCAAAAGCCAAGCGGCTGTCCTGACGATCATGCTACCGCTTGGTTTTGCAATGGGTATTCCAGCCCCCGTTCTTATCGGTGTGCTACCGGCGTGTTACGCGTACTTCTTCTTCCCGTTTTACCCTAGTGACCTTGCTGCAATTACCTTTGACCGCTCGGGCACCACTCAAATAGGTAAATACGTACTCAACCACAGCTTCCTATTACCCGGCTTTATCGGCGTGATCACTGCAACAACAGTTGGTTACGTACTGTCGACTATGCTGGTTAACGGATAAAGACAATCAGCACATCAACGAAAAAAGCCAGTGGTTTCCCACTGGCTTTTAATTGATTGATTCGTATAGCAATCGCTTTAGAACAACTCTTCTGCAACCTTAAATAGGTCTTCACGTACTGGGCGCTTCATGTTCTCGATCGCATCAATGATGTCATGGTGAACCAGTTGCTCTTTTTGGATACCAACACAACGACCACCGTGGCCATCCATCAATAGGTGAACAGCGAAGTTACCCATGCGAGAGGCCAATACACGGTCGAACGCAGTTGGACGGCCGCCACGTTGAATGTGGCCAAGTACTGTCGCGCGCGTTTCACGACCTGTCGCAGTTTCAATCTCTTTTGCCAACTCATTCGCATCCATCATAAGCTCAGTAAGTGCAATGATCGCGTGCTTCTTACCTTTCTTAATGCCATCTTGGATGTTGTTGATTAGCTTCTCTTTATCCAGACCCGTTTCTGGAGTGATGATGTACTCGCAGCCACCCGCAATCGCAGACATTAGAGTTAGGTCGCCACAGTGACGGCCCATGATCTCAACAATAGAAATACGTTGGTGAGATGAAGAAGTATCACGTAGGCGGTCAATCGCATCAATAACGGTATTAAGCGCAGTTAGGTAACCAATGGTGTAATCCGTACCCGCAATATCGTTGTCGATCGTACCTGGTAGACCGATACACGGGTAGCCCATTTCAGTCAGCTTCTTCGCACCCATGTAAGAGCCGTCGCCACCCACAACAACCAAAGCTTCAATGCCGTGCTTTTGTAGGTTTTCGATCGCTTTTTGGCGTACTTCAACTTCTTTGAACTCAGGGAAACGTGCTGATCCTAAGAAAGTACCACCCTTGTTGATCACGTCAGAAACACTTGAACGATCCAGTTTCTCGATACGGTCTTCGTACAGGCCTAAGTAGCCATCGTAAACGCCGTATACTTCTAAACCTTCAGAAAGAGCTGTGCGAACCACGCCACGAACTGCTGCGTTCATACCAGGTGCGTCACCGCCACTTGTCAAGACACCGATCTTCTTAATCATGCTCACCCTCGATTTTTGGGAATCTTATTTCAATTTTTACGTCAGCCGCTTTCAATAAACGTCTGACAGAATTCCTTTAACTGTGCAATATGTTACCTTTCCTAACTAGGAATACTACTTTTATTTGCACGAAATTATGTAACTTTTCTACTTATGTAAGAGTATTACAGCTTTGCTGTTTCACTTAATTGATACACATCAGGATCACAGTTAATAGTGAGCCCGCTGAAAAGATAGTCAATAAGTGGCACTTTGTCGCCCTATACGGTTTTACCAACCTTGCGACTTTTGTTCTTTTTCTGCGCCCAATACTACAGAATAAGGATCTTGATGGATCAATACATCGGAACCTGGGAACAGAGCAAGCAGTTTATCCTCCACTTCATCAGAGATTCGATGCGCTTCAATCAACACCAATTGATCTTCAAGCTCTAAGTGAAGTTGAATAAATCGGGTTGGCCCAGACATGCGGGTACGCAATTGATGTACCCCCAATACCCCATCTACCGAGAGACACTGCTGCCTGATCTGCTCCAGTTCACTATCAGGCAGCTTGCGATCCAGTAAGGTTTGAATCGCCTCCCGCACCATTTTAAATGCGCTATACAGAATGTATACCCCAATACCGACTGCAAAAACGGCGTCAGCTTGGGTGACACCAAACCAGCTCAACGCTAATGCCAGCATAATCGCCGCGTTCATATACAAATCGGATTGGTAGTGAAGCGAATCAGCAGCAATGGCCTGACTGCCTGTTTTCTTAACAACATGCTGCTGAAAACGGACCAGTGCAAAGGTAACAAAAATCGCGAACAAGCTTACATACACGCCATACTCAGGCGACTGCAATTCATGGGGGCGAAAGAAGCGCTCAACACCATTTAAAATCAAAAATACCGCTGAGCCAGAAATGAACATCGCTTGGGCCAGAGCGGCTAATGATTCGGCTTTACCATGACCAAAGGTATGCTCTCTATCTGCTGGCTGTAGTGAATAGCGCACCACCACTAAGTTAACCAGCGAGGCCGCAATATCCAACATCGAATCAATCAGCGAAGCCAACAGGCTGACTGAGCCCGTTATCCACCATGCACCGATCTTCACCACTAATAACAGGGTTGCAACTATGGTTGCCATCCAAGCCGCCATCGTCACTAGGCGTGCATACTCTTGTTTCATAGGTAATTGATCAATAAACAAACATGCCTTAAGTATAACCCGCCAATTGTTGAATAAAAATGGCATAAAAAAAGCGACCAGTGGCCGCTTTTTTATCATCAGAATGTGTTACTTATCAGCAAGACGCTTTTGCATTTTATCTGCACACTTATCCGCGCGCTCTTTTTGCAACTCGACAAACTTCGCTTTCTGCTCTGGGGTTAGGATACTGAGCATTTGATGCTGCTTCTCAAGCATTTTCACTTTACGCTCAGTTTGCTTGTCGACCATTGCTTTCGCTAGTTCGTTGGCCGCCGCTTGATCAAAGTTATCCGCGAGCACCAGTTCTTGTACTTTTGCATGCTGCGCTTGCATTTCCGCATGACGAGCTTCGAAGTTAGCTTTAAAGTTAGCCTTCATCTCGGTTTTACCCGCTTCACGCAACTCTTTGAGTTGCTCTTTCTGAGCATCCGTTAAGTCTAACTTACGCATCATTTTCGGGCTGAAACCACCACCACACTCTCCGTGGCTGCCTTTCTTATGATCTTTACCACCAAATGCAAAGGCACTTGCAGTACCTAAAGTTAGAGGGAGAACGACTGCTGCTATTACGAGTTTTTTTGCCATTTTCATAATCGTACCTTTCACGTTTGTTGTTAGTTTGTGCTGCCTACCTCTGCAGCGCTTGAGTGTAGAATACGACTTGCTGCGTAAAGCAACGTCTAGAGAGCGTAAAGAATCGTAAAGAGCATTATTACGGCTAAATCTCTTGTGCGATTAGCAGTAATATAACAGTAACCAAATTGCTTAGAGACTTTGTTATGCCACATATCCTATTGATTGATGACGACACCGAATTGACTAGCCTGCTCAAGGAAGTGCTCTCGTTCGAGGGCTTTGATGTATCTGAGGCTAACAATGGCGAAGAAGGACTTGCGTTATTAACCGATGGCATCGATCTCATTCTACTTGATGTCATGATGCCGAAATTAAATGGTATGGAAACACTCAAGCGCTTGCGCGAAAACTGGCAAACCCCCGTATTGATGCTGACGGCCAAAGGCGAAGAGATCGATCGTGTTATTGGCTTAGAATTAGGGGCCGATGATTACCTACCTAAACCTTTTAGTGACAGAGAGCTACTCGCCCGTATCCGAGCAATATTACGTCGAACGCAAACCTCATCATCGAACAAAGCGAGCAAATCATCAGATTGCATCGAATACCAAGATATTCAAGTCTACCCAGGCAAACAGGAAGCCTTCTGCCAAGGTAAGCAGCTCGACTTAACGACAACTGAGTTCGCATTATTAACTCATTTCGTTCAAAACCCTGGAGAAACACTGACCAAAGAGGCGCTGAGTTTAGATGTATTAGGTAAACGCCTTGCCGCCTTTGACCGCGCTATCGATATGCATGTATCTAACCTACGCAAAAAACTGCCGGAGCGCGCGGATGGTAAATCACGCATCAAAACCTTACGCGGACGTGGCTACCTATTGGTTGAGGAGGACTAATGCGCCTACCCAAAATCACCAGTTTATACGGGCGTATCTTTGCAATTTTTTGGTTCACCATGTTTTTGGTGCTGGTTGCGGTGCTGTCTCTACCACACCTTGATCCTCGTAAAGCGCGCGATATTCCCAGCGATCACTTTGATAGGCTGATCGACATCACTCACAGCTTAGAGAAGCGATTTGCCAACAGTGACAACTTGGCTAAAGTGTTATTCAAGTTGGAGGGACCAAAGCGTTCGCCTAAAGATCCTCGACCACGTTTTTTCGTCACGGATCTAGAAGGCAACATTTTGACCACCCAAGATAGAAAGAACTACAAATATCGCGCGCTGCAAAACTTCATTACCAGCGTCGAAGTACCCGGAAAACCACAACAAAAACTGTACGGACACTACATGGTTGCAGGGCCTTTACCCGTCACTTTAGCCAAACAGGATCTGTTGCTGTACGTCGGTGTAAAGTGGAACCAACCACCACCATTTTTACTGCGGATGTTTGATAGGCCTTTCCAATTGCTATTGGCTGTCATGGTCGTCAGTACGCCACTGCTATTGTGGCTAGCATGGGCACTAAGCCAACCCGCAAGACGTTTGGAACGTGCTGCAAAACGCGTCGCTAAAGGTGAATTTGTCGTTGACCCTAGCTTAGAGAAAGGTACCAGCGAATTTCGCCAAGCTGGGGCTAGCTTTAACCAAATGGTTGAAGCCGTGAATCAAATGATTTCAGGTCAACAGCGCTTACTGTCTGATATTTCGCATGAACTTCGATCACCATTGACACGATTGAGAATGGCAAATGCATTAGCAACGCGAAAACAAGGGGAGAGCCCTGAGCTAACCCGAATTGACACCGAAGCACAGCGCTTAGAGCAGATGATTGGTGAGCTATTGGAACTGTCACGCATGCAAGTCGATAGCCATTTAACGCGAGAAGAACAACCGATGGCGAGCCTATGGGAAGCGATTCTATCAGACGCCCAGTTTGAAGCTGAGCAGATGAATAAAACTTTGTCGTTCAATGACATCCCTGATCGCCTAATCTCCGGTAACCCTAAACTGCTAATGAGCGCGCTAGATAACATTGTCCGTAATGCCATTTACTATGGCAAAGATCAGATTGATGTCAGGTTCAATGAGTCGAACCAAGACGTTTTGATTACCGTCGAAGACAATGGTGAAGGGGTTCCTGAGCATGAAATGGAAGCGATTTTCCGGCCGTTTTACCGAGTCTCGACGGCACGGGATAGGCATAGCGGAGGCACGGGGTTAGGGTTAACCATCACCGAGAGTGCCATTCGTCAACATAGCGGAACCATATTGGCAAAGCGTAGCGAGCTTGGTGGCTTAAGGGTTGAGATTACTTTACCTTTTGGTACCGATAAATAACCCTACAAATAGATAGTTGATAATAGATCTCATTATCATTTAAAGTAAATCCTTCTATTAAGGAGGATTTACCATGTCACATACTTTCCCAGACTTGCCTTACGCTTACGATGCTCTAGAGCCTTACATTGATGCGAAGACGATGGAAGTGCATTACAGCAAGCACCACCGCACCTATTTCGACAAGTTTATTGCTGCGATAAAAGGCTCTGAGCTTGAAAATACTCAACTGACTGAGATCTTTGCCAACATCTCTCAACACTCTCCAGCAATACGCAACAATGGCGGAGGTTACTACAACCATGTGCTGTACTGGAACTGTATGTCTCCCAATGGTGGAGGCGCTCCAAGCGGCGATCTTAACGAGGCCATCATCAACACATTTGGCAGCTTCGATGAATTCCAACAATTGTTTACTGACGCAGCGATCAATACCTTTGGCTCTGGTTTTGCGTGGCTCGTGGTTAACAATGGCGAACTAAAAATCGCTTCCACCAGCAACCAAGACAACCCATTAATGGATGTCGCCGGTGTACAAGGTGAACCTATTCTCGCTCTAGACGTTTGGGAGCACGCTTACTACATCAGTTACCAAAACCGCCGTCCTGATTACATCGAAGCATGGTGGAATGTTGTTGACTGGAATACGGTGAGTGAAAACTACGCCGCGGCATTAGCCCAAGGTCGCTAAGTTGTAAAAACTTCCTACCTCTCACTTGGCGGTTGTCCATGACCGCCTTATACTTTCTAGCCTTTGAACAATCAGCGTTAAGAGTTAGTCATGTTTGATATTGCCCTCTACGAACCAGAAATTGCCCCTAATACTGGCAACATTATTCGCTTATGTGCCAACTGCGGTGCCAACCTTCACCTTATCGAGCCACTTGGTTTTGATCTAGAGGAAAAGAAAGTTCGTCGAGCTGGATTAGATTATCACGACTTAGCTCGTGTCACTCGCCATAAAGACTACCAAGCCTTTATTGAGTATTTAGAAAAGGAACGCGAAAACTATCGAATTTTCGCCTGCACGACGAAAACAACCGGTCATCATGTCGACGCTAACTTCCAACAAGGTGATGTCCTGTTATTTGGTCCAGAGACCCGCGGCCTACCAGCAGAACTGATTGAAAGCATGCCGATGGAGCAACGTATTCGCATTCCTATGATGCCTGATGCAAGAAGTTTAAACCTTTCAAACGCCGTCGCGATTATTGCCTTTGAAGCATGGCGACAAATGGGGTTTGAAGGCGCTCAATAAAAAGTATCTGAATACGAAAAAACGGACTCATATGAGTCCGTTTTTATGTTTATCGAGTGTCGACGTCTGCCTATGGGCGCGCAACGAAACCTACTGCTTCATACGCTTTCTTCAGTGTCTCCGCAGCACGTGCAGAGGCTTTTTCAGCGCCCTGTTTCATCACCTGATCCATATAAGCACGATCGGCGCGAATACGGTGGTATTCTGCTTGAATCGGCTCAAGCATAGCAACAAGCGCTTCACCGACATCTTTCTTAAATGGACCGTACATCTCAACACCTTGGTACTTAGCTTCGATCTCTTCAAAGCTCATGCCGGTTGCTGCTGAGTACAGACCCATTAGATTAGAGATCCCCGCTTTGTTGTCCCAGTCGTGAGCAATGCGTGGTGGCGTTTCTGCATCAGTCTGAGCTTTGTTGATCTTCTTGATGATTGATTTTGGCTCTTCAAGCAAGGTGATCACGTTCTTACGGTTATCGTCCGACTTAGACATCTTCTTAGTCGCATCTTGCAAGCTCATTACACGTGCATTCACGGTTGGAATATACGGCTCTGGCACTTGGAAGATAGGCTGCTCTGGCGAGTAGATGTTGTTGAAGCGGTTAGCGATATCACGTGCTAATTCAAGGTGCTGCTTCTGGTCACTACCTACTGGCACTTGATGTGCACCGTAAAGCAGGATATCTGCAGCCATTAGAACTGGATAATCAAACAGGCCTACGTTTACATCACCAAACTGGCTAGAAGAGTCTTTCGAGTAACGTGCAGACTTATCTTTAAACTGAGTCATTCGGCCCAGTTCACCCATCTGGGTGTAACAGTTAAGAAGCCAACCAAGTTGAGCATGCTCTGGTACATGTGACTGAACAAATAGCGTGCTCTTTTGCGGATCAACACCAACTGCAAGACAGATTGCTAGTGCGTCTAGAGTCGCTTCGTGCAACGCTTTAGGATCTTGGCGAACCGTAATTGCGTGAAGGTCGACAACACAGTATTGGCAATCGTAATCATCTTGCATCTGCTGCCATTGACGTAGAGCACCCAAGTAGTTACCGATACTTAGTTCACCTGATGGTTGAACACCACTCAATACGATGGGTTTGCTCATGGGAATAATTCCTTTGACTTCTTATGCTAAATAATGAAAAAACCGTGTGGTTTCTCTCCACACGGTTTACTCAGTGTACTCATTAACAAGTATTTTAAAAGATCTTTTGTCGCTATTAAGCTGAAACCGTTAAGAGTTCTGCTAAATCTGCGATGGTATCTGCGACATAATCCGGTTGAGAGACAGAAATAGGCTCACCGTGGTTATACCCATACGTCAAACCAAACGAATGGCATCCTGCGTTTTTCGCTGCTTTGATATCGTTACTTGAATCACCCACCATTAACATTTCTTGTGGCTGACAGCCATGTTTCTCAAGCAGCCAATTTAGTGCCATTGGGTTAGGTTTTTTCTCTGGGAACGTATCGCCACCGATCACATCAACAAAGTACTTATCAATGCCGTGCTTCGCCAGAACCTCAGGGACAAACTTCGATGGCTTGTTGGTCACTAGCGCCATGGTAAAGCCCGCTTCGTGCAGCTCTGCCAAGGTTTCCTTTACGGCTGGATAGAGGTGGCTGAGCTTGTGTCCGCTTTGCTCATAATAGTCATCAAACAGAACGCGCGCTTTGGCATGCAGTTCTGGGTCTAAATCTGGTGCAACTGTTAGGCTGCGACTCAACGAACGACCAATAAGAACATCAGCGCCGTTACCAACATAGTCACGCACTTGTTCTTCTGTCACCGCAGGGTAACCTAATGCTTGTACCGCTTGGTCAGCAGCCACCGCCAAATCAGGCACGCTATCAAGTAGCGTACCGTCTAAATCGAATGCAATTAACTTAATGTTGCTCATGGAATTAGTTAACCTTCGCCAGTTCGGCGCGCATCTCATCGATCACTTGTTTGTAGTCTGGCTGGTTGAAGATAGCCGAACCTGCAACGAACATATCCGCGCCCGCTTCTGCGATCTCTTTGATGTTTTCAACCTTCACACCACCATCAATTTCCAAACGAATATCACGACCAGATTCATCAATCATTTGGCGAACTGCGCGTAGCTTATCGAGTGTTTTAGGAATGAAAGATTGACCACCAAAGCCAGGGTTCACTGACATCAATAGAATCATATCTACTTTGTCGATGATGTACTCAAGGTGAGACAGCGGTGTTGCTGGGTTGAGAACCACACCCGCTTTACAACCATGCTCTTTGATAAGCTGAAGTGTGCGATCAACGTGCTCAGAGGCTTCAATATGGAAAGTGATCATAGACGCCCCTGCTTTAGCGAAGTCAGGAATAATGCGATCCACTGGCTTCACCATTAGGTGTACATCAATGGGTGCAGTAATACCGTAGTCACGCAGTGCCTGACAGATAGGTGCACCGAAGGTTAGGTTAGGTACGTAGTGGTTATCCATTACGTCAAAGTGAACCACGTCTGCTCCGGCTGCGAGTACTTTCTCTACGTCTTCACCAAGACGAGCCATATCGGCAGACAAAATCGATGGAGCGATAAGGAAATCTTTCATACCTGACCTCTAGTAATAATTGGGCATCATTGCACACTGAAGAATCTTTGCGCGCAATTCTACCTAAGCTATAGGCCAGAAGATAGGAAAGCTTAATGAAATGTGATTATTTGCCTTCAACTGGTTGGAATAAGGCAAGAAGTTCATCAACCTTGTTGCGACCCGCCCCATTACGGCTTATCGTGCGCTTAACTTTAACTACATTCAATTGTGCACCGTGGTATAAACGGCGTGTCAAAGTCGTATCATGGTTGGAGATAAGCACCGGAATCCCACGTTCAAGCGCCGCTCTTTCAGCCACATCCGCTAAAGCCGCTTGGTCATCCAAGGTAAAGCCATTCCCCGCGTAAGACGTAAAATTAGCCGTCGTAGAAAGCGGGGCATAAGGAGGATCACAGTAGACCACAGAGCCCTTGCGCGCGCGTTTAAAGGTATCGTGGTACCCCTCACAAACAAACGTCGCTTTCTTCGCCTTTTCAGCAAAGAACTCTAACTCAGCTTCTGGAAAATAAGGCTTCTTATATGAGCCAAACGGGACATTAAAGCCGCCTTTTTTGTTGTAACGACACAAGCCGTTAAAACCAAAACGGTTCATGTACAGAAAAGCCAAAGAACGATACATCACATCGTCTGTGGCGTTGAATTGACTACGAATATCGAGGTAGGCTTCTTTGCGATTATTCTCAGGGCAGAACCAACGCTTTGCCTCAAGAATGTACTCTTGCGGGTTTTCTTTAAGGAGATTGTAGAGGTTGATCAAATCTGGATTAATATCAGCAAGCAGATATTGGTCATAATCAGTATTGAGAAAAACAGAGCCAGCACCTACGAACGGTTCCACCAACTTACGTGCCTCAGGCAAGTGACGCTGGATATCTTCGACAAGTCCGTATTTTCCACCTGCCCATTTCAGGAAGGCACGCTGCTTCTTCATCTACTGCTCTATTTATCAACCACAAATTAAGGCTGCGGAATGTAACATATTTTGCAATTAATCTCAGACTATTTTCTAGCTTAATCGCGCTTTCTAGTTGTCTTGGCTGCCTCGTTCAATCTCACGCTGAACTTGGTTGAGAGATTTTGCCCATGGCTCAAGGTTTTGCAGTTCTGACGACAAGGTTTCGACCGCATCACGTGCAACTTGAATGGTTGGGTAATTTTCATAAGTGATGATGAACCACTCAACGTCATTACGCACCGTTGGGTAGATGTAGACGTTCCCCTCAATTGAGTGAGTATCCAAAAATGACTGCACATCTTCGAGGCTTGTCACTGCTGCAAGCTGCAATGTGTAGCTGCGAGGAGAGAAAGCTTGGAGTTCTGGCTTAGTGAATGAAAATTTAATGACTGGTGGCGTCGGAGTCTCCGACGCGGAATTTTGAGGATCGCTCTGTAGCTCTGCTTGAGGAATCGACTCCTCCACGACCTTTTCTATGTTGCTGGTATCGACAGACTCTGGTTTGTCTTCAAGTAAGGCATCGACCACTTCAGACGTAATCACTACACGCTGTTGGTCATCTTCGGTGCCGACACTGGAAACTTCATTGGTTACCGATGGTGGAAGTGACTGAGAATCATCTTCAGCGGCTGCTAGTACAGGGTCGACAACTTGTTCTGGGTCGAGAATTGTCGCTTGCTCCCCTGTCGCATCGGCGCCTGAAACACCTTGCTCGAAAGTCGGAATCGCAGTCTGCTCAACGGACTGAGTGATTTGCTGCGCTTTGTCATCCGGCGTCGGTTGAGACATCATCCACCAATATCCTGCACTAATGAGCAACAGGAGCACCACAACCACTAACGCAATGTTGATTGGTGAGCCGATAATCGAACGGATAATGATCCTTTTTTCCACTTTTTGGTCCCCTAGTGCCATAATCTCGCCAGGACGGCGAGCGACTGTGCGGTACGCATTCCGCACCCGCTTTTCCATGTCATCTTCGACATACCTAACCACCAATTGTTCAAAGAATCGATCCGCTTCCTGCTGGGAAAGGGGGTCAATTTCAAGATCGATGGGCTTATGCTCTTGTCCATAACTTAAGCGCGTCAGCAACGCATCAAGCGTATTCACTTGGGCAAACAACAGAACATTGACTGTCCACAGCGGGTTCTGCTGCGATTCCAGCACCAACATCCACAGCTCAGAAATGAACGATTCGGACAATAAATGGGCATCATCTATTGCGATGACCACATCACAGCCTTCTCCTTCCATTAAGCGTGTGAACGATTCGGCAATCGAATCCGCAGGATTGAAAAGTGGTTCAGAAACCAGCTGCGAGAGAATTGTCATTCGACGTTGCTCATCGTCCTGATTAGGGAAACACATTAGCAACGCTTGATTCTTTTCTAGCGCCCACGCTTCTAAATAACGCTGTGCAAGCCAGGTTTTACCTGCTCCATTATCACCAGCGATAGTCACTAGATTTGAACCAAAATTGGTTAATAGCTGAAGACGCTCAAGCAGTTCAACCTGAGAGTCTAGTTGTAACACATGTGAGTCATGCGCCATGCTCATTTCGCCATCCTAAAGACAATACTCTAAGATACCAACTCAGCCGCTTAAACAACGAATACAAAAGCCAAAATCTGGGTTGGCATCACACGAGGAGAGAATTAAATATCGCGCCCAAAATCAATTGCTTGCTCAATAATAGACTCAGGTACGCCTTTGACTACTTCCGCAGTACCAATACTTGTAGGGAGCACAAGTCGTAATTCACCTGCCAGTACTTTTTTGTCACGCATCATATGACGCATGAAGTCGTCGAACGTCATACTATCAGGGGTATGAACCGGCAACTGAGCTCTCTTGAGTATAGAAACAATTCGCTCGAATTGCTCCGCGTTGATCAGTCCTTGTAGCTCAGCAGTTTTCGCAGCCATGACCGTACCAGAAGAGACGGCTTCACCATGTAACCATTTGCCATAGCCTAGCTCAGCCTCGATTGCATGGCCGAACGTATGTCCAAGATTCAGCAAAGCACGGATTCCCGCTTCTTTTTCATCTTGCGCGACCACCTCAGCTTTGATTTCACAACAGCGGGCAATTGCGTACGTCAGAGCCTGCTCATCAAGTGCATAGAGCTTATCGAGATTGTCTTCTAGCCAAACAAAGAAGGCTTGATCATAGATAATGCCGTACTTAATCACTTCTGCGATGCCTGCCGCAAACTCACGTTTAGGTAATGTCTTAAGGCATTCCGTATCAATGATCACCGCTTTAGGCTGATAAAACGCCCCGATCATGTTCTTACCCAGCGGATGGTTAACGGCCGTTTTGCCTCCCACCGATGAGTCGACTTGAGACAACAAAGTGGTCGGGATCTGGACAAAGTCGACACCACGCTGATAACACGCGGCGGCAAAACCAACTAAGTCACCTATCACGCCGCCACCAAGTGCAATGACAACCACATCACGTGCAAAGTTACCTTCAAGCAGGTAGCTCATCACCGTGTTGAACGTCTCAAGGGATTTGTACTGCTCACCATCAGGCAGCTCCAACAAGGAGGCCTCACAGCCAAGCTGTTCGAGAAGAGAGAGGATTTTGTCGGCGTAAAGAGGAGCAACAGTGACGTTAGAAATCACTAATACTTTTTGTTTCGCTGACAAGAAAGAAAGGTGGGCCGGATCATTAAATAATCCGGCACCTATTGAGATTGGATAGCTACGTTCATCTAAGCTGACCGTAATCCGTTCCATGGGTATTCTCCAGTTGCTAAAAAAGTCTTAACGTTCTTCTAGCATTTTTACGATCTGGTTGGCTACCACTTTTGCACTTTGATCGTCTGTACGTACTGTGTAATCCGCAATTTCTTCGTAAAGTGGGTTGCGCTCATCAGCAAGTGATTCAAGCACATCACGTGGATTATCAGTTTGTAATAATGGTCGCTTCTTGTCGCGGTTAGTGCGCGCAAGCTGCTTTTCAATCGTTGTTTCTAGGTAAACAACAATACCGCGTGCAGAAAGACGATTGCGGTTTTCTTTGCTCTTGATTGAACCACCACCGGTCGCAAGTACAATACCTTGCTCTTCGGTCAGGTCGTTAATCACTTTTTCCTCGCGATCGCGGAAGCCTTCTTCACCTTCTACGTCAAATACCCAAGCGATATCTGCGCCAGTACGTTCTTCAATAACGGTATCAGAATCCACAAACTCCATATGAAGTTGTGAAGCTAGGTGTCTACCGATAGTGCTTTTGCCGGCACCCATTGGGCCAACAAGGAAAATATTGCGTTTCTCAGCCATGTTTAGCAGTAATTTACAACGTTAATTCAATGACATCGCCACAAGAAAAGCCAGTGTGTTACTAGCGATAGAGATGCTTGTGGCACCGATTCCTCACAGATAATTCGTGATAAGACCCGAAATTATCTAGATAAGGTGCCATTAATGCAACTTTATTTTTTCGCCTCAGCCAATTCTTACTGAATAACGACTTTAGGCGTGACAAAAATCAGCAGCTCACTCTTGCCCATTTGTTGGTAAGAACGACGAAATAGAGCGCCAAGTACAGGTAAATCACCGAGTAATGGCACCTTATCTACGGTATCGGTCACGCTGTGCTGAAAGATACCGCCTAAAACTACGGTTTCTCCATTATCGACCAAAACTTGGGTTCCAATTCGTTGGGTATTGATCGCGACCGCTTCACCGGTCCCTGTTTTAACGACATCGCCTGGGCGGTCTTGGGTCACACTAAGATCAAGGACTAAGCGATTATCAGGCGTAATTTGGGGGGTCACCTTTAAGCTTAGAACCGCCTTTTTAAAGGTAACACTGGTTGCTCCGCTCGATGAAGACTCTAGATAAGGGATCTCTGTACCTTGCTCGATATAGGCAGGCTTTTTATTGGTGGTAATTAAGCGTGGGCTAGAAATCACCTCCGCTTTAGATTCACGTTGCAAAGCTGATAGTTCCAAATCCAACAGTAAATCAGAGCCTAGTTTCGCAACTTGAAAAGCAATAGAGGAAGCCGTGGTCGATGTGGCTGCCAGATTCACGTTGAGAAAATCGTCGACTGGGAGGGTATCGCCTTCTAACAAGCCCGCTTGAAATAGGTTACTTTCAATTGACCCACCAACCGTATTGTTACCATTGGTCGAACTAAAACCCCAACGCACGCCTAGCTCATCCAAGTTACCTTCATTCACAGTCACAATACGTGCTTCGATCTGAACCTGTTTTACTGGAATATCTAAGGTATCAATTATGTCACGGATAACGTCAATGTTCTCCTTTAAGTCACGAATCAATAAAGCATTAGTACGTTCATCGACACTCAAGGAACCTCGCTCAGACAACATGCTCAGCGCGCCGTTACCGCCAATCATTTCAGCGATTTCTGATGCCTTCGCAAATTTCACCTTAATAATTTCTGAACTGAGATCGCCGAGCTCTTCTTCTAGGCGAGACTTTTCCAGCGCTTGTTGCTCCCTAAGGTCTAACTCAGCCGTCGGGGCAACCAGCACCACATTGCCATCAATGCGTTTATCAAGTCCTTTAACTTGTAAGATGATATCCAAAACTTGCTGCCAAGGTACGCCATCTAATCTCAAGGTTAAGTTGCCTTGTACTGAATCAGACACCACCAAATTGAAGTCATTGTAATCCGCGATCAACTGCAAAACGTTTCTAACGGGTATGTCTTGGAAGTTTATCGAGATTTTTTTACCTTCCTTTTCGAGGATACTCTTTTCTTGCTTTACTTCGGCTTGCTTAGGCTTTTTAACCACCACTTCAAGGTAGTTACTATTGAGGTGATACTCGTAGCTGTATTGCCCTTCAACAGAGGCCAACAACAAGACGCGCCCCTCTTTTCGGAACACCTCAATATCAGAGACATTAGTGGCGAAATCTTTGACATCCAGAAGATGAAGTTTGTCATCGCTAACCGACGTATCCATCAGTTCGATACTCAAACCCTCTTGCGCTTTTTGGATATCAACGGCAATACTCGGCGTGGCTAGCTGAACGATAATTTTGCCATTGAGTTCACCATCAACTCGAAAGTCGATGCTTTCCAAACGATTAGCACTTTGCTCCTCTGCGTAACTGAGCCCAGAAAATATAAAGGCCCAAACCAGTAAACTGGCCTGCAGTGAAGACACTATTCTATGAATTAATCCTTTCATTTCGATCTACGACACCTACTTGAGCGCAAGCTTAACGCTGCGTTTATTCCAACACCCTAATCCATCTGGGAGGGTTTCATTAATCTTTAAATAGTTGGCTGAAACATGGGTAACTTTGCCATTGTTTAAGCCTATGTATTGACCCGTGTTCACCTTAACCACATTCCCAGCTGGCGTTTGTATCAGGGCACTGACACTCCCTTGACTGCCCATCACTCCTTTAAGCTTGAGTTTGCTTAACGGGTAGCGTTCCAACTGGCTTGTTTTTTTTCGTTTCGCCGGTTGCCAACAATCTTTGCTGACGACGGGTTGGTTAAGTACCAAAGCCGCTTTAGGTAACACAAACGGTTCCCGCTGTTGATGGGCTTGATACGGGGTAATTTGAAAGTCAATGACGGGCTTAAGATCGACAACATCTTGGCGAGCTTTGCGTTCCACTTGAGCGACAAACTCATCCAAAGGGTCTGTATTTGCTTGGCAGCCCAACAGAGAGAAAAGGGCCATGAGTAAGAGATAGTTAGCTTTCATCTTCGACCTCCGGTTTGAACTGATAGGTATAAGCCCGAACTCGAAAATGCAACGTACTGCTCTCTTGACTCACGCGCTGCCAGTCAACGTCATCAAAATTGATAATTCGCGGTAGCTCAGCAATCGCTTGACTGAAGTCGCCAATGTTGTGGTAATCCCCTGTCAGTTCAATGTTGAGTGGCAAGCGATATAAAAACTGCTGATTCTGTTTTTGCCCCCAATCGATTCGGGTGAACGTCAACGTGTTTTTTAGTCCGACATCATTAACAGAAGCCAACATGGTAGCCAATTCTTTCTGGACGGGCAGTTGACGAGATAGGTAGTCATAGCGCTCTGATAGCTCATCAAGCTGAGCCTGTAACTTAGGTAAGGTGGCGACTTTATTGGCTTTTATCCTTGCCGCAGCTTTTAAACTCTGCTCTTGTTGTTGCAGGGCACTGATATGATCGATCTTTGGTTGCAGAAAAAACCAGTAGCCAGCCGCTTGAATGACTATCATCAGCAATACGATCATCGCCAGTTGTAACGCTAGCGGCCACTCTGCGATTTCTTCAATATCCAGTTCAGAATAACTAGCCATTTTCTCCTCCTGGCTGCCCAGCGGACTTAGCGCTCTCTACGACAAATGAAAAAGAGACGTTGAATGTTTGGAACTTTTTACCGAAGCGCGCTTTGCCATGAACAATAGAGTGCATATCAACATCACGAATCAATGCCGAGCTCTCCAAATTATCTAACATGGTGGCGAGCCGAGAAGTCGTGTCACTGATGCCAGACATACGTACTTGTAGTCCGTTCATTTTGATCTTATCGACGTAAACACCTTCAGGGATCAAACTAGGCAAGGTGTTCATGAAGTTAGTGGTTTTGTTGCGCTGAGTTTGCAGCTCTTCCACCACGGATAGGCGAGTGAGAAGTGATTTGTGCTCTTGCTCCACCTGCTTGAGTTGCTGGATTTGCGAATCAAGCTGAGCAATATAAGATTTGAGATAGTGTAAGCGAGCTTGTTGATCTTGCGTCTGCTGCTGAAGAAAGTAAGCCGCCCCCCACTGCATTGCGACGGCGCACAACACACCAAGAATCACCAAACCTAAAAATCGTCGTTTGTGGCTTTCTCTTCGTGCCTCTCGCCAAGGCAATAGGTTGATACTATGCAGCATGCTCTTGCTCCAACCAGTCCAAACCTCGCAACGCCAGACCAGCTGCCGTAGAATAAGCGTAGCCATTCGCCTGCCCCACTGTCGCCTTGCCATTTGCAGGGGTAAATAGGCTCAATGGATTAAGCAGCTCGCATTCGATATTTAAACGTCGGGCAATTTCTTCGGCCAGCATCGGGGTTGCCGCGCCACCTCCGGATAGCCAAATACCTTGAATGGGCGTGGTGTGTACCGACGTGAGGAGCTGGATATTGCGCTGGAGCTTTTCTACCAAAGCAAAGATAAATCGCTCGGTACTGCTGTGAGCTAGGTGTTCAAACTCTGCTTCGCTTTCAATATGTTGAGTGCCTAACGCTATATCCTTACAGAAGGGGGCTCTTTCCGGCAAATCCATACATACGCTCGATTGCGTTAATCCCACATCGAGCAGTATCCAGTCACGTTTATGCTGCGTACTGGCCGCCAATTGCCAAATATTTGCTAAGCTGTGCGCTTGAACCTCAGTTAGAATCGGCTGGTAACCGGCTTTCGCTAAAGCTTGAGTCCGGCTTTCGACCACATCACGTCGAGTGGCATAAACCTGATAGCTCGACATACTTGATCCCGCCCCCGTCTTATTTACTTCGACAAAATCAAGATTGAGTTCCTCAACAGGGAAAGGCGATTGGTGAGAGAAAGCCTGCATAATCGCGAACTCTCTTTCTTGTGTCTCAATTTCGCTATCTATTTGTAATACCTTACTTATTACAGCGCTGTCTGGTATTGCTAACGCAACTTTGCGACTAAATAGAGGTAAGGCCTTCCTTAGTTCTTTGAGTTTCTTTACAATTTTCTGATAATTTAACATGTGGTTATCAGTGAAAATGTCGGATTCAATTGGCAGCTCTCGGTAACTTACAAGCGTTAATGTGCCTTTAGACGGCTTGAGAGCAACCGCCTTTATACTGTGGTGACCAATATCAATGCCAATAACTAGAGATTTACCCATGCTTTGCTCCATGCTGTTGCTTAGCTCCATGCGTAAATAGCTGGTTTCCTACGACACATTAACCAGACGAGCTAAGGTTTTAGCTTACAGTACAAGGGTTTGCATACAGTGAACCTATTTAATCAGGGATTCTCCGGTGAAGTTCATAAAGCGATTGTTCATTTTTTCACTGATTTGCATGATTCTTGGAGTCGGTACAATTTTCGGCTTCTACTTTTATGTCAAATCAGATTTACCAGACGTAGCGACACTGAAAGACGTTAAGCTGCAAACGCCAATGCAGGTATTCAGTCAAGACGGTAAACTCATCTCTCAGTTTGGTGAGAAGCGTCGCATACCTGTCAAATACGATGAGATTCCACAGCATTTAATTGATGCCCTCATTGCTACTGAAGACAGCCGCTTTTATGAACACCCTGGTATTGACCCAATCGGTATTACCCGTGCGGCAGTTGTCGTTGCGATTTCCGGGTCGGCCAAACAAGGGGCGAGTACCATTACTCAGCAGCTTGCACGTAATTTCTTCTTGTCTAATGAGAAGAAGATAATGCGTAAGATAAAAGAGATTTTTATTGCTATTCACATTGAACAGATGCTTAGCAAACAAGAAATCATGGAGCTTTACGTCAATAAGATTTTCTTAGGTTATCGTTCTTATGGTTTTGGTGCGGCTGCGCAAACCTACTTTGGTAAAGACATACAAGATCTAACGTTAAGCGAGATTGCGACCTTAGCCGGTATGCCTAAAGCCCCATCGACGATGAACCCAATCTATTCACTTGAACGTGCTACTCACCGTCGCAATGTCGTATTACTGCGTATGTTGGACGAAGGTTACATCACCCAAGACGAATACGACCAAGCACGTTCAGAGCAAATCGTGGCCCGCTATCATGGTGCAGAAATCGAATTAGATGCGCCCTATGTAGCAGAGCTTGCCCGAGCATGGATGGTATCTCGATACGGTAAGGAAGAAGCCTACACTTCCGGAATGAACATCTACACGACCGTTGATTCTAAGTTACAACAAGCAGCCAATGATGCGGCTATCAATAACCTGATCGCTTACGATGAACGTCATGGCTACCGCGGTGCAGAAAAAGTGCTTTGGAAAGATGGACAATCGCCACTTAGCATCGACGAGATCAACAAAACACTCCGTAACGTTCCTAGCTACGGCCAATTGATTCCTGCGGTCGTGACTGATGTCACAGGCAAACAAGCGACGGTTATCGTAAAAAATCAAGGCCAACAAACACTGGCATGGAACGGTATCAAATGGGCGCGTAAGTTCCGTAACGATGACAGCCAAGGCCCAGCACCAAAATCGGCGAAATCCGTGCTAACAGCGGGTGAACAAATTTGGGTTCGCCAAGTCGAGCAGACAACTGACGGTGAAGAACCCGTCACCTTATGGCAACTGAGCCAAGTCCCGAACGCCAATACGGCATTTACCGCGATGAACCCTGAAAACGGCGCAGTACTGGCATTAGTCGGTGGCTTTAACTTCATCCACAACAAGTTTAACCGTGCTACTCAATCTGTACGTCAAGTTGGTTCGAGTATCAAACCATTCATCTACTCCGCTGCGATTGATAAAGGATTAACTTTAGCCAGCTTGATCAACGATGCTCCGATCAACCAGTGGGATAAAGGTCACGGAACCGCTTGGCGTCCAAAGAATTCACCTCCGACCTACGTAGGTCCAACTCGCTTGCGTATTGGTTTGGCACAATCTAAGAACGTGATGGCAGTGCGTGTGTTACGTGAAGTTGGCCTGGATGAGACTCGCCAATACTTAACTCGCTTTGGCTTTAGTATGGATCAGCTACCTCGTTCTGAGACCATAGCCCTCGGTGCAGGCAGTTTAACACCAGTCAAAATGGCCCAAGGTTACTCGGTCTTTGCTAACGGTGGTTACTATGTAGAACCTTTCTATATCAGTAAAGTCGAAGGGCCATTTGGCGATATCGAATTTGAAGCCAGCCCTAAAACAATCTGCCGTAAGAACTGTGAAACTGCCGAGCAGCCCGAAATTACGAACGAGTTTCAAGAGCAAGACGTAGCACTACAAGGTGAAGAAAATGCGGATAAACCGCAATACGCACCCCAAGTGATTTCCGAACAAACTGCATTCCTTGTCCGAGAAATGATGTACAGCAACATTTGGGGTGGCGGTAACTGGCGTGACGGTACAGGCTGGAACGGCACTGGCTGGCGTGCTCAGAAACTCGAACGTCGTGATATTGGTGGTAAAACGGGAACCACAAACGACTCGAAAGACGCTTGGTACAATGGCTATGCTCCGGGTATGGTCGCTGTCGCTTGGGTCGGCTTCGATGACCATAGACGCAAGCTAGGTCGCACGACACAAAATGCCAACTTGGGCAAAGGTCAAACATCTGGGGCCGAGGCTGGCGCTAAGACGGCTCAACCTGCATGGGTCGACTTTATGCAGACCGCGCTACAAGGTGTCCCAGAAGAGACAAAGGTGATACCACCGCATATTGTCCGCGTGCGTATCGATCGCGATTCAGGTTTGTTGACCAATCAGTTCGGTGCAAGCTCAATGTTTGAGTACTTTGCCGAAGGCACCGAGCCGAAGAGATACGCCACCAGCCAAGTGACAGATAGCATTTACACATCTGAAGATGGCAGCGAAGAACTCTTCTAACTGAGTAGAAAATCAAAGAGGCTGATGGTGACTCCCATCAGCCTCTTTTTTATTGCTCTCGCAACTGTTCAAGCTGCTTTTGAATTGACCCCGCCACTTGTTCAAAGCGACTGCGTAATGGTGACCCTGGTCGATACGCCAATACGATACTGCGCGACGGGATAGGGTTGGTTGCTCGCACATAGCACACGCCATCTTTTTGCTTCTCTTTCGGTAGGGAAAGTTCTGGCAATAACGTGATACCAGCGCCCGCAGCAACCATATTACGCAGCGTTTCTAAACTGGTCGCTTTAAAACGTTCATCATCTTTTGCGCCAGCAGCAAAACAGAAGCCTAAAGCTTGGTCTCTTAAACAGTGTCCATCACCAAGAGCCAAGACTGTGCGGCCATTCAGTTCTAGCATATCGACCTCATCGAGCTTAGCCCACTCATGCCCACAGGGGACCGCGACACTGAGCGCTTCGTTGTACACCTCTATCTCCTTAAACGGTGACGTTTCAGGGACAGAAGCCAACACCATACAATCGAGCTTACCTTCCTCCAATTGACGGACTAACTGGTGAGTTTGCGCTTCATGAAGAAACAGTTCGAGATCGGGGTATTGCTCTTTCAGCATAGGGACGATCTTCGGCAATAAGTAAGGACCTACCGTAGGGATAAAGCCAATATGCATTGGCCCCACCATTTCACCCGCTTGGCCACTCGCCATGTCTTTGAATGTCTTCACTTCGGTGAGAATTCGCTTGGCCTGATCGACCAGTTGCAATCCCGCATCGGTAAATAAAACCCGACGGCTGCTTCGCTCCAATAACGCCGTACCCAGCTCGTCCTCTAACTTACGAATTTGACCACTTAACGTGGGTTGACTAACAAAACAGGCTTCAGCCGCTTTGCGAAAATGCTTGTGCTCTGCAAGCGCAACTAAGTACTCGAAGTCCCGAATGTTCATGGCGAATTCACCCCTTAATTTAAGATAGAAAACATCTATCGAAACCATAGCATTAAACGATTATAACTATCAAAAGAAATCTTTAATAATAACTCCATCGAAACAGAGCACAGCCACTACACTGATAAGACTCATCACCAAGTTAAACAAAAAATCAAAGGAAACTAATATGTTCGTATCGAAAGAAGGTCAAAGCGTTCCACAAGTTACTTTCCCAACTCGTCAGGGTGACGCTTGGGTAAATGTCACTAGCGATGAACTATTTAAGAACAAAACGGTGATCGTATTCAGCCTACCAGGTGCTTTCACTCCAACCTGTTCATCAAGCCATTTACCACGCTACAACGAACTGTTCCCTGTGTTCCAAGAGCACGGTGTGGATGAAATTCTCTGCGTGTCGGTTAACGATACTTTCGTAATGAATGCTTGGAAACATGACCAAGAGGCGGAAAACATCACTTTTATTCCCGATGGCAACGGCGAGTTCACCGACGGCATGGGTATGCTAGTGGACAAAAATGATCTTGGATTTGGTAAACGTTCATGGCGTTACAGCATGCTAGTTAAAAATGGCGTGGTAGAAAAAATGTTCATTGAACCAAACGAGCCAGGCGACCCATTCAAAGTATCTGATGCAGATACTATGCTGAAACACGTCGCGCCTAACTACAAAACACAAGAGTCAATCACGGTTTTCACCAAGCCAGGCTGCCCTTTCTGTGCAAAGGCGAAACAAAATCTGATTGATCACGGTCTTCAGTATGAAGAAGTGATTTTAGGTAAAGATGCAACAACAGTGAGCCTACGTGCAATCTCAGGTCGCACTACCGTGCCACAAGTATTCATCGGCGGAAAACATATTGGTGGTAGTGAAGAGCTTGAAGCATTCCTAGGCTAAGCCGACACCAATCACCTCCCCTCGACAGTACTCATTGCCGGGGGGACAGAAAATCCCTTCTAGAATGATAAATAAGCACTTACACCTAGCGTTTATTTCCGTGATTTGTCTCCCCCAGCCCGCATAGCGCGACTGGCATAGAATCGAGAGTCCATTATGAAACAGTTAAATGTTGACGTTGCCATCATTGGCGGTGGTACTGCTGGCTTAGGTGCATACCGAGCAGCAAAAGCTCATACAGACAGTGTGGTTTTGATCGAAGGTGGCCCTTATGGCACCACGTGTGCTCGCGTTGGCTGTATGCCATCAAAGCTGCTCATTGCGGCAGCAGAGAGTGTGCATCAAATTGAAAAAGCACCTGGCTTTGGTGTTTATCCGCAAGGTGAAACCGTCATCAATGGTCGAGAAGTCATGGATCGTGTCAAGCGTGAACGTGACCGATTTGTCGGTTTTGTTTTAGAAGGCGTCGATGAAATCGCAGAGCAAGATAAAGTCTCTGGCTATGCGAAGTTTATCGATAACAACACATTAGTCGTTGATGACCATACGCAAATTAGTGCAAAGCGTATTGTCGTCGCGACGGGTTCACGTCCCGCCTACCCAGCCGTTTGGAACGAACTTGGTGATCGCCTCGTGATCAATGATGATGTATTTGATTGGGATGACTTACCAGAATCCGTTGCTGTGTTTGGCCCCGGTGTTATTGGCTTGGAGCTCGGTCAGGCGCTGCATCGCCTTGGTGTGGAAGTAAAACTGTTTGGCCTTGGTGGTCAAGTAGGACCTTTGACTGACCCACAAGTCATGGCCTATGCAGATAAGGCATTTAAACAAGAATTTTACTTAGATGCCGATGTTAAAATAGAGAGTATGAAGCGTGTTTCCGCCAGCAAACCAGATGAACAAGATAAAGTCGAAATTCAATTTATCAATCATGATGGCGAGCTAGAGACTTTCATTGTCGACTACGTACTCGCAGCGACAGGTCGTCGCCCTAACGTTGACAAACTGGCTATCGAAAACACCAGCATTGAGCTCGACGAACGTGGTGTACCCACGGCCGATCATTACACGCTGCAAACCTCAGTGGATAGTATTTTTATTGCTGGTGATGCAAGTAATCAAATCCCGTTATTGCACGAAGCTGCAGATCAAGGTCGAATTGCGGGCGACAATGCAGGGCGCTTCCCAGACATTCGAGCAGGTTTACGTCGCTCACCAATTTCAGCGGTCTTCTCCGATCCACAAATTGCCATGGTTGGTGAAACCTACAAACAGTTAACCGATCGTTTAGGTAACTGCGGCTGTTTTGCGACTGGCGAAGTCTCTTTTGAAAATCAAGGCCGCTCACGAGTCATGCTGCGCAACAAAGGTGTACTGCACGTCTACGGAGAGCAAGGTACAGGACGATTCCTTGGTGCTGAGATGATAGGGCCAAATGCTGAACATCTTGCTCACTTACTGGCTTGGGCGCACCAAAACCAAATGACCGTATCGGAAATGCTTGATATGCCGTTTTATCACCCTGTGATTGAGGAAGGTGTCCGCACCGCCCTGCGTGACCTCAACGCTAAGCTGCATCTAGGACCTGAAATGATCAAACACTGTTTAGATTGCGGCCCTGGTTGCTGATCTCACAAGTAATAAACGAGCCATTTGGCTCGTTTTTTGTCTCTACTTTTCAGCGGCAATAACCGAAATCTCAACCAATAAAGCATCCCGAGCCATATCAGCAGTGACACAGGCACGAGCGGGAGCATGCCCTTCAGGCACCCACGCATCCCATACCGCATTCATCTCTTGAAAGTCTTTCATGTCTTTAAGGTAAATGGTTGCAGACAGCATGTGCTGTTTGTCGCTACCCGCCTCAATCAATAGTTGCTCAACTTTATCAAGCATAGTTTGAGTCTGCTCAGTAATACCTTGAGTTGCGTCAGCACAAACCTGTCCGCACAAATAGATAGTGCCATTGTGCTTTACGATTCGGCTCATACGTTGTTTCGTGTGTTGGCGCTCAATCATTTTGTTACTTTCTCATTCGACTAGGATATTCTATAACGAGATATGTTACCGAATTCGACCCACCATGACATGCCCATACTGCAAAAATAACCATTGGTTTTGGAAAAAGATTGGTCGCTGTAAGCGATGCATGGATCAACTGACGGTTTTATCCGTACTTTGCTGGATCGTCTGGTGGTGGCTGTTTAGAGACAACCCCAAAAGCATTGAGTCAATCGCTTTATTGATGGCTGGCTTTGCCTTTAACGGCCTACTTGCCCTGCATCTTTGGATGCGGTTTATTGTTCTTCCTTGGCAAAAGCGCAACAAAAACAAGCCTTAACGCGAAAGAACGAAGATAAGATAAGTTCTGAAGTTCAAGTATAAAAAAAGCCCCAAGGACAATCTGTCCTTGGGGCTCTCTTAGATTCTTCTAAGAAAAAGCAGTGGTACTTTAATAGACCGGGCTTTTCCTAAAAGGTTCCCAACTTTAAACGATCTTTTTTGATCTTTTTTTAAACAGTTGGAAAGTCAGTATCTTATGCCACATTTGATCGTGCGATGGATTGCTCAACGAGATTCACTTCCAAGGCAACTTCATCACAAGCATGAGTACGCGGGCACTGTTCGCAATCTTTGAGTACTTTTTCGGGTAACAAAGATTTTGAGGTCGGTAGGAAGCTTTGCTTCATAAAGAACTCTGGCGTTCGTGTGAGAACAAAGACCTTTTTAATCGCCATCTGACGCGCTTTTTCAACTAAGTGCTGAACAATCGCGGTCCCTTGACCTTGTCCTTGCCAACCAGCTTCAACACCTAAAGAACGGACTTCAGCTAAACCTGAATCATACACATACAGAGATGCACAACCGGTCACTTCCCCATTATGTTCAGCCACCGCAAAAGAACCAATGTCTCTAACTAGTTCATTACGCGAACGCGGTAGGTTCTCTCCCATGTTCGCCCAGTATGCGACCATACCTTCCAGCGCTTCAATATCCGTTAGACGCGCAGGACGCACTTTGACTGTCGTCGTATCACGTTGAGTTAAACGCGACTCAGCTTGTTCAACAGCGTATGCTACTTGCTTAGGCGAGACGCCACCCAGAGCACTTCGTTTTTCAAGACACGAATCAATGGTTAGAATGTCATAAACGTCTTGGTCTATAACAGAAGAAAACTCTTGTAGCTCTGCAATCGAGAGCTCTTCCAGAGCACAACCCTTCGCGATTGCACCCACCACGGCCACACCGACAATATGATGCGCTTCACGGAATGGGATTCCTTTTGCAACTAAGTAATCTGCTAGCTCAGTTGCATTGGCATAGCCCTGCTTCGCCGCTTCAAGCGTTCGCTCTTGGTTTACTTTGATGCCGTCAAAACACAAAGCCGCCATTTCCATACAGTCATTCCAAGTATCGAGCGCGTCAAACAGGCCTTCCTTATCTTCCTGCATATCTTTGTTGTAGGCTAAAGGAAGGGCTTTTACGGTCATCATCATGCCCGCTAATGATCCGTAGACACGACCCGTTTTACCACGAATCAACTCCAATGCGTCTGGGTTCTTCTTTTGTGGCATCAGCGACGAACCAGAAGTCACCGTATCGGCCAGTTCTATAAAGTTTGACTCGCCTGAATTGTAGAAAATCATATCTTCTGCAAGACGCGACAAGTGAAGCATAGAGATCGAGGCGACGGACATCAGTTCCATTACGTGGTCGCGGTCTGAAACAGAATCGAGTGAGTTACGCGTTGCACGACGAAAACCTAAGCTATGTGCCAGTTTTTCACGGTCCATCGGATAAGCGGTGCCGGCTAGAGCACCGGAACCTAATGGGCAAGTATCAAGACGTTCAATCGCGTCACTAAGGCGCGAGTAATCGCGCTCAAACATCTCAACATAAGCCAGACACCAGTGCGCAAACGTCACAGGCTGAGCGCGTTGTAAGTGCGTATAGCCCGGTAGGACCGTATTTTGATGCTCTTTCGCCACTGATACCATTTGAGACTGCAAACGATCCAACGCCATGAGCAGTTGCTGCCCTTGCTGACGACACCACAATTTCAGATCGGTCGCCACTTGATCGTTACGTGAACGACCTGTGTGCAGTTTCTTGCCCAGATCGCCAACTTTACCGATCAACTGTTGCTCGACCCAAGAGTGAATGTCTTCTGCATCAGAGCGTAAAATCTGATGTGGATCTTCCATCACTTCTAACTTGAGTTCATTTAGGGCTAACTCAAGCTTTTGCTGCTCTTGTTCACTCAGAACATCAACAGACAATAAGGCTTTTGACCAAGCGATGGATCCTACGATATCTTGTTCAGCAAGTCGGTAATCAAAGCGCAATGAGTCATTAAAATCTTTAAATCTCGTATCTGCCGCTTGGGTAAATCTTCCGCCCCATAATGCCATCGCGTATCTCCTGATTACCTGTGCTCACTAATCGTGCTAGTAGCGCTATTGCTAAAAAAGACTCTGAATTGAGTTCAGTATTTTATGATGGTTCAAACTTACGGCAAATCAATTTAAAAATAAAGTATTAATTCATTTTTTTAACATATTTATTCATGGCTGATTATCTTGAATTGTAAACTGGCATAAACAAAAAGCCCGTTTACCAAGGTAAACGGGCTTTTCTATATGAAGTTTAAGGCGCTTATTTCTTCTGACTGTTTAGCGCACGGATACGGCTAGACAGAGAGTACAGGCGGATAAAGCCTTCAGCATGGCTTTGATCATATACTTCATCTTCCCCGAAGGTAGCAAACTCTTCACAGTATAGGCTGTTGTCCGAACGTTTCTGAGTGACTGTCGCATGACCTTTGTATAGTTTAACAACCACTTCACCGTTCACATCTTGAGCCAACTCTTCTGACGCCGCTAAAATAGACTTACATAGTGGAGTGAACCAACGACCATCGTAAACCAAGTGGGATGCTTTCACGCCAAGCTCTTCGCGGAATTCAAATGCCGTTTTATCCAGAACCAACTGCTCTACAGCGCGCAGTGCTTCCATCATGATAGTGCCGCCCGGAGTTTCGTAACAACCACGAGATTTCATACCAACAAGACGGTTTTCTACAATATCGATACGGCCAACACCGTGTTTGACACCTTTATCGTTAAGGTACACAAGTGCGTTGTATGGCGTCATTGTCTCACCATCAACCGCAACAACCGCTCCTTTTTCCACTTTAAGGGTAACGTATTCTGCTTGATCCGGTGCTTGTTCTGGGTCTACCGTCCATGCCCAGCAATCATCATTTGGTGCATTCCACGTATCTTCTAGAACACCACCTTCGGTAGAAATGTGCCACGCATTGGCGTCACGTGAATAAATTTTCGTTAGCGAGGCAGTACACGGAATATTACGCTCAGCAAGGTAATCTAGACACTCTTCACGGCTCACTAAGTCCCACTCACGCCATGGTGCGATAACGTGTAAATCCGGTGCCAGCGCAGCAAATGCCCCTTCAAAGCGCACTTGGTCATTACCTTTACCCGTACAACCATGACACAAAGCATCAGCACCCACTTTACGTGCAACTTCAACTTGAGCCTTCGCAATGATAGGACGCGCCATTGACGTACCCAGCAAGTATTTTCCTTCGTAGTAGGCGCCTGTTTTAAGTGTCGGGTAAATGTAGTCAGCAACCATTTCTTCTTTTAAGTCAGCGATGTAGCATTCAGATGCGCCTGATGCTTTTGCCTTCTCTTCGATACCAGCTAGCTCTTCCTCGCCTTGACCAACATCAGCAACAAATGCGACCACTTCACAATCATAGTTCTCTTTTAGCCACGGAATGATGACTGATGTATCTAGACCGCCAGAGTATGCGACAACGACTTTATTTACTTGAACTTTGCTCATTTTCTTTCTCCAAATCCCGGCTCTGCGCTTGGCGGTCAGTGCTACGGGTTACTTCTTAGTTATTCTGCTGCTTGAGCGCTGCCTGCCCTCAAGCGAATTCATTATGTATTTACTGCTTAGGTAAAAACTGAGTGCCAATACTTTGGCCTGCAAACAGCTCAACCAATTTTTCTGGGTAGCGCCATGTGGCGACTTCGATTGGTCGGCCTAGGTCATTTGCCGCTTCCAACGCCGCGTTAACTTTGACGATCATGCCATCGGTGATCACTTGGCCTTGAATAAGACTTTGCGCCTCTTGCTCATCCAAGCTTTTGATAAGATGACCCTTGCCATCTAAAACACCACTCACATCAGAAAGCAGCACCAACTCAGCATCTAGAGCACCTGCGACGGCCACTGCAGCTTGATCCGCATTGACATTCATCATTTGGCCTTGCTCTGTTAAACCAATGGAACTGATGATAGGCAAAGCCCCCGCTGCCAATATTGCTTGGAGCACTTCAGAGCTACCTGGGCTCGCTTTGCCAACGGCACCCAACTCAGGATCCAGCTCTACCACCTGACATAAGCCACCGTCAGCCAAGCTTAAACCAACGGCGTTAAGGCCATCTTTAATTGCTTGACCTTGCAGCATTTTGTTAGCAGTGCCGGCTAGCGCTCCAACCATAAGCGGGATTTGATCGTAGGGCGTGACACGTAACCCTGCTTTTTTAACGGTTTCGAGTTGCAACTTGTCCATCAGATCGTCCACCAGATAACCTCCTCCGTGGACGATCACGATTCGTCGCTGAGCTTGCTTTTGATAATTCGCGATGGCGCCGAATACCTGGCTAAGCGTCTCAGTACAAGACAGTGCAGCACCGCCTAATTTGATCACTAATGGAGTAGTTTTGTTATCTGTCATTACTTTTCCCTTTACCGACTTGCTTAGGCTGGTTGCCTAAATAAGGGCAGTTAACTCTGGAAATCCGTAGTGGATGTTTAAACATTGCATCGCTTGACTTGATGCACCTTTAAGCAAGTTATCAATCGCAGAGACTACGATGACGTGCTCGCCCTGAACCTTCCAGCCAATGTCGCAGAAAGGCGTATTTTCAACATTTTGTATTGAAGGCATGGCGTTATTCAGTAAACGCACTGCCGCTGACTCTTGGTATGCGCTGTGAAATGCTTCAGCAACCTGTTCTGCTGTACTGCCAGCAGCGAGCTTTATGGTCACAGTAGCTAGAATGCCACGTTTAAAATTACCTAAGTGAGGTGTAAAAATGACATCTCTGCCTAGGTGACTGGCGATCTCAGGTTGGTGACGGTGATTAAACACGCCATATGGTTGTAAGCTCACCTCGCAAAAGCTGTTCGTTATAGACGCTTTTCTACCTGCCCCCGAAACTCCGCTGGTTGCGTTAATCACAGGCCATTGCAGCTCATCCACTAACCCTTTTTCTAACAGCGGTTTAATCGCAAGTTGAGACGCTGTTGGGTAACACCCTGGAACGGCAATAAGTTGTGCTTGCTTAATCGCTGCGCTGTTCCATTCCGCCAGCCCATAAGTAGAAATATCCAGCAAATTCTCATAGTTATGCTCGAAGCCATAGAACTCTCGGTAGAATCCTTCTTTCTTAACTCGGAATGCTCCGGAAAGATCAAACACCTGACAACCATGGTGTAAAAACGTCGCAGCAAGATCATGACTCACTTCATGTGCCGTAGCCAAAAACACCACATCACTGTTTTTTGCCACTTGCTCAATATCTTTAAGTGGTTGAACTGGCTCATTAATTAATCCAGCCAACTTACGGTGTAAATCAGAAATGCTTTTACCAGCATCAAGACTATTGGCGGATACATATAAACCTGATAGCGTAAGCTGTGGGTGTTTTTGCACCATAAGCGCCAGCTCTGCTCCGGTATATCCGCTTGCGCCAATGATTGTGGTTTTTAGCATTTCGACATCCATTTTCTTTATAATTAGCCATCTCAATGATGACTATAAATTTACAAAAACATCGCAATTATCGGTTTTTTATTCAATAAAAGTGATTTATTATGTGTTTTACCTTCTTAATTGATTTATGTCAACAGGGAAAGCAAACTAATTATGCAATTACCGAGTTTTAAAGAGGTCTACCAAGGCCTAATCTCTACCTCTTCGATTAGCTCGACAGACCCGAGTTGGGATGAAGGTAACGCGCAAGTGATTGAAAAGTTGGCAGGCTGGTTAAAAGATGTCGGCTTTAGTGTTGAACTGACTCAGGTTGAAAGCGGCAAATACAATCTGATTGCTAAAAAAGGCAATGGTGAAGGTGGGTTACTACTGGCGGGTCATAGCGATACTGTTCCTTTTGATCAAGGGCGTTGGAATTTCGACCCTCATGCACTGACAGAAGCGAATAACCGGTTTTATGGGCTAGGCACGGCGGATATGAAAGGCTACTTCGCTTTTATTATCGAAGCCGTTAAAAAGGTCGACTGGAGTAAACAGACTAAGCCCTTATATGTGCTCGCCACTTGCGATGAAGAAACTACAATGCTCGGCGCGCGCCATTTTACTGAAAGTGCCCCCTTTAAGCCGGATTACTGCATAATTGGCGAACCCACCAGCTTGATTCCAATTCGAGGCCATAAAGGTCATGTCGCCAATGCAGTGCGCGTCACGGGTAAGTCCGGTCACTCATCTGACCCAGCACTTGGGGTCAACGCAATAGAAATCATGCACGAGGTTCTGTTCGCCTTAATGCAATTGCGTGATAGGTTGATTAAAGAATATCATCATCCAGGCTTTGCCATTCCGAGCCCGACTTTAAATCTAGGTCATATTCACGGCGGAGACAGTGCCAATCGTATTTGTGGCTGTTGCGAACTGCATTACGACGTTCGCCCACTGCCAGGGATCAGCTTAGATGGACTCGATAACATGCTAAGAGGCGCCTTAAAGGAAATTGAAGCCAAGTGGCCAGGCAGAATAGAAATCACCCCACTGCATGAACCGATACCGGGCTACGAATGCCAACATGACCATCCGTTTATTGGAGGGATTGAGGCAATCTGTGGTGTTGAATCAGAAACCGTCAACTATTGTACAGAAGCACCTTTCTTACAGCAGCTTTGTCCAACCCTCGTGCTAGGCCCGGGCTCTATTGATCAAGCCCATCAGCCAGATGAATTCCTTGCGTTTGAATTTATCGATCCAACGATCAACGTTTTATCAAAAGCCATGTACCAATACTGTTTTAACTAAACAGGTGCGAGGAGGCGTGCTTTGCGCTTCCTCCCACCATACACTCCCCTTGAAAGCCTAATTTGGCAACGCGCAATAATTTCAAACTCACCGAGTCGCATTTTGTAATAAATTTTCAGCACGCCTGATATCAACTGGTTGCTTACTTGAGATACATTCATTTGCACAATATTTGCAAACTTTGCCTGCGATAATTGACTCGGCACAACATTTTTCGCTAGATTGTTTGCCTAACAAAAGAACATTGGATGTAATTTTTTTACAAGGCAGGATGACAATGAATGAGAAATACTCTGCTCTCCGAAGCAATGTGAGCATGCTAGGACACTTGCTCGGTAACACCATCAAGGACGCACATGGTGACGAGCTACTGGAAAAAGTAGAAACGATTCGTAAGCTTTCCAAGTCCGCCCTAGCTGGTAATCAAGCTGACCGTGAAAGTCTGATTGAGGAAATTAAGAACCTCCCTAATGAGCAATTGACGCCAGTTGCCCATGCCTTCAACCAATTCCTCAACCTAACGAACATGGCTGAGCAGTACCACACAATCTCACGTCACTGCGATGCCCACGTTTGTGAACCCGATGCGCTCAACACCTTGTTTGCCAAGCTAGGTCAAAATGACATCAGCAAGTTGGATACCGCTCAAGCCGTTCGTGAATTGAATATTGAGCTGGTGCTGACAGCGCACCCGACCGAAATCACCCGTCGCACAATGATCAACAAGTTGGTCAAAATCAATAAATGTCTCTCTAAGCTAGAGCTTGGTGATCTGTCAGCGAAAGAACGCCAGAAAACAGAACGCCGCTTGGAGCAACTTATTGCCCAAAGCTGGCACTCAGACACTATCCGTAAGCAACGCCCTACGCCACTCGATGAAGCAAAATGGGGCTTTGCTGTCGTTGAAAATTCATTGTGGGAAGCCGTTCCAGATTTTCTACGTGAAATGGATGTCCGCCTAAAAGACTATTTAGGTGAAGGCTTACCGATCGATGCTCGACCGGTACATTTCTCGTCTTGGATGGGCGGAGACCGAGATGGCAACCCATTTGTGACTCATACCGTCACCCGTGAAGTGATGCTACTGTCGCGTTGGAAAGCCGCCGATCTTTACCTAAACGACGTGAATGAGTTGGTTAGCGAATTGTCGATGACGCAGTGTAATGACGCGATTCGCCAGTTAGCTGGCCAAGATGAACATGAACCTTATCGCGCTGTATTAAAGCAACTACGTAGTCTGCTTACGGAAACCAAAGAGATCCTAGACGCGAAAGTAAACGGCCAAAAACTGGCAGTAAAAGCGCCGTTGCAGCGCGTTGAACAGCTTTGGGAGCCTTTATACGCTTGTTACCAATCTCTGCATGAGTGCGGCATGGGTATCATTGCCGACGGCTCTTTGCTGGATACACTACGCCGAATCAAAGCCTTTGGTGTGCACCTTGTTCGTCTTGATATCCGCCAAGAAAGTACTCGTCACTCAGATGTACTTTCTGAGCTAACTCGTTATTTGGGTATTGGCGATTACGACCAATGGAGCGAGCAGGACAAAGTTGCCTTCCTAACCAATGAATTGGCTTCTAAGCGTCCTCTATTACCGAGAGATTGGCAACCATCGGAAGCCGTTAAAGAAGTATTGGATACCTGTAAAATTGTTGCAGCTCAACCTCGTGAAGCCTTTGGTGCTTACGTCATTTCAATGGCGAGAACGGCGTCTGATGTCCTCGCGGTTCACCTACTGCTGCAAGAATCTGGCTGTCCTTACCGCATGGACGTTTGTCCGCTGTTCGAAACGCTCGACGATTTGAATAACGCAGAGTCGGTAATCAAACAGCTAATGGGCATTGACCTCTATCGTGGCTTTATCCAAAACCACCAGATGGTCATGATTGGTTACTCAGATTCAGCCAAAGATGCGGGCGTGATGTCTGCGGGGTGGGCCCAATACCACGCAATGGAATCTTTGGTTAAAGTCGCTGAAGAAGAAGGCGTTGAACTGACCCTATTCCATGGCCGTGGTGGCACGATTGGTCGTGGTGGTGCGCCTGCACACGCTGCACTGCTTTCACAGCCACCAAAGAGCTTAAAAGGCGGGCTACGTGTTACAGAACAAGGTGAGATGATTCGCTTTAAACTTGGTTTACCAGAAGTGGCTGTGAACAGTTTCAACCTTTACGCCAGCGCGATTCTAGAAGCGAACCTACTGCCACCACCAGAGCCGAAGCAAGAGTGGCGTGACCTAATGAACGTACTCTCTGAAGTAAGCTGTGAAGCGTATCGCAGCGTTGTTCGCGGGGAACCAGATTTCGTTCCTTACTTCCGCCAAGCAACGCCTGAACTGGAGTTAGGTAAACTGCCACTTGGCTCTCGCCCAGCAAAACGCAACCCTAAAGGCGGCGTAGAAAGTTTACGCGCCATTCCTTGGATCTTCTCTTGGAGTCAAAACCGTCTGGTTCTGCCAGCATGGTTGGGTGCTGGTGAAGCAATTCAGTATTCGGTAGACAAAGGCCACCAAGCTCTACTGGAAGAAATGTGTCGTGAATGGCCATTCTTCTCAACGCGTTTGGGTATGTTAGAGATGGTATACACTAAGTGTAACATTGAGATCTCTCGCTACTACGACGAACGTCTCGCAGACCCGAAACTGTTGCCGCTTGGCGATCGCTTACGTAACCAGCTGCAAGAAGACATTAAAGCGGTTCTGAATGTTGAAAACAATGAGAACTTAATGCAAAGCGACCCTTGGGGCCAAGAGTCTATTCGCCTACGTAATATCTACGTTGAGCCATTGAACATGCTTCAAGCTGAACTTCTTTATCGTACCCGTCAAAGCGAAGAAGCGGCGACAGAGGAACTGGAAGAAGCACTAATGGTCACCATCGCAGGTATTGCTGCTGGCATGCGTAACACGGGTTAAACACCGCGAATGAATAAGGCTGACACATACGTCAGCCTTTTTATTTAACACTATACGGATTGAACAACGCCAAACAAAGCTCCGAAACATTGACATTTATACCCACCAGACAAACATAAAACCCTAAAAAATCCAATTATTGAGAAAATTATCAGTTTTTTGGTATATTTTGTCCATCTATTCCACTTTATGCTTATTATTTAGATATACTACTCGTCCGCTGTATGCACATATAACTAACCCAAGCATACGCTACCTCGATTCCTTGTGATTCGATCTAGGTGATAAACGGCTTTATTAAGGTGACATGACCAACATGATGTTGGTGCTGCTTAAGGTTACCTATTAGGTATTCCACTGATTATTAAGTGCCATAGAAGCACAACAGTACCTAAGCAGATTAATTTTGAAGTTTATTGACCATTTGGATTGAAGACATGTCATTACCACACGTTATCCTGACAGTACTAAGCACGCGCGATGCTACTGGCTATGATATCACTAAAGAGTTTTCTGCAACTATCGGTTACTTCTGGAAAGCTAGCCACCAGCAAGTGTATCGCGAACTGAATAAAATGGCTCAAAATGAGCTTGTGACCTGCGTACTTGAGCCTCAAGAAGGCAAACCTGATCGCAAAGTATACTCAATCACTGACGCTGGCCGCACTGCGCTTGGTGAATGGTTCGACCAACCCACTGCGCACCCAACAGTGCGTGATGAGTTCTCTGCTAAGCTTATGGCTTGTGCTGTACAGCCTGCATCACCTTACCGTGTTCAACTCGCTGAGCTTGTAGAAGAGTCTCGTAAGTTAGTCGCTCACTATCAAGAGATTGAAAACGCGTACTACTCAACGCCATCAACACTGGACAAACAGCAGCGTCTAGAACGTTTGACTCTTCGTCGTAACCTATTAGTCCGCCAAGCTTGGATTGAGTGGGCAGACGAAGTCCTTGCAGAGCTTACTGCAATGGCCTAATGGCCCCGAGCGAATAAACGATACAAACCGAGCTTACTGGCTCGGTTTTTTTATTTTGTTCTACCGACCTTTTTATTTTTGAAACTTATCGCAAGTTTATAAGACCATTTCCTATTAACCCCAAAGCCACGCCATTATTCACTTAGAGTCATATTAAAAGGAACTATTATGCCGCGGCTAACATCGCCATCATTCATCATCGCCTTATATTGTTTACTGCTTACTGGCTGTGCGAACCAAGCGTTGCTCGATGCCCAACCGACTATGGTGTCACAGCAAAACGAGCAACTCGCGCCGCAATCGCCTGACAAGGTTGACATGTACTTTGTCGGTTTTGCCGCTAATTCACATCAAGACGTGTTCATGAAAGAAGTCACTTATGTGCAGAAGCTGTTTGATCAAAACTTTGCCACTCAGGGACGCTCTCTCTTACTGGTCAATAATAAGCAGACGCAAGATAGCTACCCTATGGCGACCTCCACGAACCTTTCAGCCAGTTTAAATGACATCGGCCAACAGATGGATACGGACAACGACATACTCTTTCTCTTTATGACCGGGCACGGTGAATATCGCTATGGGTTGAACGCCAGCTTTGGGCCGAATCATAATGAAACCATCTCGCCACGCGAACTGAAATCGATCTTAGATGAATCGCAAATAAAGTGGCGCGTCATCGTTGTATCAGCGTGCTTCTCGGGTAGTTTTGTCAACGAACTTGCCGATCTAAATACCTTAATCATTACCGCCTCTGACCCTTATCATCCGTCGTTTGGTTGTACCAACACCGCAGAATTCACGTTCTTTGGTGAGGCGTTTTTTAAAAACAACCTGACCAAAACACACTCCTTCTTCCAAGCATTCCTTGATGCCAAGCAAGAGGTAACCCTCAGAGAGAATCGGCTTGGATACCTCAACTCTAATCCCATGTACCACGGCGCTAAGCCTATTGAAGACCACCTCTCTCTACTGGAGTTTTAAAGCGCTTAAAAACAACAATGCCAGTTGCTTTCACAACTGGCATTATTCTTTAACCCTAGATTTTTTCTAGATACCATCGCCACCGATAAAACTTTGTGACTTACCGTTAAACTGCTGATCCATATCCAGAGAAGGCTTATCTGTTTTCGGACGACCTACGATCTTGGCCGGAACCCCCGCCACCGTGGTATGGGCAGGCACAGGCTGAAGTACAACGGAACAAGAACCAATTTTCGCGCCTTCTCCGACCTCAATGTTACCGAGAATTTTGGCCCCAGCACCAATCATTACCCCTTCACGAATTTTAGGGTGACGATCGCCGCATTCTTTACCTGTACCACCTAAGGTCACATCCTGAAGGATTGATACGTCGTTCTCAACAATAGCCGTTTCACCAATCACAATGCCTGTAGCATGGTCGAGCATGATACCGCGACCAATACGAGCAGCAGGATGGATATCCACTTGGCAAGCGACGGAGATTTGGTTCTGTAAATAGGTAGCGAGCGCGATTCGTCCTTGCTTCCACAACCAGTTCGCCACTCGATAGCCTTGCAGGGCATGGTAACCTTTAAGGTACAGCAAAGGCATTGAATACATAGCGACCGCTGGGTCACGATTAACCGTTGCACAGATGTCACAGGCCGCCGCTTCAGTGATTTTTGGATCTGCATTAAACGCTTCTTCAACCACTTCTCGAACTGCCATCGCAGGCATTGACGCCGTATTAAGCTTGTTGGCCAGAATATAACTCAATGCTGAGGCGAGGCTATCATGCTTGATGATGGTGGCATGATAGAAACTTGCTAGCATAGGTTCTTGTTCTGACAAATCTCTCGCTTCTCGAACAATGGCTTGCCAGACTTTCTGTTTTTCGCAATGTTTCATGTCGCTTCCTAGTACCCAATCCTTGCTTCTAGATACAGTATTACTTTTTTATACCGTAGCGATTTATACTTCGGCTTTCTTATCGCGAGCCAATAGGTCTTTCGCTACCGAGCGCGCATCCTTTCCTTGATACAATACTTGATAAATTTGGTCAACAATTGGCATCTCGACACCGACACGCTCAGCCAGCAAATAGACTTCTTTTGTATTGCGGTATCCTTCCACAACCTGACCAATTTCAGTCTGCGCAGTATCCACATCTTTACCTTGACCTAATGCCAAGCCAAAACGACGGTTTCGCGATTGGTTATCAGTACACGTCAATACAAGGTCGCCAAGCCCTGCCATGCCCATAAAGGTTTCCGGCTGCGCTCCTAACGCGGCGCCTAGACGGCTCATTTCTGCAAGGCCACGAGTGATCAACGCGGTACGCGCATTCGCGCCAAATCCCATGCCGTCAGACATACCTGCGCCAATCGCAATCACGTTTTTCACCGCACCGCCCAACTGCATGCCAATAAAGTCACTGTTGGCATAAACACGAAATGTTTTGCTGCAGTGAATTTTTTCTTGCAGATCGGCCACAAACTCTGCATCAGGTGACGCGACAGAAATCGCAGTCGGCATGCCCATCGCAAGTTCTTTAGCAAACGTCGGACCCGATAAAACCGCCAGCGAGTACCCTTCACCCAAGGCGTCAACCGCGACATCCTTGAGTAAGCGTCCTGTTTCCGGCTCTAGCCCTTTGGTCGCCCAACAAATGCGCGTATCTTCACGTAAGAAAGGTTTCACGTTATTCAACACAACGCCAAACACATGACTTGGAACCACAACCAATAAATCGCGGCTCGCCTGAACCGCTTTCTCTAGATCCGACTCAACAATTAATGAATCAGGAAATTCGATATCGGGTAGAAATTCGTGGTTTGCACGATCTTTATCTAATCGCGCCATATGCTCAGGCTCATGGCCCCAGATCACAACATTCGCGCCATTACGCGCAAGAGAGATAGCCAGAGAAGTACCGTATGAGCCGGCACCCAGTACTGTCATCGAGATCTCTTTGCCGTAAGCATTGTTTGCCTTTTTATCTGTCATTGTTCCGCCTGATTGTCGTTTAAGTGACTAGAATTCAGTTGTAAATACCCATCGAGGATACTGACAGCTAAACTCGAACCCAGTTGAAATAAAAAATGCACAGTGCATCAAGACGAGGATGCTCTGTGCATTTCATTACCGCTCTGAAACAGAGTCAGTGAATTAAGCTTCTGCTTGGCCTTCAGCCTGAGCTTGTTGCTGTAGGTAGTTCATAAACAGAGCATCAAAGTTTACTGGCGCTAGGTTTAGTTGTGGGAACGTACCTTTAACAACTAGGCTTGAGATAGTTTCACGTGCGTAAGGGAATAGGATGTTCGGGCAGAATGCACCTAAACAGTGTGCAAGCTGACCAGCTTCCATTTTCTCTGCTGTAAAGATACCGCCTTGTTGAACTTCACATAGGAATGCGGTTTCTTCAGCATTCTTAACCGTTACTGTTAGGCGAAGAATGACTTCGTACACACCTTCTGCTAGCTCACGGCTTTGCGTATCTAGGTCCAGTTTCACATCTGGGTTCCACTCTTTTTGGAACATGTCTGGTGAGTTTGGCGCTTCAAAAGAAACGTCTTTTAGGAAGATACGTTGAATTGCGAAGTTTTGAGCTTCTTGTTGTGGTGCTGCTTCAGCCATTTTAAAAATCCTTTAATCCTTGATTGATAAGTCTGTTTCGAGACTAACCGAGAGCGCTTGTTCTGACTAGGAATCCACACAAAAGCGTGGAAGTCTTCACATCTCTCAGTGTTAAACGCTGACTTTTCAATCAGCGTTCCAAGTATGAGTCGCCTGAATTACTTCTTACCTTTCACTAATGGAAGGTTCGCTTCATTCCAAGCAATCAGACCGTTTTTAAGCAAGTTTACTTTTTCAAAACCTGCTTTCGCTAGAAGGTTCGCACTCTCTTGCGCTGTCTGACCTGTTTTGCATACTACGATAATTGGGTCAGATTTACGGTTTTCAAGGCTACCGAAGTTACCCGCTTTAATATCTGACGGCAAAATGTGAACTGCATCGGTAATATGACCTTTACGGAACTCATCTTGAGTACGGATATCAACAACCACACCATTCTCGCGGTTCATTAATGTGGTGACTTCATTAGCGGTAATTTCTTTGTAAGCTGCCGTAGCAGACTTAACGATGTTCATGATAAGGGCGACGAGAAGACCGACCCATACCAGCGATAGAATCATGTTCTCTTGAAAAAATGCGATGTACTCTTGCATGTCCTGTGCTCTTTGATAATAGAGCTGCTGCTTCAGTTAAGAAGGCTTTGGCAGCTCTAGACTAAAAATTCAGATTGGGAGTATAGCGAGGATACCGGGCCTAGGCGAGTCAAATGCTCTCAGAATAGGAATCTGTTGCACAAATCGCTAAGCGCGTGGGAATGGAAACGCGGTGACTTGATCGATATGATCACATCCGATCGCCAACATAATCAGCCGATCGATACCTAAAGCGACACCAGCACACTCCGGCAGGCCTGATTCTAAAGCTGCGATCAAGTGATGATCGATAGGCTGAGGATCTAAGCCCATTTCAATACGCTTACTATTATCTTGTTGAAAACGTTTCAGTTGCTCATTAGCATCGTCCAATTCATGGAAACCATTAGCAAGCTCAATCCCCTTAAAGTAAACCTCAAATCGGTCAGCAACACGATCATCTTCGAGGTTAATTTTAGCGAGTGCCGCTTGAGAGGCAGGAAAATCGTAGACAAACGCTGGAACTTGTTGACCAATTTTGCTTTCAACACCAATGCTAAACAGAAGCTGCAATAGTGTGTCTCGATCTTGCTCTGGTTCAGCGATATCACTTAACCCCAGCCTACTCGCAACCAATTTGAGTTCCGTCATCGTTGCTTCAAGCGGACATACGCCTAGCACGTTGATAAACGCTTGTTGATAAGTCATCCGCTCAGCATCACCACAAGCGAGAACTAACTGAAGCAACTTATCCATCTCATCCATCAAATTATGATGAGTGAATCCAACTCGATACCACTCAAGCATGGTAAATTCTGGGTTGTGATAGCGGCCATTCTCTTCATTACGAAATGCTTTATTGATCTGATAGATACAGCCACTTCCCGCCGCAAGTAAGCGCTTCATATGAAACTCAGGACTGGTCATAAAATAGAGCTTACTACCGTCAGCATACCCCGGCCCAACAAACTCAGTTTGGAAAGTATGTAAGTGAATGTCTGTTACCGTGGCGTGACTCATCGCCGGAGTATCCACCTCCAATACATCACGCTCTGCAAAGAAATGACGAATTTGATTGATAAGCTTCGCTCGTTGTCGAAGTTGTAAAATCGATGCGGTTGGTTGCCAATCAGTATGCATAGTTAGTTCTCACCCAATTCAAGTGCAGCGAAAGTACCAAGTTTGCCGCTTTTTGCCCAGAGATTGTTACCTTCGTTGTATCGTCGAGCATCTCCCATCCTAGCGCTTTCAATACTCATTGATGAAGCAAGCATTTGTCGTATTACAAAGCAAAAAAACGTCAAGACAAAGCCATTTATTGACCGATCTAATGGCATGCAACAGCCCCTTAACAAGTCAGGCTAACAGCCTTATTAAGTAAAACCTCCGCTGCCGTGATTGCAGTCACATAACCTATAATTTTTATGCCCTTATATGCATTACCGGAGCAAAAACCTAAATACATCAATTTTTCTCCAAAACAGCTCTTCTACACTAGCCCTACCACTTTTGGGGAATTACCCCATGTAATTATAACAAGCGGAACACTCCGCAATTTCACACTGGAGGATAACTGTGCAAATTATCACCACAGATATCGCAGTGATCGGCGCAGGCGGCGCTGGTCTTCGCACTGCTATTGCAGCAGCTGAAGCAAACCCTGACTTAGAAGTAGCACTTATTTCGAAAGTTTACCCGATGCGCTCCCATACGGTTGCTGCAGAAGGTGGCTCAGCCGCAGTTATCAAGGATGAAGATAGCCTAGACAACCACTTCAACGATACCGTTGGCGGTGGCGACTGGCTTTGTGAACAGGATGTCGTTGAGTACTTCGTAGAGAACGCTACTCGTGAAATGATTCAAATGGAACAGTGGGGATGCCCATGGAGCCGTAAAGAAAACGGAGAAGTTAACGTTCGTCGCTTTGGCGGAATGAAGGTTGAACGTACCTGGTTTGCGGCGGATAAAACTGGCTTCCATATGCTTCACACCCTATTCCAGACATCAATGAAGTACGACAACATCAAGCGTTTTGATGAGTACTTTGTGGTCGATCTCCTTGTAGACGAAGGTGAAGTCCAAGGTTTGATCGCCATTCACATGTCCGAAGGTGAATTAGTTACCATCAAAGCAAAATCCGTTGTACTAGCAACCGGTGGCGCAGGTCGTGTTTACCACTGTAACACTAACGGTGGTATCGTAACGGGCGACGGCATGGCGATGGCTTACCGTCACGGCGTTCCTCTACGTGATATGGAGTTCGTTCAATACCACCCAACAGGTCTACCGGGAACCGGTATCCTGATGACCGAAGGTTGTCGTGGTGAAGGCGGTATTATCGTCAACAAGAATGGCTACCGTTACCTACAAGATTACGGCATGGGTCCAGAAACTCCAGTTGGCCAGCCAAAGAACAAATACATGGAACTGGGTCCGCGTGACAAAGTTTCACAAGCTTTCTGGCACGAGCAGCAGAAAGGCAACACCATCAAGCACCCTCTTGGTGACGTGGTGCATCTAGACCTTCGCCACCTTGGTGAAGAGTACCTACAAGAGCGTCTACCGTTCATCTGTGAGCTAGCGAAAGCGTACGTGAACGTTGACCCAGCCAAAGAGCCAATTCCAATTCGTCCTACTGTTCACTACACCATGGGTGGTATTGAAACCAACGGCGAATGTGAAACTCGCATTAAAGGTCTATTCGCGGTCGGTGAGTGTGCGTCTGTTGGCCTTCACGGTGCGAACCGTCTAGGTTCGAACTCACTGGCCGAGTTCGTGGTATTTGGCCGAGTGGCGGGCGAACAAGCCGTGAAACGCGCGGCAGAATTCAAAGGCTGGAACGAAGAGTCAATTGCAGCTCAAGTTAAAGCCGTGGAAGAACGCATTGCCGCACTAATGAACCAAGAAGGCGATGAAAACTGGGCGGATATTCGCACTGAAATGGGTCACACCATGGAAGCGGGTTGTGGTATCTACCGCCAAGAAGACCTGATGCAAGCAACGATCGATAAGATCACTGAGCTAAAAGCACGTTACAAGAAAATCAGCATCAAAGACAAAGGCAAAGTGTTCAACACTGACCTTCTTTACGCTATCGAAGTGGGTTACGGCCTCGAAGTGGCTGAAGCTATGGTTCACTCTGCGATTCTACGTAAAGAGTCTCGTGGTGCACACCAACGTCTTGACGACAACTGTACTGAGCGTGATGATGAAAACTTCCTCAAGCACTCTCTCGCCTTCTTCCAAGAAGATGCGGCACCAACTATCGACTACAGCAAGGTGACCATCACTAAGTCACAACCAAAAGCTCGTCTATACGGTGAAGCAGCAGAGAAAGCAGCAGCCGAAGAAGCGGCGAAAGCGGCAGAGAAGAAAGCAGAGGAGCAAGCGTAATGTCAGCCAATCGCATCCAAAAAGTAGAGATTCTGCGTTATGACCCAGAGAAAGACGCAGAACCGCATTTTCAGACCTTTGAAGTCCCCTTTGATGAAACCATGTCAACACTTGATGCCCTTGGCTACATCAAAGACAACCTAGACAAAGACCTTTCTTACCGTTGGTCTTGTCGTATGGCGATCTGTGGTTCGTGCGGCATCATGGTTAATGGCGTACCTAAGCTTGCTTGTAAGAGCTTCCTACGTGATTACCCAAATGGCGTGAAGATCGAGCCTTTAGCAAACTTCCCAATCGAGAAAGATTTGATTGTTGATATGACGCCGTTTATCGAGCGCCTAGAAGCAATCAAGCCTTACATCATTGGTAACGACCGTAAGCCTGAAGATGGCGCGAATTTGCAGACACCAGAACAGATGGCGAAGTACAAACAGTTTGCTGGTTGTATCAACTGTGGTCTGTGTTACGCAGCGTGTCCTCAGTTCGGCTTGAACCCTGAGTTTATCGGCCCTGCTGCTTTGACACTGGCTCACCGCTACAACTTAGATAGCCGTGATAACGGTAAATCTGAGCGTATGGCATTGATCAATGGTGAAAATGGCGCTTGGGGTTGTACGTTTGTCGGTTACTGTTCTGATGTATGTCCGAAGAACGTAGACCCAGCCGCTGCGGTAAACCAAGGTAAAGTTGAGTCTTCAATGGACTTCGTTATCTCTATGTTCAAGCCTGATGGCACCCCAACGAAAACAGCAGAGGAGGCGTAAGATGAGTAACCGTAAACCTTACGTTCGTGAAGTTAAACGTACTTGGTGGAAGAACCACCCGTTTTACCGCTTCTACATGCTGCGTGAAGCAACGGTACTGCCACTGATCCTATTCACTCTATTCCTAACTTTCGGTTTAGGTTCTTTAGTGAAAGGCCCAGAAGCTTGGCAGACTTGGTTAGGCTTTATGGCCAACCCAGTTGTGATTGCGATTAACATCGTTGCACTCGCAGGTAGCCTGCTGCATGCGCAAACTTTCTTCAGCATGATGCCGCAAGTAATGCCAATACGTCTGAAAGGCAAGCCTGTTGATAAGCGAGTTATCGTTTTGACCCAATGGGCCGCAGTCGCATTTATCTCACTCATTGTACTTGTTGTGGTGTAAGGAGCTTTAACAATGAAACCGAATTACTCTGTAGATAGAGCACCGAAACGTTCTGATGAGCCAATCTGGTGGGGTCTATTTGGCGCAGGCGGCACTTGGTTTGCGATGATTACTCCTGTCACTATTTTAGTGCTTGGCGTGCTTGCGCCACTGGGTGTGATTGATACAGAAGCACTCAGCTATGAGCGTGTTTCTGAGTTTGCCACCAGCATTATTGGTGCACTGTTTATCATCGGTACACTAGCGCTGCCAATGTGGCATGCAATGCACCGTGTTCATCATGGTATGCATGATCTTAAATTCCATACGGGTGTGGTTGGCAAAGTAGCATGTTATGCCTTTGCCGGTTTAATCTCTGCATTAGCCGTTATCTTCATCTTTATGATTTAAGACTTGAAAATAGAAAAAGCTGGCACTTTGCCAGCTTTTTTAGTTTTGGGTTAGCCATGATCTTTTTGCTTATCAAGCTTTAGAGCACCCATGTTCTTATTGCTGTGTAACCTTCTTGGTTTGATCCATTAAACCTAATGCCCCAAATCCAGTGATCACATCAAGATTGGTTTTCAGGCCCGTGTCGTCACCACCTCCGATGTAGTTTTGCGGCATCTGCACTTGGAAGTTTTGCAGGTTGTTGTATAGCGAATTCGCCACGTCTCGATTCAATTCTGCCAAGTACACTTCTCGGTTAGCCCCCAGTGCCGCGTACTTCTCTTTCAAGACTTCGGCTTCTGCTCGACCCTTTTCTAAAATCGCTTTTGCTTCAAATTCTGCCGATAAAGCGTTCGCTTTTTGAATCGCTAAGTTGGCTTCCGCAATCGCCAGCTCTTTCTCTTTTTCGACTTCCGCTAAGCGCTTGGTCTTCTCTACTTCGACAATTTCTCGCTCCGCTATCTGACGGGCAACTTCAACCTCTTTTTGCTGAGAAATGATCGCCAACTCTTTTTGACGTTGTGCATCTTGAACTTCACGCGTACGTTGAATTTCTTTACGTAGTTGCTCCGTCTCTGCTTGTGCCTTAGACGTTTCTTGCTCCTGAATCGCACGAATCCGATCGGCGACTAAGCGCTTCTTATCTGCCAACAACTGATCAAGCTGCTTCTCGGGTTGCGGATCGCCTATCGTCACCTGAGTCACTTGAATCCCATATTGCTGTAGCGGGTTATCTTGACGAATAGGTTGACCACTCGCATCAACCACAGGTACGGTTTTCCATACCAATTGGTTGGTACGTTGTAGCTGGTTTGCATTCGCTTGATCAACGCCAACGGGAGCAAGATCTAACTCTTCAACCTCTACCTGACGACGCTCTGTGGTGTAGATACCATCACGTAACTGGTCACCCAACTTGGATTTGAACTGATTCAAACCACCTTGGAAGAATTCTTCACCGGTATATTGAGTCGCCGTAATCACGGTGACGTTTCGGGCATTCTTCACCAACAACGCATCAATCAAATTACTGTTATTACGAAACTCTCGATGCATCTTTTTGACCGCTTCGGGATCATTGCTGAGTTTAAAGCGGAAGGTTACCGGGATCTGGCCGATATAAGTATCCGCAAAACGTACTTGAACAGGATCGAGTCGCTGATAAAAGTCCTCGCCTTTGCTGTTACCAAAAGAGACCGTTATGACTTGGTCATACTGAGTAATCTTAGATAGAAACGGCATTCGGAAGTGAATGCCTGGCTCAGTAAACACATCCAACTCACCGGTGATGTTATTCTGATGGACATAGCTGTAGCCCGCATCCGTCATCAGCACCGAGCTATTTATCGTTAAACCAAGAGCTAACAGAGGTACGCCAAAAATAGCGACTTTTATTCCTTTGTGTAGCATCTGACGTCGTTGTTCAACCTTTGAGCTTTGTCCTAAGCTTAAATCGTTCATTATTATTCTCCTTTGTGTTGTTTGAGTGGCTCAAAACCAATGAAAACAGACTGTTACAGAGCGCCTCACCAACAGATGTAAATGTAACAAAACATTTAACTTAGGAATAATCGAAAGATTCACAAAATAAGCATAATTTTTCCGAAATATATAAAGTTCTTATCGATGCATCACGCATACAAAAAAGCCGACCATTAGGTCGGCTTTTTCTCAATAGCACATACTTAATTCATACTTTCGCGCACAATGCCTTGCTGCCTAGCCATTAAACCAGCGAACTTAGGCGCGCTCCATAAGGAAGGTAAAATGATCAACGAGGCCGGTACTGCAGTGATCACAATAAAGGATTGCAGCGCAGAGATGCCACCTTCTCCGATTGAAATCAGAACGATCGCGATGGCGCCCATTACAATGCCCCAAAAGCAACGAATCACCGCATTAGGTTGACTCTCTCCAGTCATCACGACTGAAATGGTGTATGTCATTGAATCACCAGTGGTTACAATGAAGGTCGTGGTCAAAATTAGAAATAGTATTGAGATCAACAAGGGAAATGGCAGTTGTTGAGTCATAGCGAGCAACGCTCCAGGAAGATTAAAGCCTTCAAATCCAGCTTGCACACTACCTGGATTCGCCAGTTCAAACGCAAGACCAGAGCCACCGACAATACTAAACCAAAAGCAGGTAATCAGGGGTGCCGTCACACTGATCGCTAAGATTAACTGACGTATGGTTCTACCGCGCGAAATTCGAGCGATAAAAATCGCCATCATAGGGGCATAACCAATAAACCAACCCCAAAAAAAGACTGTCCACCAGCTTAGCCAATTCTCATCACCACGATAAAGCGCCATTGGAATAAAGTTATCCAACATGCGCCCAACACCTTGAATATAACCGTCAATCACGAATCGAGTCGGTCCTGCAATCAGGATGAAGAGCACCAAAGCGAGCGATAAAACGATGTTGTAGCGACTCACAATTTGGATCCCTTTACTCAATCCGCTCAACGCAGACAAAGTATAAATCGCCATTGCACCTAGAATCACTAAAGTCTGGGTGAGTAAAGTGTCAGGGATAGCAAACAAGGCATGCAGAGCATAACTAATTTGTAAACCAAGGAAACCGATTGGTCCGATTGTGCCTGCTGCAACAGCGATAATGCTTAGTCCATCCGTGAGATTGCCTATCCAGCCATGCATCGCTTTCTCGCCTAAAGCAGGATACAGCAGAGTACGCGGCTTTAACGGTAACCCTTTTTCATAATGCAGATACATCAAGACAATTGAAGATAAAGCGCCGAGAATTGCCCAAGCGAGAAAGCCCCAGTGGGTAAACGACTGCGCAAGTGCATTGATTGCCATTTCACGCGGCTCATCTTGACCATAAAGTGGTGGTGCAGACACATAATGAGCAATCGGCTCGGCGGCAGCCCAAAAGACACCACCACCGGCGAGCAACGTACACAGTAATATCGACAGCCATTTGAAGGTACTCATTTCTGGTGCCGCAACTCCGCCTAGTCGTACGTAACCTGTTTGACCAAGTGCTAAGTACAACGCCATCACAAAGTTAACGAGTAGAAGAATCTGCCAGTAGCCACCAAAATACTGGGTCGCGTAAATAAAACCACTGTTGACAAGTTCACTGAGCCTATCTGTGCTAATAAACGCAAGCAGGACGAACAAAGACAGGAAACTGCCACTGATCCAAAAAACAGGGTTAGAAAGTTGAAGTTGGGAACTTAGGGATTTCGCCGTTGTAATGTTAACGGTAGACGTCGAAGTATCGACATTAGAAATGCAGGGGTCTCCTGCCGCCAAACTGGCTCTAGACATTAGAGTCTCGCTTTTGCTGGCCCGATAATCGGGTTAGGCGTATTTACCTCTCAAACCACGCAGGAGTGTGAGGACGATCATAAAAGCGCGCCATCATACAGATAAAAATCTTTGTTGCACACCGTTATCCCGATGTTTTTCTGTACAGGATATTGGGTTAAAGCGAGTGCAATCGCTTGCTATTCAGATCAAAGATTAGAAACACACCACAAAACAACCGATTAACGACCAACAAAAAAGCTCGCTCAAAGTGAGCGAGCTTTTTAAAGTAACGCTGGGTTACAGAATGAATCGACTTAGATCTTCATCTTCGATCGTATCACCCAGTTTGGCTTTGACATACGCTGCATCTATTGTCAGCTTAGAGCCCGACTTATCCGTAGCTTCGAATGAAATCTCGTCCATCAAGCGCTCCATGACAGTATGCAGACGACGTGCACCAATGTTTTCTGTCGTTTCGTTTACCGTCCACGCCGCTTCTGCAATTTGCGTGATGCCCTCTTCGGTGAACTCGATATCAACGTCTTCTGTCTTCATCAACGCCACGTACTGCTCTGTCAGAGAGGCTTTAGGCTCAGTCAGAATGCGTTTGAAATCGTGGCTTGATAACGCTTCTAACTCGACACGAATTGGTAAACGACCTTGTAACTCTGGGATTAGATCCGATGGTTTAGCCACTTGGAATGCACCAGACGCCACAAATAGGATGTGGTCAGTTTTCACCATGCCGTGCTTAGTTGATACTGTGCTACCTTCAATCAGAGGGAGAAGATCTCGTTGAACACCTTCACGTGATACGTCAGGACCTGAGCTTTCACCGCGCTTACAAATCTTGTCGATTTCATCGATGAATACGATGCCGTTGTTTTCAACGTTGAAGATAGCCTGCTCTTTTAGCTCTTCTTGGTTAACCAGTTTCGCTGCTTCTTCTTCAGTCAATGCCTTGAACGCATCTTTAATTTTCAGCTTACGTTTCTTCTTGGTATCACCGGCAAGATTCTGGAACATGCCTTGCAGCTGGTTCGTCATCTCTTCCATACCTGGAGGAGCCATGATCTCTACCCCCATCTGCGGCGCAGCAACATCAATTTCAATCTCTTTATCGTCTAACTTGCCTTCACGTAACTTCTTACGGAAGATTTGACGTGTGTTTGAAGACGTTTCATCTTGCTGTTCGTTTTGACCCCAAGCATCACGCGCAGGAGGAAGTAGCGCATCCAGAATACGTTCTTCTGCCTGCTCTTCTGCGCGGAATTTTACTTTTTCCATCGCTTGCTGATGAGTCATCTTAATCGCAACGTCAGTTAGGTCACGGATAATAGTTTCCACTTCCTTACCTACGTAGCCCACCTCAGTAAACTTAGTCGCTTCTACCTTGATGAAAGGCGCATTGGCTAGCTTAGCAAGACGGCGAGCAATTTCAGTTTTACCCACACCCGTTGGACCAATCATTAGAATGTTCTTTGGCGTGACTTCAACACGCAAGCTTTCGTCAAGCTGCATACGGCGCCAGCGGTTACGTAGCGCGATCGCCACTGAACGCTTTGCATTTTCTTGGCCAATGATGTGGCGGTTAAGTTCATGAACAATTTCGCGAGGTGTCATTTCAGACATAATCAGTTTCCTTAAATTCTGTTAGCACTATCTTTATTTATTCAGCGGTCATTACTCGGCTGGAGTAGCTGGAATTTCTAGTTCTTCGATAGTGTGGTGATGGTTAGTGAACACACAGATATCACCAGCAATTTTGAGTGACTTTTCTGCAATATCACGTGCATCTAATTCAGTGTTTTCAAGTAGTGCCGTTGCCGCAGCTTGAGCAAAGTTGCCGCCTGAGCCAATCGCAATAAGATCGTTTTCAGGCTGAACAACATCACCATTACCTGTGATGATCAATGATGCCGTTTCATCCGCGACAGCCAATAATGCTTCAAGCTTGCGCAGGGCACGATCACTTCGCCAATCTTTAGCCAGTTCCACCGCTGCTTTAGTTAGGTGGCCTTGATGCATTTGCAGTTTACTTTCAAACTTTTCAAACAGCGTGAAGGCATCAGCCGTACCACCAGCAAAGCCTGCGAGTACTTTGTTGTTGTACAGGCGACGCACTTTGCGCGCATTGCCCTTCATTACTGTGTTACCCAAAGATACTTGTCCATCACCAGCGATGACGACTTTGTTGTTACGACGTACAGATACAATGGTAGTCACGAGTAGGGCCTCATAGTTGTTTTAATCTCAATGTTAGAACTTATATGAGGTTACAGGAGTAGGAATTCAAGGGGGATAATCTTAGCGAGGAGTGTAAAAAAGCGAGCCATTCGGCTCGCCTTTGTTTATTGAGATTCCTTCCAAATCGCACAAGGTTCTATCTTCACTCGTTGAAGCTTATGCTTGTCTCGTTCCGCATCACGCTTAAATTTGTACGGGCCAAGCACCACGCGATACCAGCTGCTTCCTTCTGCCTTGCGAATTTGGCTAGTTAACCCTTGGAAGGCAATATCCAACTTACGCGCTTCCGCTTGCTGCGCATTTTTGTAAGCTCCGCACTGCATGATATATGGAATTTTGGATACCACTTGCTCTTTAGCTTTTACTTCAACCTCACGGCTTGGCAAGCTCTCCACATAGTCCCACTTCTCTTCAGGAGGAGGAGGCAGCACTTCTTTTGGCTTAGGTTTTGGTTTCGGTTTAACCTCCACCACAGGCGTAGGTGGCTCAGGATCATTATTCAAAATGTACAGGCCATAACCAAACATGCCCACCAATAGAATAGCGATTAATCCACTACGCCAAGGTTTTCTGCGCGGGGCTGCCGCTTTCTTACGTGCAGGCTGCTTGCGCCCACCAGTGCCCCGCCCACGTTTTACATAATCTCTGTTTGCCACTGCTGTACATCAATCGTTTGTTACTACTAAGGGTATGTTAAATCAGATTGGCGCGTGATGACAGACCTGAAATGGAAGCGGCGCATCAAAATGCGCCGCTTATCAATCAAAGCTCAATTATATGACACGCGGTGGCGCTGCACTTTCGCGAACGACCAACTCGGTCTCAAGCAAGCGAGAGCCCGCACGAACATCATGACCACGCAGCAACTCCAACATCATCAGCATGGCTTGACGGCCAATCTCATAACGAGGTTGCGAAATCGTAGTCAACGGAGGATCGCAATATTGCGCGAACTGAATATCATCAAACCCAACCACAGATAAGTCTTGCGGAACGCGCAAGCCCAGTTTTTTCGCTTCTTGGATAGCGCCAATAGCCATCGCATCATTATGACAAAAGATCGCCGTTGGCGACTCAGGTAACGCTAACAATTGACGAATCGCTTTCGCTCCTGCCTCAAAGGTAAAGTCACCATACGTACAGTAATTCGGGTTCATGGTAATACCCGCACGACGCAGTGCTTGCTGATAACCTTGATGACGGAACTGACACAACGCGGCAGACTCTGGGCCAGAAATCTGAGCAACACGCTTGTGGCCCATTTGCGTTAGGTAGTTCACTGCTTCAAATGCAGAAGTTAAGTTATCGATATGTACCGTAGGTAGCTCTAACTCTGGAGCAAATTCACACGCCATAACCATGGGCGGTAAATTCTTCTGCTCTGGCTTACTAACATCAAACGGTAAATCGGTACCCAGCAGCAACATCCCGTCTGCTTGCTTGGTAAAGACTAAGTTTACAAATGAGCTTTCACGCTTTTTCTGCTGACCACTGTCGCCGAGCAGAACAATATAACCATGTTCCATGGCCGCATCTTCGATGCCACGAATGATCTCTGTGTAATACGGGTCACAGATATCCGGAATGATAGCAATGATCGTTTTTGACTCATTTCGGCGCAAGTTGCGCGCCAAAGAATTTGGTGAATATCCAGCTTCTAGCACTGCATCTTCAACGCGCTTTCTTGTCGCTGAAGATACTTTTTCCGGATTCATCAACGCTCTGGAAACCGTCGCTGTCGAAACTCCCGCTAGCTGGGCAACATCCTTCATTGTCGCCATAAAATTTTTACCCTCTTCAATTTCCAACTTTGGTAGCGTGGTGCCACCTAAACCGTGCTGAATCACACTTCATTACTTACGGCTGAATGTGTGATAGTGATGAGCTAAAACTCATTCTTATGCGCCATTTGCCTTTAGCAAACGTTTAACTTGTTGTGTTTGAGTACTTGGCGTTAAGTAAACTCTCACCTAGTTTATTCATTTCACAACACAAAGTTACGGGAGATTTAACAAAATGGGCAGTACAAACAAGATCTGGGTCACAAATAAATGAAAAAACTGCAACTCATTAATCTCACGACAACTCTTTTCCGTCATATGACAGAGCATGCATGCTGAGATATGCTGATCATCAACTCAAGTCTTGCGGTTCAATATCTAACGTCCAACGCACCTTTTTCGCACTTGGCAGTAACTGAATAGCGGGTTTGGCACTCGAGAGCAGTTTCTGCATGGTTGGTCGCTGTTGGGTTTGTAGCAATAGCTGCCAACGAAATTTCCCTGCCCGTTTTGCTAAAGGAGCGGGAGTTGGCCCCAGCACCTGGCAACTGTCATCAAACAAGGGGTGAGCTTCTAAGGTATGTCGAACCTGACGTAAAAATTCTTCTACCGTGTCACTGTTATTAGCCTCTGCTCTGAACAGAGTAAGGAATGAATACGGCGGCAACATGGCAAGCTTGCGCTCCTGAAGAGCGGTATCAGCAAAGTGACGATAGCTTTTCGTCAACAGCGCTTGCAACAAACTGTGTTCCGGGTGATGCGTTTGCAAAATGACTTCTCCAGGCTTACTTGCGCGCCCAGCACGACCGGCAACCTGGATAAACAATTGTGCTAATCGCTCTGAGGCCCGAAAGTCACTGCTGTAGAGAGAGCCATCAACATCCAGCAAACCGACTAAGGTGACATCAGGGAAATGATGCCCTTTGGCAAGCATTTGAGTACCAATCAAGATCTGGTATTCCCCATTGCGGATCGCACTCAATGCACTTTCTAAGCTACCTTTGCGGCGGGTACTGTCCCTGTCGATACGAATCGCTTTGTAATCGGGAAACAAATTCGCTAATTGAGTTTCTAGTTGCTCAGTACCCACCCCCACAGTCACTAGATGCGTCGAACCACAACCGTGACATTGATGAATAATAGGTTGCTGAGAGCCACAGTGATGGCAGCGAATTTCATTGCTGTTCTGATGGTAGGTGTAGTAAGCATCGCAGCGTTTGCACTCCGCTATCCAACCACATTCATGGCACATCAAGGCTGGCGAGAAACCGCGTCGATTCAAGAACAACATCACTTGGTTTCCCGCCTGAAGATGGCGGCGCATTTCAGCAATCAACGGAGCAGATAAACCACTTTCTAAATACAACCCTTTGATATCCAACACCTTGTTAGTGGTAGGTGTCGCACTGCCTGCACGCTTCGATAACACTAAGTGGTGATACTTGCCGACTAACGCATTGTGCAAGGTTTCTAAAGCAGGGGTGGCCGACCCCAGAACAATGGGGATCTGCTCTTTGTTCGCACGCATAACCGCGACATCACGAGCGTGATAACGCAGACTGTCTTGCTGCTTGTAGGAGGAGTCATGCTCTTCATCGACGATAATAATGCCAAGATCGTGGAAAGGCGTCAGCAGCGCAGAACGCGTACCAATCACAATGCCAGCCGCATTGTCACGAGCACTAAGCCAAGCGTTAAGTCGTTCGCTGTCATTCAATCCAGAGTGAATGACTTCAACCGGGACATTGAAACGCTTTTTAAAACGATTGATGGTTTGCGGTGTTAAACCTATCTCTGGTACCAAAACCAGTGCTTGTCGTCCTTTTTCTAGCACAGGCTTGATTAAGTTGAGGTAAACTTCGGTCTTACCTGAGCCCGTAACCCCCTCAAGTAAAAAGCAGCCAAACTCAGAGCAGCTGTTTACCGTCGCAATCGCCACGGCCTGCTCCGTATTCAGCTTAGGTTTATCGACATCAGCCTCAACATCAGTGCGCCAGTCTCGAATTACGGGTTTCTTTTCTAGTGACTCAATCCAGCCCTTTTCTGACAAGGTCTTAAGTACACTCGAACTCACTTCTTGATCGACAAATGCTTGATGAGAAACCGCTCCCGATTCAAGCATATGCATCACTTTGGCTTGTTTAACTGCTCGACCAAAGCCCTGCATCAACTGATTTCTCCCCGCTGGCGTTAATTGCCACTCCACCAGCGTTGCAAAATCGGCGGGCTTTCCTTTTCTCAACGATGATGGCATGGCGTTAAGTAATGTATCGCCTAGTGGGTACTGATAAAAAAGGCTACACCACTGCAGTAAAGAGTAGAGTTTGTCTGGCCACACTGGCTGACTATCTAACACTTGTTTAATCGGCTTCAACTTATCTAGGCTAAATTCTGAATGGTTAACCAATGCCGTCACGATACCCACTAAGGTTTGACGACCAAAAGGCACCGAAACTCGACCACCTATTACCGGGAATAAGTGGGCAGGGATCTGGTAATCAAACTGTTTATCGAGTGGAACAGGCAAAGCCACTCGAGCAATTGTTGGTCGCATACAAGCCATTGAGAAATGAGGAAGAAGACACAGCTAGTCTAAGGGAAAAGGACCAAAGTGCAAATACACTCAATAGCCCAAGCTCTCTGCAGCATCCCTTGGCTGCGGCTAAAAAAGTAGCAACTTTCTTAGTAAATTGGTTGATCCTATCAACATGATTCATTACTATATCGCGCCTTAGAGATATGGCTCGCCAAACGGCAGCGGTATCCTAGCAATTTTTTATTCACTACGTGTGGTGTCCGGCTTAGATTCGGATAGCGACACGGCCTATATAGAGGTTATCCCATGAAAGCTGGTATCCACCCAGAATACAAAGCTGTAAAAGCAACTTGTTCTTGCGGCAACTCTTTTGAGTTCAACTCAACTCTAACTAAAGAGTCTATCCACCTAGACGTATGTGACAAATGTCACCCATTCTACACTGGTAAGCAACGTATCGTTGATACTGGCGGCCGTGTTGATCGCTTCAACAAGCGTTTCGGTGCTCTTTCAAGCAAGAAGTAATCACTTCTCTTTGCTCGAATCTAAAAAGGACGCTAAGGCGTCCTTTTTTGTTTTCCCAAACTCAATAGCCATATAAAAAACAAGCCTATATGGTTGATTATTTCTTTATTCGACTTGTTTACCAGCGATCTCTCTATTGATCTGGTCTAATCTCCAGTCATTTCCCACTTTTTATCGTCGTGGGTCGCACTCTGACCTTTGCAGCTTGACTTAGTTACTCTAGAATGGATTTCCCCTTTTCCTATTATTATTAACGAGTACCTACACCTATGTCCGATGACAACCACCAAGAGCTATCCCCAGAAGAACAATTCCGCCAACAAGCGCTTGATTACCATGCCCTCCCTACTGCAGGTAAGATTTCAGTCGAGCTGACAAAGCCGGCAGAAACGGCAAATGATCTTGCTCTAGCCTACAGCCCTGGTGTCGCGGAACCCGTTCGCGAGATTGCCCAAAACCCAGATAATGTCTACAAGTACACATCAAAAGGCAATATGGTCGCTGTCATCTCTAATGGCACAGCAATTCTTGGTCTCGGTAACTTAGGTCCACTGGCTTCTAAGCCAGTGATGGAAGGTAAATCTTTACTCTTTAAGCGTTTTGCGGGACTTGATTCCATCGATATCGAAGTGAAGCATCGCACAATCGAAGAGTTCGTTGATACTGTGGCAAATATTGCCGACACTTTCGGCGGCATCAACTTAGAAGACATCAAAGCACCTGATTGTTTCGAGATTGAGAAGCAGTTGATTGAACGTTGTGATGTCCCTGTATTCCACGATGACCAACATGGTACCGCCATTGTTACTGCTGCTGGCATGCTGAATGCGATTGAACTGCAAGGTAAAAAGCTAGAAGAAGCGACCATTGTTTGTCTTGGTGCTGGTGCTGCTGCTGTCGCATGTATGGAACTGTTGATCAAGTGTGGCGCGATGCGTGAAAAAATCTACATGCTTGACCGCAAAGGTGTGATTCATACTCGTCGTGACGACCTAAACGAATACAAACAGTTATTTGCGAACAACACAGATAAGCGCACTTTGGAAGACGTCATTGAAGGTGCTGACCTATTCCTTGGTGTATCAGGTCCAAACCTGCTACCTGCAGAAGCCCTAAAACTGATGGCAGATAAACCAATCGTATTTGCGTGTTCTAACCCAGATCCAGAGATCAAGCCAGAACTTGCGCACCAAGTACGTGATGACCTAATCATGGGTACAGGCCGTTCGGACTATCCAAACCAAGTCAACAACGTCCTGTGTTTCCCATTCATTTTCCGCGGTGCGCTGGATGTACGCGCCAGTGAAATTAACGATGAGATGAAGTTAGCGGCCGTTGATGCCATCCGTCAATTAGCCAAAGAAGACGTACCAGCGGAAGTGCTTAAAGCCGCGGGTGTCGACAAGCTAGAATTTGGCCCAGGCTACATCATTCCAAAACCAATGGACTCTCGCCTACTTCCACGTGTTGCAAAAGCAGTAGCGCAGGCAGCGGTTGACTCTGGTGTGGCTCGCATCGAAATGCCAGCGGGTTACATGGAAGCCTAACTAGAAGCGAACAACAAAAAAGCCGCT